>CAZFMS010000192.1:0-8515 GCA_964520125.1 uncultured Planctomycetaceae bacterium
GACATTTCTCAAGATTTTCTTATGGTCACATTTGATTTGGTAGCTACTGCGCAGGTGTGGTAGCGGATGGCTTGGTCAAGATCGTTGACCGCTCCCTTACGGTCGCGGCTCTGATCTTGGCTGTGATCGCCGTAGGAGATGAGGTAAAGGATCGGGGCGAAGGTCTCCTCCTGGACGATCTCGAACTCGTTCTTGGCCGAGGCGATGCACGGGGTTACGTAACAACCGCCGGGGTACTTCTCGCCGGATAGGGCTTGGCCGCCGTAGAGGATCTCCCCGCCGGCCTCCTTGATGCGCTTGATGGCGGTCTGCATGTTGTCGACCGCCTCGGGGTCGATCAGCGGGCCCATGAGGGTGCCTTCGGCCAGGGGATCGCCGATGTTGACCTGCTCATAGGCAGCGGTGAGTCGATCGGTGAGTTCCTTGCGGATCGACTCGTGGACGATGATCCGGCGGGTGGAGGTACACCGCTGGCCGGCGGTGCCGACGGCGCCGAAGAGAATGGCCCGCATGGTCATGTCCAGATCGGCTTCGGGGGTGACGATGATGGCGTTGTTTCCGCCCAGTTCCAGTATGGTGCGGCCCAGCCGTTTGCCGACCACTTCGCCGATGCGGTAGCCCATGCGGCAGGAGCCGGTGGCCGAGACCAGGGGAATGCGTCGGTCGGCGATTAGCAACTCACCGATCGTCGATCCCCGTCCGACGACCAGGCTGAAGATCGCGGGGTCGACGTCCATCTCTTTGCAAACCTTCGCGGCGACCTTGGTGGTGGCGATGGCGGTGAGGGGGGTCTTGCTGGAGGGCTTCCAGAGGGTGGCGTTTCCGCAGACGGCGCTGAGGGCCGAGTTCCAGGCCCAGACGGCGACAGGGAAGTTGAAAGCACTGATCACGCCGATGACGCCCAGGGGATGCCACTGCTCGTACATGCGGTGGCCCGGGCGCTCGGAGTGCATGGTCAGGCCGTAGAGCTGCCGGGACAGACCGACGGCGAAGTCACAGATGTCGATCATCTCCTGGACCTCGCCCTCGCCTTCCGGCCGGATCTTGCCCATCTCCAGGCTCACCAGGGCCCCGAGATCGTCCTTGACCTCGCGGAGGGCGTTGCCCAGCCGGCGGACCAGCTCACCACGCCTGGGGGCCGGGACAGTGCGCCAAGTCTCGAAGGCGGCGGCGGCGGCGGCCACGGTCTGTTCGTATTCCTGGGGCGTGGCCTGGGTCACCGCGGCGATGACTTGGCCGTCGATGGGAGAAACAACGTCCAGCTTCTCGGCAGAGCCGAGCCAGCGGCCGTTGAAAACGCCTGGATTGGTGGACTCGATGCCCAGCTTGGCGAGTATGGATTGCATGATCTTCCCTCGATGCTTCGGTGTTAGATGGTTGAGTGATTCTTCAGTGCAGTTTCAACAGTCCAGAGAGTGCATATGGTACTTGGAGGCGGTCGGTTTTCCAATGGCTCAGGGACGCCCTTTCTTTGGCCGGGGCGGGCGGGTCATGGCCATTGGTTGTTGCGGCGGCGGGTCGATTGTCTATCAGCGCCCCGCTGACGGAGTCGGGCCTCGGCGCCGGGCACCCAGCCCTGAACATAATCTCGCCCAGGGGCTTTCTTCACTGTACGGTTCAATCCCCCGGCATTCGCCGTGGGACGGCCAACGGGGGGCTTCGTAAGCCGCGTGGTGGCCGATGTTAGCGGTCTCTTGCAAGATGCCCGTCCGGCTTCTATCATGAGTTAGGGAAGGGGATAATGGGGGGCGAAGGACGGCAGTTCCCGGGGGATCCTGATCTGTCCGCTCGGGTATCTTCTGACCATGCCGACGGACCGTGCGAAACTAGAGGGCTGTGATGATCGCCCAACCTGTAGGTCTGAGTTGCAACGTCTTGGTGCTGAACCGGAACTACCTGGCCCTGCGGGTAGTAAACGTTCGCCGAGCCTTCAGCCTCCTGTTTCGTGAGCTGGCCGAGGTCGTGTACGTCGATCGTGGCCAGTATACGGCGTATGACTTCTCCGAGTGGTGCGAGCTGAGCAAGCTGGCCCGGGAGTTCGAGCCGAACGCCCATGACTGGGTGAGGACGGTCCGCTTCCACGTCGCCGTCCCGCGGATCATCCGCCTGGCGGTCTATGACCGGCTGCCTCGGCATTCGGTGAAGTTCAACCGCCGCAATCTATATGCCCGTGACGGAAACCGCTGCCAGTATTGCGGCAAGAAGTACCCGACCAGCGAGCTTTCGCTCGACCACGTCGTTCCCCGGAGTCAGGGGGGCAAGACGACCTGGGAGAACGTGGTCTGTGCCTGCCTGCGATGCAACATCAAGAAGGGCGGCCACACTCCGGAACAAGCCCACCTGACCCTCATCACCGCCCCCTGCAAGCCGCGGCGCAATCCGGTCCTGACGGTGAAGCTGTCCGAGGGACGGTACGCAAGCTGGAAGGCATTCCTGGACAACGCCTACTGGTCGGTGGAACTCAAGTAGGCTCCCGGGCCCGGCCCCCTCTACCAAGACCCCATTGCACTCTAGGATTCCAGCGCCAGGCCACGCCAACAGCACCCCCGACGCCAGTAGGGCCCCAAGAGCCCCCGACCTTGGTCGGGGGGTGGCCCGGCATCACGTGGGAGCGTACCCCCCTGCCGAGGCACCGGCTTGACACAAGCCGGCTCTGTAGCTCGGGGGCTCTCGAGCCGAGTGGCCCCTTACTCCGGAGCCTCCGGAGGGCGGGCGACCATCGTCCACGGAGCGGCACGTTCGATGTCGAGGAGTTCGATCTGTTCGCGCAGCAGATCCGCCCGGGAGAGATGGACCTCGGCGTCGGGACCGCCCGGGTAGGCGATCTGTTCATGCAGATCCGCCAGGCAGCGCATGACGGCCGGGTCACACGGGGCCAGTTCGTCGGCGTCGATCATCGCGTCGAGGGCGGCTTCGAGGTGACCCGCCGCGGCGTAGGCCTGGCCCAGGTTCAGATGCCCGCCGGGGGCTTCCGGGTCGATTGCAATGGCTTGCAGGAAACACCAGGCGGCCTCCAGCGGCTGATCGAAATCCATCCAGACCACGCCGAGATTGAACCAGCCGTCGGCGCTGTCGGGGCGCAGGTGGGTGAAGTCCTGCCACGCGTCTCGGGCCTCGCCGAGTCGTCCGGCGACCTGGGCGATGATGGCCAGGTTGTAATGGCCGCGGGCATGTTGGGGATCGATTCTGAGCAGGGCCCGGAACTGGTCGGCCGCCTCGGTGAATCTCGCCAGGCGACACAACAGGATTCCGTAGTCGTAGCGGACGGCGGCCTCGCCGGGGGCGTGGCGGAGTGCACCGTCGTAGATCGCGGCCGCTTCGGTGAAGCGGCCCAGGGCAACCAGGGCGTCGGCCTTGGCCAGGGCGGCGGGCAGGTTGTCGGGCTGACCGGCTAATAGGCCGTCGAAACGCTCGAGGGCGGCGAGGTAATCGCCCGCCTGCATCTCGGCCTGGCCGCGGACGAAGCCGTAGACAGCGCTGCCGGCGAGGTTGCTGCGGAAGCGCACGGCGGCGTCATCCAGGCGTTGGGCCAGCTCGGCGGCCAGCGGGCGCCAGGGGATTGACCGACGACTGCGGGGAGGGCGGGACATCGCACTTTGGGTTGGAGATGCTCGGCGCCGGTCCCGCCGGCCCGGAGCATCGAAGGGTTCTGCGGTCTCCGGCGGGGAGTTGAGTTCGGCGCCCCAGGGGTCGGGCGAGGCTCGGCGGGTGTTCGGCCGGGCGTCGCCTTCCCGGGAAGCCGAGAGATAGCTCCACAGGCCGACCACCAACAGGCCGAAGCTCAACAGGGCAATCGGGATGAACCAGCGTCCGGTCACGATCGGTATCGTGCGAGCGACGGGCAGAGTAGTCAACGGCGGTCAGCAGGGGGCCGGCATCCGGCGACAGAAAGGCACGATAGAACGCGATTCGGCAGCCCCCCAAAAAGGTGCAAAGAGCATGATCGGGCGAAAGAGAATTTCGCGCCGCTACTCTCTGCAGTTCGTCTTCCCCGCCGGTAGCCGCCGCCCAACCAATCGGTGGGTGATCGGCCCAGCAAGTGCTTCTCGCCAGCCCACCATGCTCACCTGATGATATCGGCCAAATGTCGGCTAGTCAAAGAGCTTTTGACTCTTGCCCTCGGACGGGGGTCTCCGCCGGCGTCCCGGCGAGGGCCTGGGCGAGGCCTCTGAACTGTCGTCCCCCGGGCAGGTGCATTAGGATGACGACATGGGCAACGCTGCACCGCAAAAAGGAGACGATGGCCCGCAGCGCCACCAATGCTGCATCCTGGGCACTGCCGGGCATATCGATCACGGCAAATCCGCCCTGGTGAAGGCCCTGACCGGCGTCGACCCTGATCGCCTGCCCGAGGAGCAGGTCCGGGGAATGACCATCGAGCTGGGATTTGCCCACCTGGCCCTGCCGGATCCCCAGGGCGGCCCGGGCACGCTCAACGTGGGGATTGTGGATGTGCCGGGCCATGAGCGCTTCGTCCGGACCATGGTTGCCGGGGCGACGGGGATCGACCTGGGCATGCTGGTGGTGGCCGCCGACGACGGAGTGATGCCCCAGACCCGGGAGCACGTGGAGATCCTCGATCTCCTGGGGGTGCGGTCCGGGCTGATCGCCATCAGCAAGGCCGATCTGGTCCCCGCCGAACGCCTGGAGGTGGTTCAGCGGGAGATCGCATCCTTCACCGAGAGGACCTCGTTGCGCGACTGGCCGATGGCGGCCACCTCGGCGAAGACCGGCCAGGGGATCGACGAGATCCGCTCGATCCTCGGCAAGCTGGTCAGCGAGCTACCCTCCCGGACTTCGGGCTCGATCTTCCGTCTGGCGATCGATCGGGTGTTCGCCATCCGCGGACGCGGAACGGCGGTCACCGGCTCGGTCCTGGCCGGGACGGTCGCTCCCGGCTGCACGCTCGAGCTTCAGCCGGTGGGGCTCTCCTGCAAGGTTCGGGAGGTGCACTCCTTCGGGACCGAGGTGGCCGACGCGGGAATCGGTCAGCGGGCAGCGTTGAACCTGACCGGCCTGGACCGGGACCTGATCCAGCGGGGCATGGAACTGGCCACCCCCGGTTATTTGACCGGTTCTCGATACGTGGACGCCCGGGTGCGAATCCTCGCCAGACGCGAGAAACCGGTCGCCTCGCACCGTCGGGTGCGAATGTGCATGGGCACCCGGGAGAGCCTGGCGATGCTGGTGGTAGCAGGTGCATCGGAGATCGAGCCCGGGGCCGATGCTCTGGCTCAATTGCGGTTTACCCGCCCGGTAGCCGCGGCGTTCGATCAGCAGTTCATCCTGCGCAACGAGACGGCCCAGGCGACCATCGGCGGCGGGCGCGTGGTGCGGCCCGTCTCCCGCCGATTCCGCCCTCAACACGACGACGAACTGGCGGCGCTGGCGAGGGCGGAATCCGAAGACCCCTTCGTGCGCTATGCCGAAGCCGTACGGCAGGCGGGATTCGCCACGCCCAGTGCCATGGGCCTGGCCTGCGCGGTGGGCGTCCAGCCGGAAGAGGTGCCGGAGCTGGAGAAGCGGCTGGAGCAGGAGGGCGTTTGGATCACCGTCGGCGGCGGACGACGGGTGCATGGGGAGACTATCAAGGGGATCGAGCGGCGGGCCTTGGCCTACCTGAAGCGCCATCACCAGGGCAACCCCAGCGAGCCGGGCGTGCTTCGCGATCGATTCGTCGGGTGGATCGAGAAACGCAGCGCCACCGGCTGCGGCAAGCTGATCTTCGGTCGGCTGCAAGAGGCCGGCAGCGTGTTGATCAACGGCCCCTATGTGGCCCATCACGAATTCCGTCCGTCGCTGTCGCCCGAAGACGCGGCTTTGGTCGAGCGGCTGGTTGAGGAAATCACCGCCGCGGGGTTTGATCCCCCGGCCTGGTCGGCCTCGAGAACGACGGGGAAACTGTCCAAGCAGCGGTCGAAAATGTTGCAAGACCTGGCCAAGTGTGAGCCCCGCCTGGTGAACATCGCCCCGCAGCGTTATATGTCTGCCGAGGCCGTGGAACGACTGAAGGAAATGGTCCGGAAGCTGGGCCGGGATCGACCGTTCAAGCTGGCCGAGGTGCGCGACGCCCTGAAGCTGAGCCGTCGGGTGGTGCAGCCGATGCTCGAGTACTTGGATCGAGTGCAATTCACCAAGCGCGTGGGTGACGAGCGGGTCCTGTTGTAGCCGGCGTGGCGCGGGCGTTCGGCCATCGGCTACCATCTGAAGGAAGGGGGGGGGAGATCTGCCTGGGTCGCCGGACCGGCGCGCCGGTTGACGAAGCCGTTGGCCCGGACGAGCATGAGCCGGGTTGGTTGAGTGTTTGTCTCTTGGACCCCTCCGCGGAGGACACTTGTGGCGGCGCCTGCAGGGTATGACCTGTCGAAGATCCCGTCGGTAACCGTGCTGCTCAAGGCCGCGGCGGCCTCGCCGGGACTGGGCGACCTGCCCAACTCGGTGGTCACCGAGGCGCTCCGAGAGGCAGTCGAATCACTCCGCCGAGAGCTGCTCGATGGTGCGGCCGCCGAGGCGGACTGCCGGGTCGAATCGCTCCTTTCGAGGACTCTGGCGGTGATCGAGGCCCAGCAGGCCAACCGCCTGATCCGCGTGATCAACGCCACCGGCGTCGTCCTGCACACCGGCCTGGGGCGCAGCGTATTGCCCGACGCGGCAGTAGAACGCATCTGCCGTGCCGCCCGGGGGTATTGCGCCCTGGAGATTGACCTGCCCACCGGCAAACGCGGCCGCCGCGGCCATTACGCCGAGGGCCTGCTGGGTCGCCTGACCGGTGCGGAGGCCGCCCTGGTCGTAAACAACAACGCCGCGGCGACCATGCTGGTCCTCAACGGACTGGCCCGCGGACGTGAGGTAATCGTCTCGCGCGGCCAGTTGATCGAGATCGGCGGCTCGTTTCGACTCCCCGAAGTCATGACCGCCGGTGGCGCCATCCTCCGCGAGGTGGGAACCACCAACAAGACTCACCTGGCCGACTACGAAGCGGCCATCGGCGGACACACCGCCATGTTGATGCACGTGCACACCAGCAACTATCGCGTCGTGGGCTTCGCCGAGTCGCCGGCGGTGGGGAAACTCGCCGAGCTGGCCCATCGGCGCGGCCTGCTGATGTTCGACGACCTGGGCAGCGGGGCCCTGCTGGAAGACGCCATGTGGACGGCGGCCGACGAGCCCACCGTCATCGGCAGCCTGAAGGCCGGTGCGGACCTGGTGGCCTTCAGTGGTGACAAGCTGCTGGGTGGGCCGCAGGCCGGCATCCTCTTGGGCAAGACCGAGATCATCGACCGGCTGCGACGTGATCCGATGGCCCGGGCCCTGCGCATCGACAAGCTGGTCATCGCCGCCCTGGAAGCAACCCTGGAGCTGTACCAATCGCCCGAGCAGGTCAAAGAGCAGGTGCCGTTGCTGGCCAGCCTGTCGGAGTCCGGCGAATCACTGACCGCCCGGGCGAAGGAGTTGGCCTCGCGCCTGGGCCGGGCGATGCCCCAGGAGTCGTTCACCGTAATTCAGGATGAAGGCTTCGCCGGTGGCGGTTCTCTGCCGGCCTGGCCGATGGCCACCGCCGTGGTGCGCTGGCCGCCGGCCGCGGGAATCTCGGTCGACGAGACCACCCGGAGATTGCGGCTGAGCGATCCGAGCGTCCTCCCGCGGATTCGCGAGGGGACAATCCTGTTTGACCTGCGGACCATCGCCGAGGGGGAGTATGACGAACTGGTGGCTGCCGTGTCGGCCGTGGGCAAGGCTGTTTCGGCCGTGCGCAAGAAGGCATGATGAACCGGTGACCAGTCCCGGCGTCGGATGTTCTACATCCCCCACGCACAAGCGAGCCGCCCCATGCCTAGCGGGAAACCTCAAAGTAGAAAGATGCCCGAGTTTCGACAGAACCCGCTCACCGGCCAATGGGTGATCGTAGCCCCGCGGCGAGCCGAGCGGCCGCAGGATTTCTCGACCGCCCGGCCCAGGCCACGACCGGCGGAATATGTCGAGGACTGCCCGTTCTGTCCCGGACACGAGCGGCAGACCCCGCCCGAGGTTTACGCCGTTCGCGACGACTACGCGACGACTGACGGCCGGGGCTGGCGGGTCCGCGTGGTGCCCAACAAGTATCCCGCCCTTACCATTGATGATCACGGAGTATCCACCCCAAGGCCGACCCCGTCGCCGGCTGCGGCCTCAGGGCCTAACCCACCTATGCCTGAGGCGGACAGCGACAAATCGCCGCTCCGCGCCGCCATCCCGGGAGTGGGCATGCACGAAGTGATCGTGGAATCTCCCGCCCACGACCAGCACTTCGCCCTGCACGACGACCGCCAGGCCGAGTTGATCGTTTTTCGGCCTGATCGGTTCCCGGCTCCTTCCACTGGATTCCCATGCTGTGCGCCGTCATTTCCGTGATGTCGATACGCATCGGGGAGTCGTCCCCCTTGCGCGCGGCCAGAAGTTGTTCGGCGTACAGGGCGGCGCCGCGGGCAACCGCTTCATCGGCGTGCATGCCGGTCTCTGGCTTCATGCCGGTCAC
>CAZFMS010000193.1:0-8494 GCA_964520125.1 uncultured Planctomycetaceae bacterium
GCTGACCACCGGGGCGATGGTCCGTCTGGGCAAGACCTACGGCAATCTGATGGTGGACCTGAATACGTATGCCTGTCGGAAACTGGTCGACCGCGCTATCCGAGTCGTGGCCGCGGCGACCGGGCTGGGGCGGGCCGAGGCCGGGCGTCTGCTGCAGGCCGCCGGCGGCCGGGCGAAGACGGCGATCGTCATGCAGCAGCTCGACCTTTCCCGGCGCCAGGCCGAGACCTTGCTGGGCCAGCACGGCGGATGCGTAGGCGATGCCCTGCGCGCCGCCGGCGGCGATCCGTAGAGTTAATAACCGACCTAAGTAGCGGCCGCTCCTTGCGGGGATCATGCTCCTGACCGATGGGCACTCCCCGGCACGATGCTTGATGGCTGATGGTGGTCGGTGGCCGGGGCGCTTGCATCCCGTGCTTAGGCCCGGACAATGGTGCCATGACGACGCCCAGGCCTGTTTCTTGCGACCTGACCATCCGGGTGCGCTACGCGGAAAGCGACCCGATGGGTTATCTCCATCACTCTCGATACTTCGAGTACTTCGAGATGGGCCGGACCGAGTTGCTCCGTCAGGCGGGTTTGCGGTATCGGGATCTGGAGGAACGGGGGTTTCTCTTTGTGGTGGCCAAGATCGAGTGTCGATTCCTGGCCCCGGCGCGGTACGACGACGAGCTGATCCTGACCACGCGAATAGATCGGTTGACCCGGGCCCGGATCGATCATTCATACGTGCTGCGCCGCGGGGATGCCGTTCTCTGCGAGGCTAGTACGACATTGGCCTGCGTGAACCGTGACGGCAGGTTGATCCCGATCCCGGACGAGTTCTTTGACGGTGAATAAGCGCGGGCGGCGTCCCCCGGCCTGCTCCCAAGACTGCGGTCCCAAGACTGTGCTCCCGAGACTGTGGCACCGGCGTCTCGCCGGTGTCTGACGGTCCCGAAGCGAGAACCACTTGCTGAAACGGACATCTGCTGGTGATCTGGGTCTTTGCCATCCTCGGTCTGCTGACTTCGGCATCCGCGCTGTATCGGTTGGTGACCGCGGTACGGGAAGGAAGCCGGTCATGGCCGGCCGAGGCGGTGGTCTTGTTGCTCGTCGTTGCCGCCTGGATCGCCCAACACACCAGCGCCCTCGGCTGGGTGGCCCTGTTGGGGGCGTTAGGCATCGAGGTCCTGGGCTGGATCACCTTTCGACCCAGGGGTGAGAGATCACCTCTGCTCAAACCGCCACTGACCGATCTGGGGGACCCGCCAATTGATGCAGGGCCGTCGAGCGCCGCGCTTCCGGCCGAGCGGTCGGCGGCGGAGAGCCTGCCGCCTGAATGCGCGGGGGCGGAAGGTCAGGAGGATGAGGGTGAGGAACCTACGGAGAGCGTGACTGATCCCGCCAACCTCGAAGGGCCTACCGTCGAGGCCGAGGTTGGCGGCGATCACGGTACCGAGCCCGCCCCGGCTGAGGAAGACACTGACCATGCTGAACCCGAAGACGTTGACGATGCGGTACCGGAGGAGGTTGACGATGCTGAACCCGAGGAGGTTAACGATCCGAGGCCTACCGCCGGTACCTCGATCGAAGAACTCATCATCCGGCCGGCACTGCCGATTGACTTCACCACGATAGTCCTGCTGGGCAGCGCATGGGAGGCGGCGGGAGAGGTCTTCCTGGCCTCGCTCCGGCGGACCGGCCAGCGTGACGCGGAACTCCTCAGCGTGCCACCTGACGACCAGGGCCCAGGCCCGGCGAGAGAGCGGATCAAGATTCGCACCGGTCCGATGACTTTGCAACTGGCCGGGGCCCCGAGGCCGGTTGGGCAGGACCAGATCGACTACGCGGCGGCGCAGTCGTGGGACTGGCTGGAGGCGTCGTCTTCGGTAGCCGGTCACCGGGCCAACGTATCGCTCACCACGCACAGCCCCGCCGAGACACCGGGAGTGGATATCGTCCACCTCCACCGCCGGGCCCACGCCGCCCTGGGCGAATTCTCCCAGGTGATGGCGGTGCTCTGGCCGGAGGCCGGCCGCCTGGTTCCGCCGGCCGCCTCGCTGGGCTCCACCGCCCAGTCGACCTCGGCGAGCGCCGGCCAACGTGAAGAGGGCGGCGCCGCGATCGCCGGCTGCTGCGTCAACTTCCGGGTGCTGCCCTTGGAAGAGCCCGAGGGGGGATGCTTCGTAGCCGACACCTTGGGGCTGCATGCCTTCGGTATGCCGGACATCGAGATCGTCACCGAGGGCGAGCCTGACGAGAGCGTTTCGGCGGTGATGTATGAACTGGCCGAGCGCTTCCTGGCGGCGGGATGCTCGATCGAGGAAGGCGATGAATTCAGCCTCGACGGGAAGACGAACTGGCGGGCAGAAAGGACGCAGGCCCGCTTTCCACCGCAGCGCGGCGTGCTCCAACTGACCCGTTTGCCATCCTAGCAGGCGTTCTTCTCACCGCAGAGATCACGGTGCGCTATTCGGGTGGGTCCGCGGAGGGGTCGGGCAGGAGTGCCGAGCTGACGCGATTGGTCAGGAGCATGCCGCGGGGGGTGAGGCGGATCCTCGTCTGGGTGGTTTCGATCAGTCCGAGTGAGGTGAAGTCGTTGATTTGCCTGGCGAACAACTGCCGGGGGTCGTAGCCGGTTTGGTTTCGGAATCGTTGGACGTCGATGCCCTCGGTCAGCCGCAGCATCTGCACCGCAGTTTCGTGGGCCCGATGGATCGGCGTCAAGCGCTCCTGCTCGATGATGACGGCCGCGGGATCAGAGTGCATGAGTTCGGTGTACTTGCGGACATCGGGCACGTTCTTGCTCCGCAGGCCGTCAAGATAAGACACCGCCGACGGCCCCAGGCCCAGGTACTCTCGATTCTCCCAATAGATGACATTGGCTCGGCACTGCCGGCCCGGCCGGGCGAAGTTGCTGATTTCGTAGTGTTGGTAGCCGGCGGCCGACAACTCGTCGATGGTCAGTTCGAACATGTCAGCTTCCAGGTCCTGATCACAGGGCGTGATCCGGCCCTGATCGCGCAGCCGGGCCAGCGGGGTGCCCGGCTCGTAGATCAGGCAATAGCACGACAGATGCTCGGGTTCCAATTCCACGGCCCGGCGCAGCGACCGGCCCCAGCCCTCGAGGGTCTGGCCCGGGATGGCGTAGACCAGATCCAGATTGAGGTTGTCGAACCCGGCGGCTCGGGCAGCGGCCACGGACCGGCCGATGTGATGCGGCTGGTGGTTGCGCTGCAGGGTTGCCAACTCGTCGCCATCAAAGGATTGGACCCCTAGTGACAGTCTGTTGACCCTTAGCTTGCGGAGTGCCTCCAGCTTCGGCAGGTCGATGCTGCAGGGGTTGGCCTCGATGGTGAATCCCTCGACCGGACCGGTGCAGGCCGCCACGGCCTGGAGGATGGAGTGCAACACCGGCTCGGAGATGACGGTCGGAGTGCCGCCGCCTACGAATATGGTCTCCACGGGCCGGGCGGGATTCCGGATGGCTATTTCATGCCGGAGAGCCCCGGCCAGATCGTCCACCAGGGCGGGGCTGATCGGAACCGAGTAGAAATCGCAATAGCCGCACTTGGCGGCACAGAAGGGTACGTGGACATACCATCCCACGGAATCCCCTGGGGCATTCTCATCTAGAGGCCAGGCACCCATAGCGGACATCTTACTGGACCCGGGGCGAGTCGACGCCCCCGGAAATGGGGTCTTGCTTGATACAGCGGTCGGTTCCCGTTAGATTAGTATAGGATGGTGGAGGAAGACTGTGGGGGCGCGTATCATTTCAGCCGCCGCGACAGAGACGAATGAGACGACCATGAGCGTGGCTCTCGTGACCTACGGCAAGAAAGGCGCCCGGAAGGATTTCGCGCTGCAGAGCGGGCCTATGGTCATCGGTCGCAAGACCGATGCCGACCTGCGCATTCCTCTGGTGGAGGTGTCACGGGCCCATTGCGAGATTTCGGTTGACGGGGATACGGTCACCCTGCGCGATCTGGGCAGTTGTAACGGCACCTTCGTCAACGAGAGGAAAGTCACCCGGACGCTGCTCAAGGCGGGTGACCGAATTACCATCGGCCCGGTGGTGTTTACTCTCCAGATCAACGGTGCTCCCGAGATTGCCTCCTCGCCCGGTTCGGCAACCAGGGGCCAGGCCGGCGCTCTGGCGGCCACCGTCGTCTCCCCGGCTTTGGAGCAAGGCGCCGGCGACGTCGACGACTTCGACATCGACGAACTTGGTGAGCTGGACATCGATGACCTCAGCGATCTGGACCTGGGCGACTTGAACATTGACGACTCGGACGAACTCGAGGAAATCGACAACCTCGAGGAGATCGACGAGGCCGATCTGGCCCCTGACCAAGATGGCGGCGGCAGCGGCAAACAGTGATCCGACGCACGTCCCTTTTTGCAATCACATATCCAAACCATGCGGTACGCCCTGTAACCGGAGCGGAGATTCTCTTCCGGTAAAATGCCGAGCCGTTCGGGGCGTCGGACTCTTCCTGCGGGGCTTCTCGGGGGTGGGGCTATCTCAAGGGTCGCCGCGTACTCTTCGATGTTAAAGCGGCAGAGAGACAGTAGGTCGGCGGAGGGATGGGCCGGGCGGCCTCGGCCTACCCGGTGTCCAAAGGTCGGCCGGCCGGGAGGTTGCATCGATGACCGAGGCAGACAGCAACACGAGCGATGGCCAGGGAGAATCACCCTTCTCCGCCCTGCTGGCCGAATGTCCGCAACTCTGGGCGGTAGTGGATCGATTCGTGCGGGCGGCCCCATACCAGGCGGCCGCGTTGGAGGCAGCCTTACGTGACCAATCCTTCGACCGGCTGCGATCCTTGGCAGGGGAAATCAGGCAGGCCGGATCGTGTCACGGATGTGAGGCGATCGCCAAGCAGGCAGCGGCCATCGAGCAGGCCGCCCATGACCACCTGGTCGATGGGCTGGCGGCGAACATCGACGAACTGAACGACCTGATCGCCGACCTGCGAATCCGGCTGCACCCTCCCGATGGATAGCGGGCCGGCTTCCGGCGCTCTCCGGGAATATAGGAATCAAGAAAAAGATGCATCGCCCCGTCGGGCGGCGGGGCGATGCGCGAGCGTCCCTAGGGATCGCTCGTCGGAGGAAAGAAGGAGGCGAAAGAGTTCTCGCAGGTCTCTACCTGGAAGAACATCCTTGCGGTACCGCCTATTCCCACATTCACCTATAATGTTCCGCGTCCTCCTGCGGCGCCTCGGCGAGGTGGCGCCGGTCCGGTCAAGCGCCCGGTTGCCGCTTCGCTGCGGAACTGCCACGGGATATGGTTTGCGGTCGTCGGTGGGCGACCTGCAGGAGCGAACCGGTGAATAGTTTGGAAGACCCTCGGGCCCTGGCCAGTCTGTTGATCTTCGAGATCGGCAATTCGCATATTGCCGTAGCGACCTGCATCAACGGAGAGATTCGCACCGGCCGACGGTTTGAACACGATGGGATCAAGGAGATCGCCCGCTACGCCCAGCAGGCCTGGGCCGCGCTGCCCGACGATTTCCTAAAGGCCGCCGCTGCCGCGTCGGTGGTCCCGGCGGTGCTCGACGAAGTCCGCCGGTCCTGCACTGAGCGGCTCGACACGCCAATCTTGGAGGTCGGCGAGGACCTGCACCGGCCGCTTTCCCTGGCCTTGGAAGATCCAGACTCGGTGGGAATTGATCGCCTTTGTTGCGCCGCCGCAGCCTATGACCAGGTCCGGGAGGCGTGTGTCACAGCGAGCTTCGGCACGGCGGTCACGGTGGACTGCGTCAACGCCCAAGGTGTCTTCATGGGCGGGGCGATCTTGCCGGGGGTGGATCTCCAGGCCCGGGTGCTCCATGACGGCACGGCGGCGCTTCCCCGGGTGACCATCGAGCCTACCGACACGGTCTACGGGACCAGCACGGAACAAGCGATCTGCAACGGCATCATCTTCGGCCTGGTGGGCAGCCTCCGGGAGATCACCGAGCGATACGCCACCGACTTGGGAGCCTGGCCCCGCCTGATCATCACCGGGGGAAATGCCGAGGTCATCAGCCGGCACTGTGACTTCGTGGACGCCGTAGTGCCGGATCTGGCGGTGCGCGGCATTGCCCTGGCCTACCGCAAACACTTCGCGCCCTTCGACGACGACGGATGAAGACCACCCGTCGAGGGAAGTTCTCAGACGGCAGCCAACGCGGCCAGGCGAGGCCCACCAAGGACTCCGGGCAGGCGGCCGGGAGGAACGAGGCGAGGTCATGACCGCAGGCGACCCTACACTCGCAGCCCTGCTTACTCCTCTGGCCCCAGGCCCCATCGCCGTCCTCGCCGTGGCCGGACCCCGGACTGACGCGATTCTGAGCAGGATCCTCCGGGGACGGGGCGCTGATCGCCCGCCGGAGATTGCCGATGACACACCGACCTTCTGCCGGCTGGTCGAGGACGGCGAGGTATTGGATGACGCGGTGGTGGTCAGGACCTGCGGCGGTGATCGCGTCAGGGCGGAGATCAACACCCACGGCGGGGTGCGGATCGCCCAACGAACGCTGCTGCTGTTGGAGAAGTGCGGGGCAACTGTTGTTGACGCCGAGGACTTCGCGGCCAGGTTCACCGCCGCCGGAGCCGTGGAGCAAGATGTTGACCGAATGCTGTTGCGGGTTACCTCGCGTCGGCCGGCATGCTGGCTGCTGGGGCAGCGCCGCGTCCTGCCGGCCTTCCTCGACCGGCTTGATTCGCTGGGGGCCGAGGAACGGGCTGCCTTTCTGGAGCGCAGCCGGATCGCCATCCGCTTGCTCGAGGGGCTGCGGGTAGCGGTGATCGGCCCGCCCAACGCCGGCAAGAGCACCCTGGCCAACCGACTGATGGGCATCGAGCGGGTCATTACCTCCGAGCAGGCCGGGACCACCCGCGACTGGGTCGCCGAGACGGCCCTGATTCGAGGCTGGCCGGTCACGCTGACCGACACGGCCGGCGTGCGCGATACCGCCTGCCAGATCGAAGCCGAGGCCATCCGCCGCGGCAGCCGTCAAGCGGGTCTGGCCGACCTGATCGTCGTGGTCCTCGACGCCACGGCCTCGCCGGCGACGCGGCGAAAGGGGCTGGAAGCCACCACCAGGCTGCTGCCGGCAGATCGACCAGCCATCGTGGTGTTCAACAAGTGCGATTTGGAGAATGCTGATCACCGATCGGAGATTGCGGATTGCACATTGCGGATTACGGATTCGGCGTCCGGGCCGCCGGGCTCGGGCCTGCCGATCTCCGCCAGGACCGGTGCCGGAGTCGAGGCGTTGGAAGCGTGGATCGAATCCACCTTCGGCCTGAACCGCCTGGACGACGACCTGCCCACCGCCTTTCTGCCGCACCAGGTCCCCTCGTAGGCCGGCCCTCGATCCTGCGGGGCTTCGAGGGCAGGAGGTTTCGCCTGCAGCTTAGCTGGTTGTAATGGTAACGGTCTGGTGAGCGTAAACTTGGGGTTATTTCGGGGTTGTTCCACCGGCGCAGGCCCAGCCCCTGGAGGGGACCAGGGAAGACATTAGAGCGATTCACGATTGCCGGTGACCCAGCCAATCGTGAGGTGTCTCCAAGGCAAGGCCGCGCGGGCTGAAGCCCGCGGCTCTTCCAGGACACACGCAAACGTAAAATGCTCCAGACCTGCAACTGGAGGCCCGCCCCACCGACTGTTGACCTTCGCTGGTGGGGGCCCTCGGTCAATCAGGTGGCCTCGCGAGACACATTGTGAGACTCGATCCTGGTTTCGCGTCGTACCGTCGGCACGAGCCGCGACGAACGCCTCCCGGCAAGGTCGCGGCCAGTTCCGGATTGACGTCGAGAGTAGGTTGCGCTAGACTGTCGCGGTGACAAACCAGACTATCGCCATCCTCGACTTCGGTTCGCAATACGTGCAACTCATCGCTCGGCGGGTGCGCGAGAATCAGGTGCATTCGGTGATTTTCGCCCCGGATGTCTCACCGGAGCAGCTTCGGAAAAACAACGTCATCGGCCTGATCCTCAGCGGAGGCCCGGCCAGCGCCTACGCCGAGGACGCCCCCCAGCCCGACCCGGGGATCCTCCGGGACCTGGATCTGCCCATCCTGGGCATATGCTACGGGATGCAGGCGGCCTTTCGGCTCCTGGGCGCCGAGGTCGCGGCGACGGGGCATCGGGAATACGGTCGGACCACGCTGCACGTTTCGGCCGGCGATCCGCTGATAGCTCACTTGCCGGCGGAGACTACCGTTTGGATGTCGCACGCCGATATCGTGACGGGCTTCGGGGATGACTTCGTTACTCTGGGCAGCACGCCGAGCTGCCCCAACGCAGTAGTCCGGCACAAGGATCGCCCGCTGTACGGCATCCAGTTCCACCCGGAGGTTACCCACACGCCCCAGGGCAGCCAGATCCTGCGTAACTTCCTGTACGAGGTTTGTAAGGCCGAGGGGACCTGGAGCCCGGGCAACATCGTGGAGCAGGCCATTGCCCAGGTTCGCCGGCAGGTGGAAACCTTATAACCAGACTTAATATATACACCTAA
>CAZFMS010000194.1:0-8444 GCA_964520125.1 uncultured Planctomycetaceae bacterium
TGGGGTGCATACACAACCCGCTCTGCACCGAGGCAAAGCTGCGGATGCCGCTGTCGCCGCGCTCCAGCTCCTGCATGATCAGTCCGTAGGCGATGTTGTCGAGGCCGGCACAGTCGTAGACTTTCAAGGTCGGGCCGAAGAGGCCCAGCTCGGCCATTTGGGGGAGGAGTTCGACGGGGAACCGCTCGCGTTCGAAGCAGTCGGCGATGATCGGGAGGATGCGATCGTCCACAAAGCGGGCCACCGCGTCGCGCACTTGGCGCTGATCCTCGGTCAATAATGAGTCGACGTCGTAGAGGTCGGGCGTCTCGATGTTCCGCACAGTCGTTCTCCTATCGGGGGGCAGCGCTTGCCCCGCCGGCACTTCGCCATTGGGTGTGACGGTGCACAATCCTCCCACTTACGCGCTGCCAGGTGTTTGGCAACTCGCCAGAATCGCAAGAGTCGGCCCGTTTCTCTATCTTGCGACCCAGCCTATGGTGGTCGATGCGGGTCGCATCCCCCATGTTATAGTGATCGACGCGGCGTGTTTCTCGATCACTCCTGGTCTTTTCTCAATCGCGCTCGCTGCCGGGCACCCCGTTCGAGCCCCTCTTCGACGGCCTGGAGATTCAACTCCACGGTCTTGGCGGGGACCCCTTCGGCGAGGGCCTTGCGTAACGAGTCTCGGCTGACCACATCGACGAGCCCGGCGAGGTACCCCAGGATGATAGCATTGGCCACCACCTCGCGACCAAAAGTCTGCTGGGCAATTCCGGTGGCCGGCAAGCCGAAGGCCCGCTGCATACCGTCGTCCGGCTTCACCAGGTCGCTCTCGTAGATGAGGGTTCCGTCTTGCTTCAGGTTGGCCAGGTATTTATCCAGGGCGGGCTGGGCCATGGCCACCAGCACATCCAGGCTCGACGGGGCGAGGTCCAGGATTTCATCTTCGGAGATGATGACATCGCTCTTGCAGGCCCCGCCCCTCGACTCACTGCCGTAGGACTGGGTCTGGAGGGCGTTTTGGCCGTCCAGGACGCCCGCGTGGCCCAAGACGTAACCGGCCATGATGATCCCTTGGCCGCCGAAGCCGGCGAAGCGGATGTTCATTCTGGTTCCCTCAACATCAACGAACTGTGAGCGTCCGGCCCCGCGGGTTCACGGGTTCACGATGAAGATTGCGTCGTCGCCGACCGCGCGGCGCACTCTTCGTTGATCCTCCTGAGGCTCTTGGTGAACTCGGTGCGCCGGCGCTGGGCCAGCTTGCCGACGACGATCTTTCCTTCCAGCTCTTGCTCGTCCAGGTCTGCGGCCTTGGCCACACTGATGGAGTTCTTCTTGAAGAATTCCATGAAGGCCACGCCGTCCCGCAGGCCGACCCGGCGGCCGTAGCTCACCGGGCACTGCGACACGATCTCGATGAAGGAGAAGCCGGGCTCCTGCAGGGCCTCCTTCATCGAGGCGATGAGCTTGCGAATGTGATAGGTCGTCCAGCGGGCGACGTAGTTAGCGCCCGCGGCGGCCACGAGTTCGGCGATCTTCATGGGGTATTCGGCGTTGGTGTAGGGCGTGGTCGTAGTCACGTCGCCGAATGGCGTGGTCGGCGAGACCTGCCCGCCGGTCATGCCGTAGATGTAGTTGTTGACCAGGAAGACCGCCAGGCCCACGTTGCGGCGGGCCGCGTGGATCAAGTGATTGCCGCCGATGCCGGCCAGGTCGCCGTCGCCGGCAATGACCACTACGTGGCTCTCCGGCTTGATGACCTTCACGCCGGTGGCGAAGGCCACCGCCCGGCCATGGGTGGTGTGCAGGGTGTCACATTTCAGATAGGGGCTGGGGATCCAGGAGGAACAGCCGATGCCGGTTACCGAGATGATGTCCTGCGGGTCGATCTGGAGGTCGTCGATGGCGTTGAGGAAGGCGTTGAGGACCTGGCCGCCGCCGCAGCCCGGGCAGTGGGTGGTGGGCAGGGTCTCCTGACGCAGGTACTTCAGCATCCGGTGTTCATGTTCCATCGCACTTGCTCTCAGTTGCCTGGGTTACTCGGTGGCTCGATGGCTTTGGGTTGTTACCGCCACGTCGGTCGCTATGGCCGCGTGAATCTCTTCGACCGAATGGGGCACGCCGCCGATCTTCGACACTCGAACGACCGGGACGTTCACAAATCGCTCTATCTCTCGGGCGAGCTGCCCGAGATTCATCTCCGGCACTAGGATTCTGCCCACCTGCCTGCCGATGGCGGCGATTCTCTCTCCGCAGAACGGCCAAATGGTGCGGGGCCGGAAGTACCCCACTTTCAGGCCTTGGGCCCGGGCCCGTTCGACGGCCCCCAGAGCAGGCCTGGAAGCGGCGCCGAAGCACACCACGGCGGTGTCGGCGCCGTCCATGTAGCGCTCCTCGTAGCTGATGATGTTCTTCCTGTTCTGGTCGATCTTGTCGCACAGCCGGGTGATCAGCCCTTCGTGGACATCCTGGGAGACCACGTCCCGCATGCCGTTGTCCTTGTGGGTCGAGCCGGTGATGTGCAGCGCCTCTCCGTGCCCGAACTCCTGCATGGGCCTGATCAATCCCGGCTTGTCGGCCGGGTCCAGGGCCCCCCGCTCGAATATCTGGAGATCCTCCAAGTCGGGTAAAACCAGCTTCTCCCGCAGGTGCCCGATCTCTCCATCCATGAGAAAGATGACCGGATGCCGATAGCGTTCCGAAAGGTTGAAGCACTCGACCATGAGGTCGAAGCATTCCTGCACCGAGTTGGGGGACAGGGCGATGATCTCGTGGTCGCCGTGGGTGCCCCACCGGGCCTGGTAGAGGTCGCCCTGGGCGGGCTTGGTGGCCTGGCCGGTCGATGGGCCGGAGCGTTGCACATCCACGATGACGCAGGGGGTCTCGGTCATGATGGCGTAGCCGATGTTTTCCTGCATGAGGGAGAAGCCCGGTCCGGAGGTGGCGGTCATGGTCTTGGCGCCGGCTCGGGCGGCTCCGATTACCGCGGCGATGCTCCCGATCTCGTCCTCGAACTGCACGTAGTATCCGCCGGCCAGGGGAAGCTCGCGGGCCATGGTCTCGGACACTTCGGACGCCGGGGTAATGGGATATCCCCCGAAGAAGTCGCATCCGGCGAAGAGGGCCCCGTAGGCGGCGGCTTCATCCCCCAGGGCGAATTGCAGCCGGCCCGACAGGGTGTTCAGGTGCTCTCGGGCCCTAGGCGTTGGCACTCTCGGGCTCCTCGATTATGAAGATAGCCATGTCGGGGCAAAACAACTCGCACTGCCGACAGTTGGTACAGCCGTTGGCATCGGCGACGGACGGAACATGGTACCCTCGGCTGTTGGGTTGATTGGATGATTCGAGAATGTTCTTGGGGCAGAGCCCGATGCAGATGCCACAGCCTTTGCAGCACGCTTCATCTATCACGATCATCAACTCTGCCTCCGAGGGACAAGTGGGGATCATGGTCGGCGGGCGCTGCCACGTGGTCGGACGGCGGCGCTCGGTCACCCATCCTGGCCGGGCGACGCGTCAGAGCGGGTCGCCGGCGCTTAACCAGCATTATAGCGGTTCCGGAGTGTATTGGCTGTAAGGCGCGAGACCGGCCTTGAGAGCCGCACCATCCCCTTCGTCGAAGTTACGAGATCTCGAAGGCCGCGATAACCCCGCAATGCTCGGGAAAAATATCGCTTTCCGCCCGTTGCCAGGTGGGGCGGTCAAGGCAGTAAGGGCCGATAGTCCCGATGGGGGCCCAAACTCTCGGGGAGCACACCGGCCGCCGACCGTGCCCGGGGGCGGCTATTTCTCCTTCAGCTCCAGCGCGCCGCGCCAGTCATCATCCGGGGGGAAGGCCTTGAGTTCCTGGCAGGCGTCGATATACCTGCTGGCCCCCAGATCACCGACCTTTCTAGTCAATAGTCGGGTGAAATGGACTATGCACTCGTCCCACTTCCTCTGTTTGTAGAGGGCCACTCCGGCCTCGAACCGCTCGATGTACTCGCGCTGCTCATCGGTGATTTCGCCTTCCCTGCAAACCAGCTCGTACACTGGGACGGTCTCGGCCTTACCCTTGACCCGCAGCTCGGCAAGGTAGCGGAACTCGTAGAGGCCCTGGACGGCTTCTCTGGTGGGGCCGGAGACCATTACCCTGGTGCCGAAGACCTTGTTGGCCGGCTCCAGGCGGGCGGCCACGTTGACCACGTCGCCGATAACCGTGTAGTCCGCCTTGAGGTCGGAGCCCAGGTCGCCGTTCTTGCAGATGCCGCTGGCGATGCCCACGCGCATGTGGAGCCGGTCAAAAATCGGGGACGCCGAGTGGGTCTTCTGGTTGTGTTTCAGTCGATGGAGTTCGTCGAAGACCGTGAGCCCTGTTTCGCAAGCGACGCGCTGGTGATCGGCCAGGGGGACGACGGACGAGTTGAAGAAGGCCATGATTCCGTCGCCCATGAACTTGTTGATGAGGCCCTGATTGGACCAGATGGACTGGCTCATTTGCTCCAGGTAGTTATTGAGCACGTACTGGACGACCTCGGCGTCTTCCTGTTCGGTGATGGTGGTGAATCCCTGCAGGTCGCTGAAGAAGCACGACATTTCTCGGCTCTGCACGGTCTTGAAGGCGTTGGCGGCCTCGGGGCTCTCGGCGATCCGCGCGGCAATGGCCGGAGAGGTGTATTGGCTGAGTTGCTTGGCGAAGAAGCGTCGTTCGCGTTCGGCGGTCAATTGACGGAACAAGGTCACCGCCGCCCAGGTAACGGTCATGGTGATGGTGATCGCGGCCAGGTCGAGCCAGATGCCTAACCGGGCAAAGACAACATACACATTCAACAGAGCGTACGCGATGGTCAGGCCGATAGAGGCCAGCAGCGCGAACCTGGGCCCACAAGTTGCGGTGATCATGCTGACCAGGGCCCCGAGCCCCAAACAGATGATGATCTCACCCAGGAGATCGGCCCGCTTGATGAATTTGTTCTGGAGGAAGGAGTTGAGGACCTGGGCGTGGCACATGACGCCGATGGTGCGCGGATCGATCGGCGTGGCGACGATGTCTCCCTCGGCGGTCGCCGCAAATCCGACGAACACGTACTTGCCTTTGATGTGGGGGGTGAGTTGGCGGGCGATGGACCGGGCCGACTCCTCCAGGTTGCGGTTGGCGGCCTGGAGTTGGGCGATGTCGGTCTTGATGAGATTCAGGGCCCATCTGAACCGATTCGCTTCGGCCTGGAGTTCGGAGTCCCGTTCGAATTCCTCCGGGCTAATCGCGTCGATCTCGTTGCAGGTCTGCTCAATGAACGAAACGGCTTCCTTCTGCTGGGCATCGATGTAGTCCTCGGCCACATCTGCCTGTCGTTGCAGCTCCCCAAGCTCTACCGACGACAAGTCCTGGCGGAGGCCGGCGAGGTGGATTCGCCTCCACATCTCGAGGTACTCATTGACCTTTCTACGAAAGGTGTGATCGGCCTGGGCGGTGATCGTTTGCCGGTCGGTTGCTCCCACCTGAAACTCGCCTTTGGCAACGGCGACGACGTCGGCATAGGTGTAGGCCATGGCTATGTTGTTCTGCTCGATCTGCTCCCGGGCATCGGCCATGACCCAGATCTTGGCGGCGGAGATGTGGAGGAAGTCCTTGGATTCTCGCCAATCCTTGGCGGTTTGGGTCCAATTGATGATCAGGTTCCCGTTCTTATCCAGCGGCACCTCCAAGGGCTCGCTCCCGTCGCTATGGGGGATGCTCAGCAGCCGATCCCCGGCAAAAGTGATCCTGTCTGGGTCCAGGCCCAGGATATGGCAGGCCACCGCGAAGCCGAGGTGTTTGATGGCTCGTCCTTGATAGTTGACCAGCAGCGGGATGCGACGGGTTCCACCGTCGGCGTCAGTCCGGAAGTTGACCGCCCCGACATCCTGGGCCGCCCTGCCGATCCAGAAGTGAGCCGGCATGGCAGAAACGGCCCGACTACATCGGGCGGCGACGTCGGGATCCAGCCGATTGGCGGCCTGGCGTACGGAGGCCAAGCCGAGTTGCTCACGATAGGCATCGCACACGTCTGTCCGATCGGCGTTGCCTATGTTCTTTCTGGTGCCGAGGACCGATTCGAGGACTTGGTCGAGGGTTGGATCATCTTCATCGGCAGCGAAACGCCTGACCACTAATTCTCGGGCGACATCTCGCTTGATTCCCGCGATTAGGGCGGTGATTTTGGTCAGCTCGGTCTCCAAAAGGGAAGCCAACTGGGAATCAGTCGTGGTGAAATCCCGGAGCAGAACATCGCGTACCTGCAGCCGGAGAATCTCGTCGTCGGCGCGGCGGCGGATTTCGGGGATGTCCTCGAGGGATAGTTCCTTGATCGTTTCTCCGCGGGTGAGTGGGCCCCTTTCGTCCCAGAGTCGCCGAATCCTGGATCGGCCGGTCTCGGGTTGGTCGGGGAACCTCAGATCCAATTGAGTGGGGAGAAAGACGTTACCCGCGGTCCTGATGGCGTCGGCGAGTTCGAGATCGCCGAAGATGACATCTTGGTCGGAGATGCTGCCCCGGGTGGCTACGCCCGGCTCGACGTCGCTGCCCCGGGTGTAGCGCTGGTCCTTGACGAACGGTGCTTCGTGCTCACTGAGCAGCAGGTCCAGGGTGATGATCCGGGCGCCGAGCCCATCCAGGATGCGGACCAGCTCGGCCAGCCGGTACCTGGGCCAGGGCCAGCGGCCGACGCGCTCCAGGGCATTGTCATCGATGTCCACGTGGACGATCGGCGAGGTGGCTTCGAGTACGCTGCAGTCGCGCATGCGATAATCGAAGGCGATCAGCTCCAGTTTGTGCTCCGGGTTGATGAAGAAGAAGTAGACGCTGCACAGAGCCGTGACGGCCAGGCCGGTCAAGATGCCGCTGAGTTTGGGGTGGTTTCCAACCATGAATCATCATCGTCTTGTGGACCGACGCGAGTCCGCTGCGCACGTCGCCGCCCGGTTAGGTTAACGGGACTTCTTGAACTCGAATAGCCGGGGATTCCGGGCTGCCGTGGACCTGGGATCACCGGAACCTGCCGGGCTCATCTGCCTAGCCCGCGTCGGGCAAGCCGCCTGGATGGGTCCCTGTGTTCCTGGAGCGCGTCAGTAGGTTTTTTTGACCGTCGCTCCGGGGTAATAGGTGGCGAGGATCCGCTTGTAATCCATGCCTCGGCGGGCCTTGGTCTCCATCCCATGCTGGCAGAGACCGATGCCGTGCCCGAAGCCGCGCCCGTTCTTGAAGATGAATCGCCCTTGGCGATCTTCAATGTCAAAGTTGGTCGACTTCAGCGTGCGTCCGCCGATCGCCAGCCGGAAGTCTTCGCCGACCAGGGTGTCGTTCTTGCCGGTGGCACCGAGAAGCAGGATTCGGACGATACGGCCGTCAGCCGTGTTGGCCTTGGGCCGTAGCCCAACGATGGGACCGAGGCGGGCAAGGACTGGATAATGGGCTACGAGGCGTTTGGTGAGTTCGGCCTTGGACAGGGTGACCGGATCCCAGCGGTAGAATCGGGCCAGGTAGCAATCGTTGCAGCGGACGTTGCCGGCCAGGGGCGCGACATCCGGATCGCGGGGCTTTACGTTGTTGACGTGCTGTGAACAGCCCCCGCACGCGGAGGAATAGTAGGTACAGAATATCTCTTCGGTACCGCCGTCATTCCAGACGCACACTTCCCCCCTGGTTTGCTCGATGGCCTGGACGGCGACTCGGTCCTCTCCTCGTACGCCGATGTACATCTGGCTGCTTTCACTGTCGAAGACGTCAAATGATTTCGTGGATGAGCGGTTCTGCTTCTGATAGAGGGCATAGGTTCTGGCGGCGACGGCCTGAGCCTTGAAGGCCTGGGGATGAAAGTACCTGGGTAACTCGCCACGAAGGACACCGCGCAAGTAAGATTCGATGTCGATGTGGTTGTCGAAGGTCAGCCCATTACCGCTCCGCCGGATTCTCAATAGGCCGCGATAGGTCTGGTTGTTCAGGACTATGCTGGCGTCGCGCTGCGGGGTGATGAGTATGTCATCGCAATAGAAGTGGCGGGGGCCGAGTTCTATACCCCTTTCCGCCGCCGGCCGGACGATGGCTGCGGCAAGCCTCCTTTCTGGTGCGCCCAGAACTTCCCCGCTCGAGAAATCGGTGGCCGTAAACGGTCCAACCACTTCCAGGCGGGCCTCCCGGTGGGGGCTTCGGCCGCCGAGTCGGACCCGCATGAGGTGGTCGGCGGAAACCGTAGGTGGTGCTGATTTCGGCCGAAGGCGCGAGACCTCGGTGAGGTGCAGACAGCCCAGGAACAGCAGAGTGATGCCGCCAAGTGCAGAGGCCAGCCCGAGCACCAAGCCGCGTCGCCCGAGACGGGCCAGCAGGCCCCGGAGGGCGTAGAGGGTGTTTCCATGCGGCGACAAAGCCTGCGCTCCTTCTGGGCCGCGCTGCCCGCCAGGCCGCTCCGTCAGTCAGCCTGTTCCTCGGAGCCCCTCAGGATAATACC
>CAZFMS010000195.1:0-8431 GCA_964520125.1 uncultured Planctomycetaceae bacterium
TGGGCGATGATGGTCAGCAGTTCTAGCATGTGGTCTCCTCGTCATTCTCTCTATCAGAGGCGTGTTCGTGTTCCGCAAGCAGTCGGCCGAACGTCCCGGCCGCGATGGCCTCTCGAATCCTCCTCATCCAGCGGTGATAGTACGCGATGTTGTGCAGGGAAACCAGTATGGGTCCGAGCATCTCGTCGGCCAGGAACAAATGTCGCAGATAGCCCCTCGAGAAACGTTCGCAGGTGTAGCAGTCGCAGCCGGTTTCGAGGGGCCGGTCATCCCGGCGGTGCTTGGCGTTGCGGAGCCGAAGGAAGCCGTCCTGGACGAAGGCGAAGGAGTTTCTACCGTTTCTAGTCGGCATGACGCAGTCGAACATGTCGACCCCGGCGGCCACCGCCCGGAGGATGTCGATCGGCCGACCTACGCCCATCAGATACCGAGGCCGATCATCGGGCATCCGGCAGACGAATTCTCTCACCAGGGCGGCCATCTTCTCCGGTCCTTCGCCGACGGACAGGCCGCCGATGGCATAGCCCGGAAAGTCCAGGGCCACCAATTCATCCAGGCACCGGCAGCGCAAGTCCAGGTCCAGGCCTCCCTGGACGATGCCGAAGAGGGCTTGATCCGTTCGGGTCTGGGCTTGTCGGCAGGCGGCCGCCCAACGGACGGTCCGGTCCACCGCTTGTTGCAGGGCGGCGGGGGTGGCCGGCAGGGCGGGGCATTGGTCCAAGACCATCATCACGTCGGCGCCCAACTGTTCCTGGATTCGGACGGCTTTCGCCGGGTCCAGGCGCACGGTGGCCCCGTCGATGTGCGACTTGAAGGTCACGCCGTGGTCGTCGATGTCGGTCAGGGTCGCCAGGCTGAACACCTGGAATCCGCCGCTGTCAGTCAGGATAGGGCCATCCCAGGCCATAAAGCCGTGCAGCCCACCGAGAGCGGCCACCACTTCGGCCCCGGGCCGCAGGGCCAGGTGATAGGTGTTGGCCAGCAGCATCCGGGTGCCGGCATGGCGGAGTTGGTCGGGGGTGATACCCTTGACCGCACCACAACTGCCCACCGGCATGAAGACCGGCGTCTGGATCGTCCCGTGGGGGGTGGACAGCCGGCCGCGTCTGGCCCGACTCTGTGGATCTCGTTTCAGGATTTCAAGGCCGAAGGAAGTTGCCATGGAGTTCACATTCCGTGTTGATGGTTCGCCACCGGGACATCACCGGTGGCCCGGCACGAGCCGTGCGGTTCCCGTAGCCGTCGGACACGTGGGGAAGTACCGCGGACTCTTTCCGGCACAAGCAGTATGATTCGGCGGCGAGTCGCCCGGTGTGTTGAAGCCGCGCCGACCGGTCGGTCGGGCTTGGTCGAGGCTGCACTGCCAGAGCTATGACACCGCGGCAACACCCGACGAGCGATCGCCGGCGGCCCAGTCATGGCTGGATTTGAGCGTATTGGGGCGATCTTGACAAGCAACCGGAGTCTTCGTACAATAATGGGTCTCGACTTTGCCAGCCAGTGGTCGCGAGGATCGGAGTTCCCCGGACCCGAAGCGGTAAACCAGAGTTCCTGAAAGCGCATTCACCGGAGTCCGCGGACTCCGAACCGGAGGAGAGCGCGCCATGGCCAAGCGTCGTGTGGCTTCAAAGCCCAAGAAGTCAGCAAACAGCAAGCCCCCGAGCGTTTCCAAGAGGGTAAACTCCCGGAGGGGAACCGGCGGGTTGCGGGTGCCCCCCCGTACGGCCGGATTGTCGAACAGCGCCGGACCCACCGGAGCCCCGGCCACGCCGCCGCCGGCACCAAAGACGAGGCTCAAGTCCGAGGCGCTGGAGGACTTCAAGCGCCTCCTTCTGGCGAAGCGCAGCGAACTGGTCGGGGACGTGGGGAACATGGAAGCCGAGGCCCTGCGGAAGA
Source organism: uncultured Planctomycetaceae bacterium (assembly GCA_964520125.1). Lineage (GTDB taxonomy): Bacteria > Planctomycetota > Phycisphaerae > UBA1845 > UTPLA1 > JAFGQA01. Next base: position 1,897 of record CAZFMS010000195.1, read on the forward strand.
ACCGCTCAGACGCCGCGGGGGACCTTTCCATGATGCCCATCCACATGGCCGACATCGGGACCGATGCCTACGAACAAGAATTCACCATCGGCCTGATTGAGAACGAGCAGGAGATTCTGAAGGAGATCGACGCGGCCCTGATACGCATCATCGGGGGCACCTTCGGGATTTGCGAGGCCACCGGCAAACCCATCACGAAGGCCAGGCTGGCGGCCAAACCTTGGGCCCGCTATTGCGTGGACTACAAGCGCAGCCGGGAAGAAACCGGGCGATGATCGAAACAGCATTTCGCCGATATTCCATTTGATGTCACACGCCAGTTCAGACACCGCGACGCCCAGCTCACCGACCGCAACTTCTGAACGCTGGGCGATGGGCCACTTGCCGAGCCACATGCGCCTGTGGCTGGGGGCTGTCCTGGGGGTGGTCGCGGACCTGTGGAGCAAAGAATGGGCCTTCGAGAAGTTGGAGTGGAACGAAGCGCGGGTGGTAATCGAGAATCTCTGTAGTCTGCAGAAATCCCTGAACCCCGGGGCTCTATTCGGCTTCGGTGCGGGTTGGGCCCCGATCTTCGTCGGCGCTTCTGTCTTGGCGCTGCTGTTTGTTCTTTACCTATTCGCCAACTCGACGGCCTCGCGCCGTTCGATGCACGTGGCCCTGGGCCTGGTGCTCGCCGGGGCGATCGGCAACCTGTACGACCGGGCCACCCAGACCGCCTACGTCACCCACATCCCGGGCAAGGGACGCGATATCGGCATCCTGGTCAAGGAAACCGAGTCGCAGGTGATCATCGCTGATTTCCCCGACGGCGGGCATAGACGAATGTGGCCGCGACCGACTGACCGCCGCTCCGGCCCGCAACCGGTGGTCAGGGATTTCATCAAGATCGAGGCGAAACTCGGCGGTTTGTCGCTGTGGCCGTGGGTCTTCAATGTGGCTGATGCCCTACTTGTCGTCGGAGTGTTGGTGCTGCTGCTGAACTTGTGGGCCGAACGCAAACCGAGTCATCGTCCTCGGCGGACCATTCCGCCGCCGGAATCCGTCTAGGGCTCGGTCACGCATACGTTGATGGGTTGATTACCCAGGCGGCGGGCTTCCGACGCGTTCGGCAGAGACCGGGCCCAGGACGGCCCAACTCACTCGATCCCTCAAACCAACAATGACCTGGCCCCCAGGGCGGATCGTTCCCGCAGAGAACGTGGCGAGGTCACCGGACCTGGTGGCCGTCGGTTGGGCGGGGGTCCTGGCCCGCGCGTGATGCTGGCGGCCCGGTGCCGGCCGCGGGGCGAGCGGCGGATTGTGCTCCCGCCGGAGTCCCGACTGATTCTCCCGACTCGTCTGACTCGATGCCCTGCCAGGTAGCTGGGGACACCCGTAGAAATCTATAAATCCTGCCAATATAAGAAGTTACAACAAACCACAGGATTCCGGTTTTGCCCCTTGACCTTGAAGTTAAGTTTAAGGTATACACTTACAGGGGAGCGCGGCGAGACCATGCCCGGAGACGACTTGATGACCATTGGTGGGGTGGCCGAGACACTCGGGATAGCGACCTCGACGCTAAGGTACTACGAGCGGGTGGGGCTGCTGGTCCCCACCTCGCGAAGCCGGGCCGGGTACCGGATGTACTCAGCCGAGGACGTGGACCGGGGGCGGTTCATCCGATCGGCCCAGGCGGCGGGCTTTGCGCTGGAGGATATCCGGGTCCTGCTGAGCTTGCGGCTCGACGACCCGGCCGCCTGCAAGGGGACGGTGCAGGGTCTCATCGATCAGCGTCTGGAGGACGTGGATAAGAAGTTAGCGAATCTGGAACGTGTTCGGGAAGCCCTTCTACAGGCCCGGCAACGGTGCCGCAGTTCGAAGGGAGAATGTATGGTGTTGAGGGACCTGAGTCCTCCCAAGAGTACGAGGAAACGACGATGACACATAGAAAACAGTATCTGGTTGCCGCCGGCCTGTTGGTGGCGGGGTTGGTGAGCTTAGGCGGCATGAAGATCGCCCTGGCGGATTCCGAGCGGGCCGACTGCCCCGGCAAGGTGGTCTGCCCTCTAACCGGCGAGCTGGTCTGCCGTGACCAATGTCCGACGATCGACCCCGATCGCCCGGACTGCCCCGGACGGATCATCTGCCCACTCACCGGCGATCTGGTTTGCAGGGATCGCTGTCCGCTGGGCAAGCGGGCCGACGGCGAGGAAGAAGCGGCGAAGGCGGGGTCGTGCGGCGATGGGAATGGGGATGACCTGCCCTCGTGCTGCCGGTCGAAGGGATAGACGCCGCCGGGCGGGCGACGGTCCACGCCCTCTCTCCCAGAGCAGCGGAGCAAGAGCCCCCGAGCTTGCGGGGGGCGTAGTCGGGTGACTCATCGCAGCGTGCTCCCTGATTCGGCCAGGATGCTGGAGAGGGGAGTTTGACAGGTGCGCTTGACAGGGAGTCCATCGCTGAAATGCGGCTTCCACACTTCATGATCTTGGTGCGCTGCACGGCCTCGGCGGAAGGAGAACCTCGCTATAATAGACGCAATGCAGGACATTGCGGCCTTGTGTCGTTCAGGCCTGATGGGAGTGCCAGTTGGTCACCGAGCATCCACGCGGCGAGGAAAGGAGACCAAGCCGGGCAATGCTCACGCACTGGCAGGTGCGCTTTCCGCTGAAGTGGCTGCTCTTCCTGGCCGTGACCTTCCTTGTTCTGTTCCCTAATCCGTGGCAGTTTGCCAGGCATCTTTCGCATCTTGGCAACCTCGATGCAATGGTGGAGCCCGACGCGCCCCAACTGCAGGCCTGGGAAGGGGAATTCCGGGCCCGTCTGGCGGCCCATGGTGAAGGGATCATCGCCGCGGGAGGCCAGACGGCGCTCGAATCTCGAGAAACCGACTGGCCGGGGGCAACGAGCCCGGATGAATCGGCACTGCTCCTCGGTCGGTCCCCGACTGCCGTGCAGCGGGAAGTGGAGCGTTTCGTCTATCAGAAGGTGCAGTACCAATGGGATTGGGAGACCTGGGGGTCGGCGGACTACATGCCGACGGTGGGTGAGATGTTCACCAAGGCATCCCAATCGCCCAGCGGCCAGGTTTACGAGGACTGCGACGGGCGAGCGGTGGTGGCCGCATCGCTAATGCGCCGCTTGGGATACCAGGCCTCCTTGGTCACTGATCTGCGTCACGTCTGGGTAAAGACGCCGCAAGGTGAGTGGATGGGACTCGGCGGCCGGACGGCGGTCATCTCCACGCCGCAGGGCAATCGGGTTGACCTGGGCACGGTCTGGGCGAACCTGCCCACATCCCTATCGTACGGCATATCCGTGTTTCCCTTCTGGCGGGAAGTGATCATCCTGGCGACGGCCTACCTACTTCTCCTGCACCGGCGAATGTCCGGGCGGATTGCTGCTCTGAGCGGGCTGGTCCTCTTCCAGGGCCTGCTCTTCATGCGTTGCGGCGGGGTGTCGCCGCAGGGCGTCGCGCATTTCGATTCGTCCTGGCCGGCCCTGGTGGGGATGCTGCACCTCCTGGCCGGTTTCGCCGTTCTCGGTTGGACTTCCCACCGCGCCCGATCGGCGGCGGCGCAGCACTCACCCAAGGCAGTGGACGGCTAAGCACCGCATCCGGGGCGGCCCCTATTCACCCAGTGCCATGGCAATGTCACTAAGAAGTGGTCTCGGCGGGGGTGTCCGCCGGGGGTTCGGGGGCGGGCTTGTTGCGGCCGCGCAGTTCATCCAGTTCCTTCTTGGCTTGGGCCCACATCTTGTAGCCCTCGGCGCGGTTACCCTTCTTGTACTCGATTCCGGCGAGTTCTCTCGTTCGCTTGATCTCCTTGCTCTTTCGCATCTTGCAGCAACTCCATAATGAGGGCCATGCTCGCGTTTGGCGGGGCCCGGCATTCCAGGCGGAGGCAGCGCTCGGGAGAGAATATCCCCCATGTTCGCGGCCGGCAAATGCTCCGAGCCCCAGGTCGTAACGGCGTGATTATACCCGACAGCGGGTCTCGAGGGGACCGCGGAGGGCCGGGTCGCGGGGCTGCGGTCCTCGGTGGCCGAGGGTCGAAATCGCCAGAATAGCTGTATCGTTATGCACCACAAGGAGTTAAGGTTATTTGCCAAGGAGCTGAATTATGGAAAAATGTCGGTTGACAGGTGCTGGCGTTATGCTACAGTACTTCGTCAGGCTTTGTGGAGTCGCTTGAGCAATCAGCGTAGGATCAACCGCTAAGGGTGGAGGTTGTTGCAAGTAGAAAGACTCGACAATACGGTGCTGTTATCAAGGTAGTTGCCGACTGGGGGCGATAGGGAATCAGAGGGCCACCGGCGGTTGTCGGTGGCTTTTTTGTCGCCGCTTTCTCGGGCGGCATGCTGACACAGGGTGTATTTCAGCTATGCATGCCCTGTGCCGACAATCTAAACGGTTGCCCGCCGAGACTGTGGAATGCAGTTTCGTTGTTGGGCAGAGTGGGGCTCGTAGCTCAGTTGGTTAGAGCGCGTCCCTGATAAGGACGAAGTCGGTGGTTCGAGTCCACTCGGGCCCAGTGGATACCTGGTGGGCGCGAAGGGAAGCTGGACATGGTGATGTGGGGGGCTGGGGTACTAGTAGCGATCGGCCTCCTGGCCCTGGTATTGTGGGGTAAGGGCGGCTGAGGCAAGAAACGGTGTGGCTGAGCGTTGCTCGGCCGAAGAGGTGGATGACTGGACGGGCGACGGTCAGCAGGTGACAATTACGATTGGCGGATCGGCATGATCTGCCTGGTTGTCCGGCGGGGCCGTAGCTCAATTGGGAGAGCACTAGCTTTGCAAGCTAGGGGTTGCCGGTTCGAGCCCGGTCGGCTCCATTGGGAGTAGAGTGGCGTGGTAGCCTCGAGAGCGAGGCGTTGATGACCGGCTCGAATGACAGCGATTTTCACTGTCCCAACTGCGGCAGTCCGATCAGCTCGCGAAGGCTGCGGGGGACGACGAATTTTTGGGATGTTGCCCGAATGGCGGTGATATTCGCCGGGGTGATGGGCATCATCGCGGTTTTGCGGCATTACGGCGGCTGAGCGTTTCACGCTTCGGCTGACACCGAGGAAGTGTCATTCGAAGCCTGCAACGAGCAGTTGCGGGATGGAGACGGATGGTCGATAGGCCTTTCATTAGGGCTTTTTGGGCTATCGTTTCCGGTGCTCTTTGACAACTGAATAGAGTGGATATGTGGGAGATTGAACCACAAGATCCGATTTCTTTGTCTCTGGGGATCACGCCGGAACCAATCCGGGGTGATCTCAGGGAGACAGAGTGCCGAACGGTGACTTGGCAGATCGATGTCTGACTGTTTCTGCGTGGTCGAATAGGTTCCGGCGCGAGCCGGCACTTTTTCGGTTTAGTGGTGACAGCGATTCATCGATGTGGTCAAGCTCGTTAAGGGTGCATGGTGGATGCCTAGGCGTCCAGAGGCGATGAAAGACGTGTCAGGCTGCGATAAGCTCCGGGGAGTTGTCAAGAAAGCGTTGATCCGGAGATCTCTGAATGGGGAAACCCAACATCACCTAATAAGTGGTGTTACCGACATGTGAATTCATAGCGTGTCGGAGCCAACCCAGGGAACTGAAACATCTCAGTACCTGGAGGAAAGGAAATCAACCGAGACTCCGTTAGTAGCGGCGAGCGAAAGCGGACCTAGCCCAAACCGGGCTTCGGCCCGGGGTTGCGGGGCCTCGAGGAGTTACAAAGGCGCGGCTAGCAGAATGGTTTGGAAAGGCCAACCACAGAGGGTGACAGTCCCGTAGGCGACAGCCGCAGCCCTCCGTTGAGAGGATTCCCAGAGTAGCACGGATGCCGTGGAACTCCGTGTGAAGCCGGGGGGACCACCCTCCAAGGCTAAGTACTCCTGGACGACCGATAGCGCACAAGTATGGCGACTGAAAGGTGAAAAGTACCCCAACAAGGGGAGTGAAAAGTACCTGAAACCATGCATCTACAAGCAGTCGAAGACCTGATGGTCGCCTTCGGGCGACTCTGGTCGACGGCGTACCTTTTGCATAATGGACCGGTGAGTTACTCCTCTGTGGCCAGGCTAAACCGCTCAGCGGTGGAGCCGTAGCGAAAGCGAGTCTGAATAGGGCGAACATAGTCGCAGGGGGTAGACCCGAAACTGAGTGATCTACCCATGGGCAGAGTGAAGCGCTCTTAACCGAGCGCGGAGGCTCGAAGCCGTAAACGTTGAAAAGTTTTGGCATGACCTGTGGGGAGGAGTAAAAGTCTAATCAAACTCAGAGATATCTGGTTCTCCCCGAAAATGCTTTAGGGCATGCCTCAGGCAACTACGTCGTGGGGGTAGAGCTACTGAATGGATCGCGGGGGCCACCAGCCTACCGCCTCCAATCAAACTCCGAATACCATGACGACTATCCTGGGAGAAAGTCTACGGGTGATAATGTCCGTGGACAAAAGGGAAACAACCCAGACCGCCAGCTAAGGTCCCCAATTGTATCTGAGTGCATAAGGAAGTTGGATTTCTAGGACAGCGGGGATGTTGGCTTAGAAGCAGCCACCATTTAAAAAGTGCGTAATAGCT
>CAZFMS010000196.1:0-8417 GCA_964520125.1 uncultured Planctomycetaceae bacterium
CCCAGGAAGATGAAGGCCGCCGGCAGGGTGATCAGCCCTCCGAGGCAGACCTCGAAGAACTCGTTCATGCTGTTGGCGGTCAGTCCGCTGAGGACCACGTCGTCTTTCTTCCGCAGGTAGCTGGAGTAGTTCAGGATGATCCCGAACCCCACCGACAGGCTGAAGAACACCTGACTGGCCGCCGCCAGCCAGGTCTTGGGGTTCATCAGCTTCTCCGTATCCGGATTCCACATGAAGCCCAGGCCGCCGATAAAGGATTGATCCGGCTTGGCCTGATCCGGCGTGCCCAGGGTCAAGACCCGGACCAAAACGCACAGGGCGCAGATGATCATGATGGGCATGGCGATCTTGCAGAAGCCCTCGATCCCTCTGCTTACCCCGCGATAGATCAGGATGAAATTCAGGACAAAGGTGATGGCGAAGAAGACCAGCAACCCCCGGCCGCCGGATTCGAACACCTCCCCGTCCTGGGCGGTGCCGACAAAGCTGTCGAAGAAGCCGGTATAGGCGTCCGGCCGGCCACCCAGCATCAGGTCACCGGTGAGGTAGTAGTAGGCATAGCCCAGACACCATCCCGCCACCACCACGTAGTACATGAAGATGATCAGCGGGATCAGGACGCCCACGCCGCCGAAGTACTTCGAGATCCAACTCCGCCAGATCAGGCTGTAGATCCCCGGCGCGGAGTTGAACCCGCGCACGCCGCCGAAACGCCCCATGGTCCACTCGGCCCAGCACAGCGGGATGCCCAGGATGAGCAGGGAGATGAAGTAGGGGAGCATGAAGGCCCCGCCCCCGTTCTGGGCCGCCTGACCCGGAAAGCGAAGGAAGTTGCCCAGCCCGACGGCCGACCCGGCCACCGCCAGAATCACGCCGATTCGCGAACCCCAGTGCTCCCGTGACACGCCCAAACGCCTCCCGTCGCTGGATAGACCTGCTGCTCAATCCGACGGGCCGTGACCGTAGCGGGGGTAGTGGTGAAACGCAACCTCCGACCACCGCGCAACCTCCACCCCCTACTGAAGGATGGCTCCGATCCCCCGGCGGGTGGCGATGTCGTCCCGGCCGACTGCGTTCGGTAAGTTCGTGTAGACGCAGGCAACGAGCGCGGCGTATAATTGGTCATGCGGCAAGACTGCCCGGCACTGCGGCCAGGCCTCGCTTTCTTTGAGGCGTCCGGCCTGCTCGGGCGCCGGCATATCGTCGATCTCGCCCGGCGTGGGGCGTATGCGCCATGGAGCCTGCTCGATCCGACAGCACGGGACGTCTGGTCGTCTGCCTCTTGGCCGACGACCAGGTCATTGACCACCTGGGCACCGCTCTGCGCTACCTCCAGATCGGCCTGATCGATGAGCCCATCGACACCATCCTCATCCTGCCGGAGGGCGGTCGGGCCGGTGTGTTTGCCGGCGGACCCAGCGAGGTCATCACCTACTCCACCTCCCGCTGGCCGCTGACCCGCCGGGCCCACCAAGGCTTGACCGCCAAGGTCCAGCGGACCATCGAGTCCTCCCACCCCGACGCTTCCGTGATCGTCCACTGTCTGACCGAGCCGCAAGCACCGCTGGCCGTGGATGTTGCCGCGGCATCCCAAGCCGATCTCCTGATCAACATCTCCTCGGTCGCCGACCTGAGCAGCCCGGCCCTTTCGGCCTGCATTGAACGGGCCGCGGCTCTGGTGGTCCCCTCCCACCGACTTCGAGACGCCGTCACCGCGTCGTTCTCCGCCCGCAAGCCCGTCGAGGTTGTTCCCATCGGGGCCACCGCGGACAATGCCCCCGCAGCCTTCAGCACCCCGCAGCTCGCCCCGACGCTGGTGTGCGCCGGCGATCTCTCAGCCGAGAGCGGCATCGAGGTGATGGTGTGCGCCGTCCAGCGCGTCCTCCAGGCCCACCCCAATCTGCTGACCTTCATCATCGGGAAAGGCCCTGCTGAAGCCCGCCTGCGGCACTTGGTCGACACGCTGGACCTCCGCCAGGCGGTCACGTTCACCGGCCGCCTGGAGCACTGGCGACACGCCATCGAGGCCGCCGACATCTTCTGTCTACCCTCCTCTCGAACGGCAGTCCGCGAAGAACCGGTCCACGCCCTCGCCGCCGGTCTGGCCGTCGTGGCGGCCGATGAGTCCCTCTATGACGGCCTGATCGATCAGCAGACCGCCCTGCTATTCCCTGACGACGACGATACCCGACTCGCCGAGCAGATCTGCACGTTCCTGGACAATCCCGAGTTTGCCAGGACCCTGGCCGCTACCGCACAGGCTCACGCCCACACCCACAATTCCGTCGCCGGCATGGTTGCCAACCATGTTCGCATCTACCGCCAACTAGAGAGCCGCGGCAGCACCTTCTCTATTCCTCCCGCCCGCTAAGCTGTTCGACCCGACACCGCCCCGATGAAGCAGGCGATACATCCGGTATCCGGCACATCCTGATTGACAATCACCGGAGCCTGCTCCAACGTATCACCATGATGCGCCCAGCAACGACACCTTGACCCTGCTGCTACGCGCCGCCGAGCACCACCCGAATGTCCAGAAAGAAACCCAGCCATCGAAGTCAGCCTCGAAACCGCTCGGTGCAACCTGACCCCCAACCCCAGCGCACCTCCGCTGCGAGCATCGTGCTCACCGCCGCGCTGGCCGCCATTGTCACCACCCTGGTCATGGCCCAGGCTTTCAGCCCCCGGAGCATGCCCAGCGCCATCCTCCGGACCGAGGCCTCGAATCTGCAATGGGACGGGCCGGTGAGTAGGCTGCGGGCCGCTTTGCAGAAGGACCCCCGGGTCACCAACCGCATCGCCGTTGACCAGTTGATGAAGTGGCTGAATGCCGCCGTGCGCGGTCGCCGGGAAATTGATCAAGCGGTGTCCACTGGGGGTCAGTTCCTCCGGTCCGACCCCGACAACCTCGTCGCCCGGCTCTGCCAGGCTACCTTGCTCGATCTGCAGGCAACCTCGAACAGTGCGGCGGCCCGCGAGGCGATCCAACGCTTCGAACAATTCAGCGAAGTAGTCGATGGGCAAAGTCCCCCCACGAGAGCCACGCTCTATAACACCGGGCTGTCGAAACTGTGGCAGGGTGTTCTCGAAGAGCACTTCAGCCGGCCGGACGTCGCCGTTTCGCAAGCCGGGTATGTGCCGTACGTCGAAATCGGGGATTCCATGGTCGGCCCGATCAGCATTCACTTTGCGGCCCTGCCATACATCCAGCTTCGTCTTTGCGGATTGGCGGACGAACTTCGCGCCCAGGGTCGCCCAGATGCTGCGGACACTTGCCTGCGTTGGATCGCCGACCTGTCGCTCGGCCTGATCGACACCGAAACCGACGTCGGCACCCGCCTGCTGGGCGCGGACCTGCTGGCCAGGGCGTGCCGGGCGATGCCCCCTTCCGAGTCGCCCGACGCGCCTGCCCAGGCCGCCAGACAGCTCGAGATGATGCGAACCGACTTCCACGCTGGTGCCCAGGCCGCTCCTGTCGACGTCTGTGACCAGTCCTTCACGTCTCATCGGGCGGTCAATCCGGTTGCCTACAAAGCGGCCTTCCACCGCCTGGTGTTCGCCGGGGTGCTGGTCCTGTTCGCCCTCGGTGCCGCGGCCTTGTTCTTCGCCACCCTGGTGGGGATGGCGGTCAAGGCCGCGCTGCGCCGCGCCAACGACCAAGCCCCCTCCGAGAAGAGCCTTCCGAGCTACGTCAAACCGGTCATCGCCCTGCTGCCCTCCTTCGCCGTCGCCCTGCTGGCGGTGGCCAACGTGTCAGAGCATGGACCCTATTCATCCGGCTGGGGGTTGATAACCGCAGTAGCCGCCATCACGGCCGGTGCCCTGGTCGCCATCGTGGTGGCCGGCATAACGACCAAGCAGGCTCCCCCCCGCGCCCGACTCCGCCTGGGTATCACCGCCCTCCTGGCCCTCGCGCCGATCCTGCTTATCGCAGTCCCGTCGCCGATCACCACCCGAGGCCACCGCTGGCTGGACCTCGCGGTCGGGGCCACTTGGGTCTTCGTCGTCCTGGCCGTCGGCCTGGTGTTCGCCGGCGTGCTGCTCTCCTCCGCCCGCCTGCGGACCATCGCGTCTGTCGCGGCCCTGGCATGGTGCCTGAGTATCGGCGCGTCCTTCGTTGCCTATCAGTTCCACCGCCAGGCCGACCGGCGCTACCAACAAACCGTTGTCGCCGGCCGCCAGGACGAGATCACCGCCCGCCTCGGCCCCAACTGGCAAGACGAATACCTCACCCCCACCCGCCTGGTCTTTCGCGACAAACGCGACTAACCTCCCCCGCCGACAGTTGGTGAGCGACGGTACCCTTGAGTGCTCCCGCTTCCCACGTTTAGACGTTTTGACTTTTCGTTGCTTCTGGATTTCGACGTTTTGACTTTTCGACGTTTCGACGTTTCTCTATACTCGTGAACGCCCGCATCATCAGCATCGGAACCGAACTCACCACCGGCCAGACCCTGGACTCCAACGCCGCCTGGCTGGCTCGGCAACTCGCCGGCCTGGGCCTCCCCTGCGCCGGCCACATCACCATCCCCGATGACCGGGCGGCCATCTGCGGCGCCATCGATGCGGCGTCGGGAGAGGCCGACATCGTCCTCATCACCGGCGGCCTAGGCCCCACGCCTGATGATCTCACCCGCCGGGCCTTGGCCGATGCCTTGGGCACGGAACTGGAGCTGCACCAGCCGAGCCTCGAACAGATCACCGCCTTCTTCCGCCGACTCAAACGCACCATGACCGACGCGAACAAAGTCCAGGCCGTGTTTCCCGTCGGGACGACGCCCATCGAAAACACCTGCGGCAGCGCCCCCGGGATCCGCGCCCGGCTTCACCAAGCTGACCTCTATGTCATGCCCGGCGTCCCCCGCGAGATGGAGGCCATGTTCGACCGGGAAATCCGCCCGGCACTCGCAGCCGCAGGTGGCGGAGCCGTCATTCTGCAGCACGCCCTCCATGCCTTCGGTGCCCCGGAGGCCGAGTTGGGCGAGAAGCTCGCCGACCTCATGCAGCCCGGCCGAAACCCCTCGGTCGGCACCAGCGCCGGCGACTGGATCATCTCCGTCCGCATCAACGCCCAGGCGGACAGTCTCGATCAGGCCCGCCGATTGGTCGATGCCGACGCCGCCGAAATCCGCCGCCGCCTGGGCCGCGTCGTCTTCGGTGAGCAGGATGAAACGCTCGCCCATGCCGTCGCCGCCCTGCTGATCGCCCAGGGCCGGACCGTCGCCACCGCGGAATCCTGCACCGGCGGCCTAATCGCCAAGCGGCTGACCGACGTCTCCGGTTCCAGCGCCTACCTGGTCCAGGGGTTCGTCACCTACGCCAACCAGGCCAAGCAACGCCTGCTGGACATTCCCCCCGACCTGATCGAGGACCTCGGGGCCGTCAGCCGGGAGGTCGCCGAGGCCATGGCCACCAATTGCCGCCGCATCTCCGGCACCGACTACGCCCTGGCCGCCACCGGCATCGCCGGCCCCACCGGCGGCACCCCGACCAAACCCGTCGGCCTGGTCTACATCGCCCTGGCCGGCCCGGAGGGCACCACCGCCAAGGAACTCCTCTGCGGCGAGACCCTCCCCCGCCCGGCCATCCGCGACCGAACCACCAAGGCCGCCCTGAACATGCTGCGTCTGGCACTGATCCGCCAGACAGGATAGAACCAGGACTTTGGTGAATCGGCCTGACGGAGCGTGAGGCATGGTCGGCGACAACATCCAAACCCGGCCCATCATCGGACTGGAGATTCATGTCCAGCTTGCTACGCGGACCAAGATGTTTTGTGGGTGTGCAGTCGAGTTTGCGGCGGAGCCGAACAGCTTGGTCTGCCCGGTGTGTATGGGCATGCCCGGGGCGCTGCCGGTGATGAATCGGGTGGCCTACGAATCTGCCGTCAAGGCGGCGCTGGCGTTGAACTGCGAGATCTCCCGCTTCACCAAGTGGGACCGGAAGAGCTACTACTATCCGGACATGCCGAAGAACTACCAGATCAGTCAATATGATCTGCCGCTCTCTCACGACGGGCACTTCGACATTCCCGGGGCCGACGGGGCGCTGGAGCCGGTCGGCATCATCCGGGCTCACCTGGAGGAGGACGCCGGGAAGAACATACACGAGGGGCTGGATCATACGCGGGTCGATCTGAATCGGGCGGGGACTCCGCTGTTGGAGATCGTCACCCAGCCGGATATCGCGGACGCCGACGTGGCATATACCTTCTGCGTAGAGTTGCAGCGGCTGGTGCAGTATCTGGGCATCGCCGAGGGCAGCATGCAGAAGGGCCAGATGCGTTTCGAGCCCAATGTCAATGTGGCCATCACCCATGAGGGCCAGGAGTATCGAACGCCGATCAGCGAGATCAAGAACCTGAACAGCTTCCGGGCGGTCCGGGGGGCGATCCAGTACGAGATCGACCGCCAAGTCCGCGAGTGGCAGGGTGACCACGACTATACTCTCGAGAACCGGGGCAAGATCAACCTGGGCTGGAACGACGATCGGCAGGTCACCGAGTTTCAGCGGGGCAAGGAGGAATCGCACGACTACCGATACTTCCCCGACCCCGACCTGGTGCCGGTGGTGGTCGAGGAGAGTTGGTTGGATGAGCTGCGCGGGGAGATCGGGGAACTGCCGCTGGCCAAGCAGCGCCGATTTGTCGGTGAATACGGCACCACGGACAAGGAGTGCGAGATCATCCTGGCGGACCGGGCGACGGGCGTGCTCTTTGAAGCGGCGATCCTGGCGGGGGCCGATGCCCGGGCGCTGACCAAGCAGTTCATCGGCATCTGGAACCACCGGGCCTCGGCCGAGGGCGCGACCATCGGGAAGCTGGGCATCCCGGCGGCGGGCGTTGCCGAGTTGGCCAAGCTGGTCCAGGCGGGGACCATCAGTGCCACCGCCGCGGCACAAGTGGCCGAGCGGATGTACCAGCGGAGGCTAGACACCGGGCAAAGCCCCTTGAAGATTGCCGAGGAGCTGGGCCTGATCCAGGAGCGGGACGAGTCGGCGTTGCAGGCCTGGGTCGATGAGGCCTTCGAGAAGAACCCGCAGGCGGTCAAGGACGCGGTGGGCTCCAATGCCAAGAAGGCCCAGGCGTCCCGGGGATTCCTGCGCGGGCAGATCATGAAGCTCTCCAAGGGCCAGGCCGACCCGCGGCTGGCCGGTGAACTTATCGAGAAGAAGCTCGCCGGGCTGGGCGAGGAGCAGTAGGGACCGGGCGGAGGTCCGGCGAAGGGAACCATCATGGTCGGCGAAGAGCCGCAGCCAACCAGAGAGACCAGCCCCGGCCCGGAAGAGCGGAACTGGGCGATGCTGGCCCATCTCAGCGGGCTGGCGTCGTTCGCCTTTCCGTTGGGTAACATCATCGGGCCGGTGCTGATCTGGCAGATCAAGAAGGACCTCGGTGATTTCGTGGCGGAGAACGCCCGCGAGGCGGCCAACTTCCAGTTCACCTTCATCATCGCGATCTGCTTGTGCATCTGCTTGTACTTCGTGCCCGTGGTCGGCGTCCTGGGGCTGGTGCTGATGCCCGTCATTCTGCTGGCCCAGGTCTTCTTCTGCGTCGCGGCGGCCATTCAAACCAACAGTGGAATCGTGTATCGTTACCCATTTGTTGTCCGGGTCTTCAAGTAGGCGGCGGGCGACAGACCCGGTCCGGGGCCGGCCGGTTCGAGGAGCAGGGCATGAAGAACCATCGAATTGCTCAGGTGGCGATCATCGGGGCCAGCGAGGCGGACGAGGCCACCTTGAAGATCGCCGAGCAGGCGGGCCGGGTCATCGCCGGCCTGGGTGCCGCTTTGGTGACCGGGGGCCGCGGAGGGGTGATGGCGGCGGCGTCCAAGGGGTGCGCCGAGGCGGGCGGCACGGTGATCGCGGTTACCCCCCACACGCAGATGGATGAAGTCAACGATCACGCCCACTATCACATCCCCACGGGCATGGGCTGGGTCCGCAACGCCATTACCGGTATTGCCGGCGACGTGGTGCTGGTGGTCGGCGGTGCGGCGGGCACGCTGAGCGAGATCGCCTATGCGTGGATGCACGACCGCCCGATCATCGCCATGTCCTGCTGCGAAGGCTGGTCGCAACGGATCGCCGGCCAGAAGATCGATCACCGCCGCGAGGACGTGGTGATCGACTGCCCGAGTGTCGCCGAGCTGGAGGGCGTCTTGAAGGCGCTGCTGGCCGAGCGGCGGGGTGCTTGAAGGCTCGCCCGCGAGGTTCTCCCCCGGGGTGGTGTTTTTTTTTGGTTTTTTCTTTCATTCGGACCTCGGGGTCTGCTTTATTTGCACCGGGGCGTTTTTTTTCTCTGCAAACGCCCGCAAACGCCAGCAAAGTCCGGCGGCCGGGAGGTGCCGGGCCGGGCGTTGGGCAGAGGTTGTCTACATGGGAATACTCTTGCTCACCGTTCTCTCCCGGTGCCGCTG
>CAZFMS010000197.1:0-8332 GCA_964520125.1 uncultured Planctomycetaceae bacterium
GCGCGAGGATGTTGTCCAGCCAGGCCGTGGAGGCCGCGTCGATGGCGGTCGAGGAGGCCAACGATCGTGGCGGCTACCACGGCCTCCCCTTCCGGCTGGTGACTAGCTGGTCGGAAAACCCGTGGGGCACGGGCGTCAAGGGGGTCACCCGGCTGGTGTACGACGAGCAGGTCTGGGCCATTGTCGGGGCCCCGGACGGGCCCTCCGCCCATCTGGTCGCCCAAATCGTGGCCAAGGCCAGGCTGCCGTTCATCAGCGCCGTCAGCACTGACAAGACCGCCAACCTGGCGAACGTTCCCTGGATCTTCTCCTGCGCTCCGGGGGATCACCTGCTTGCCCCGGTCCTGGCGAAGGCGGCGGCGGTGCGGACCGGTAAGGGAACCCTGGCCTTGGTTTCGTGCACCGATCACGACTCCCGGGTGTTCACCATCGAACTGCGGGCGGCACTGAAGGAAGCCCGGGCATTTCCCGCCCTTCATCTGGAGTTCAGACCCGGTGGTACCGAGTTTGACACGCAATTACGGGGCATCCATCAGGCCCAACCTACCGCCGTTTTCTTGGTCGCCGGTCCGCAGGACGCCGCTCGCTTCTTGATCGCGCTGCGGTCGGAAAAGCCTCCCCTGCCCGTGTTCGGCGGACCCTCCATGGGGCGACAGGCCTTCATCCAGGCGGCCGGGCTATCCGCCGAAGGGGTGATCTTCCCGCTGCTGTGGGATCACGCCACGGCCGGGCGGCGATCGGAGGAATTCGCCCGCGAGTTTCGCCGGCGCTTCGGGCTCAAACCGGACTACACCGCCGCCCACACCTACGATGCCGTGCACCTGCTGATCTCCGCCATCCGCCGGGCGGGTCTGAACCGGGCGCGGATACGTGATGCCGTTCGCGAGCTGTCACCCTGGTCCGGCGTAACCGGCGCCATCACCTGGGACCCCACCGGCCAGAATCACCGCCGCGTCCGACTGGGTATCATCCGAAACGCAGAAGCCGCCCCTGCTCAGCCCCCGCATTCGCCAGACGCCAGGCTACTCAACCGGCAGTCGCAGAATGGTCCGCAAGCGCTCCGGCGGAACTCGTCGCGGATCCGACAAGTAGATCTCGTGGTGCAGCCCGTGAAATGATAGACCCTGCTCCTTGACCAGCGCCGCCATTTGCTCGACCGTCTCAGGCTCTCGGTCGTACGGGCCGACGTGCATCATCTGCACGCAGCGCCCTTCCGACATGGTTTCCAGGGCCACCTCGCCGACCTCGGGGCCTTTGCCCTTTTCCATCAGCTTCTGGACCGCCTCGCCCAGGTGCTTCTTGGTGATAAAGTCTGGGGTACGGATAATCAGCTTCCAGTTCCACCGATCCCGCGGCTCGGTCCAAAAGTCCCGGCGCTTGCGGCGTCCCCACCACAGACCCTCCAGCGGGCACACCTTGTAGTCGCGACCGGCGAGCTTCCGGGCCATCTTGATGGTGAAGGCCGCGCCGTACAGGGCTCCGAGCTTGGTCACGAACGTCTCCTCGCCCGGCGCCCCCCGGCCCATGATTGAGAGGTACGAGGCCTTCTTGACGTTCACCAACGCCGGCTTCTTGGGGGCGACGTACTGGTCCTTGTGTTTCTTGTACAAATCAAGCTTCGTCGTATCTGCCATTATTATTCCCTCATGAACCCGAGAGCCTTGGCTGCACTCGGGCGACCCGTGTGCAGTCCACCCCGACACTCCCGCGGATGTTACTTGGCCCGTAGCGGCAGGTGGATCTCGGTGATCAGATCTTCCGGTGGTGTATCATGCGGCGAGTTGCGGTAGACCTCGAATGCGGGAGCAGAGCGCAGCTCCCGTCCACTGTTGGGCAGCCAGTTGCCACACAGCCGGGCGTAGCTCTCGGAGAGCTTCTCATATGGACCGCGATGAATCACCACCGCGTACTCCCCGCCCTCGACCTCTTGTACGCCCACCTCGCCTTCGGGCTGGACCGACGCGGCGACGGTGAGACAGGCGTCATAGCGGATCTTGTCCGGCGGGGTCACATCCGGGTCATCATGGCAAACCCCCAGCATCATGGTCTGCGGACCGATCAGACCCTGCGGACCGGCCCAGGCGCACAACTTGTTCCACGTCTGGCCAACCTGATCGTACGGCCCGACGTGCCTCATGAACGCCACCCGCATCGGCTGGATGGTCTCGATCTTCACTTCCATCGGCTGGTCTCCTTTTCCAGAGGGCTCAAAGCGTTCGACCCTTCCATCAGGGTCAAAATGAACGCCGGAAGGAGAAGCCGGATACGGCACTGCCCGATGGATCTCGCGAAACCGCGAAGGCGACTCACCAAACATGGCGCCGAACGCCCTGGTGAACGCTTCGTGGGCTTCGTAGCCGGCATCGAAGGCTATCCGCGTCACCTTTTGATCCGTGGTCTTGAGTCGCTGCGCCGCTCGTTCGAGCCGCAACCGCCGCACGTGCTCTTTGACTGACTCGCCGACCATGCCGCGGAAGATGCGGTGGAAATGGTACGGCGAGAAGTGGGCCACCCGGGCCAATTCATCAAGCAACAGGGCCTCATCGAGCCGCTGTTGGATATGAACCAGTACCCGCAGAATGCGTTGGCGGTAGTCCTGTTCGGTCTGCGATCTCATCGAGCACTCCCTATCAAGCTTCCCCACCTACACTTTTACCGGGTGCTTCGGGAGGCTGCTTGACCGTTCTTGCGGTTTTGGGCGGTGGCGTGGGCGACTCGTTCTCCGGGTGATCTATGGCCTGGTTCGCGTATTCCATCGTCGATGCCAAGGCTGGGCGTCGCCTTCGTCGGGATAGTGTTCGCTCGGCGTAGGCGGATAGGTGCTCATGGCGCGGAAGGGTAGGGGTTCGACGGTGTCCGGCTCGGCGGTGTAGAGGTCCATGTCCTTGCAGTAGGCGTGAGAGACCAGGATGAAGCTGCGCAACAGGCCCTCGGCGGGGGGCGGCAGGGCCTGGGCGTCGAAGCTCACGGCGATCTCGTCGCCGGTGCCGAGGATGACGTAGCGATCGTCGAACTCCGCCAGCAGTGCTTCGACCGGGCCGTAGCGCGTGTAGGCCCCGCGGGGAGTCTTGAACGAGGAGGTCGGCTCGATGACGTCGTAGGTGTAGATCGTGGGGTGATGCCCGTCCGGAGAATACTCCATCGGGAAACCCAGGCGCTGTAGATTCGCACCGGCCATTGGCAGGGAGCGGATCGCTAGCCCACCCGGGCCGTGGTCGGCGGCGATGAAGGCCTGGTCGTAGTAGATCTCGAGGTTGGTCGAGATTCGCAGCACGCACTTGTCGGCGGGCAGCTTGCCGGTCAGGTCGATGGCGATGGTTCGGCCCATGCCGCCCGGGGCGCCGGCGTCGGGAACGATGGTCTCCCAGCGGCCGTCCTCGGTCTGGCGTTCGATCTTCAGCGGCTGCCAGGTCACCCCGGCCTGGGCGGCGGCGAAAGTAGTCTGGGAGTAGGGATACTCGATCGAGCCGGTCAAGAAGAGGTACACATCACGGCCCGGCTCCAGATCGGCCGGTCGATCAGAGAAGTTCAGCACCAACGTGTGAGGCCGACAGAAGCCGACGAATCTCCGATCGAGCCGTGGTTGGTAGGCGTAGAGTCGATCTACGGCGGCAAGTCGGTCGGTGCAGTCGGCGCCGTCGGGCCCCGAGGCCATGACCGGGAAGATGGGATTTGCCGGGCACAGAAGCCGGTGGGTCGGCGGGGGCCCGGAGAAGAACAGCCGCTCGTCGGGGTACACGCTGAGTTCCCGCGGGTGGTCTATGGCCAGAAGCTCGAGCCGATCGAGGTAGGCGACTTCCTCCATCGGCTCGCAGATGCGCAGCTCGTAGAGGCCGTTTCGGGGGACCAACTGATCCGCTTCGATCTTGACTTGCTCGAGGACCTGAGGCGCGGCGTATTGGCCGGGGGCCACGAAATAGCCGAGCCCACCCACGCCGGCGAAGTCGCCCACGAACTCGAACCGCTCTCCATTCCAGGCGAAGAGCACCGGGCAGCTCGAGGTCCGACGCTCCGTTTCGCTGATCCGATGGTGTGTTCCGGCGGTCAACTCGATTTCGCATTGGGTCACGCCGTCCGGCCAAGTGAGCGTCAGGTAGTCGGCCTGCTCCGCCCCATTCAGGCCGAAGATCAAGGGCCGGTGCGACTGGCTCAATCCGCCGGCCAGGCCGGTGTACGTAATGACCTGACTGTGCATCCCGCAGCGCAGCTCCACGCGCGTGCCGAACCCGCTGGCGGGACTACGCGTGCGCTGGTCCGCTCCCCGATGGCCGGTGGGGGTGAGGGCCAGCCAATTGGCCGGTGGGGTGAGCGCTGTCGGGACAACCTCGACGGTCCCGCCGTCCTTGGTGGTGATGCGCAGGAGATCGGGCAGGCCGTCACCGGTCAGGTCGGCCAAGTCGATGGCGATGGTGTTCTGGTCCCAGGCCTTGGGCCAGAGATTCGGGCGGGCCACGAACTGCCCCCGGCCGTCGTTGAGCAGGACGTGCCCGGCCTCGCCAAAGAAGGCGATGTCCAGGTCGCCGTCCAGGTCGAGGTCCGCAACGCGCGTGGTGCTCAGGTCACCCCAGGTGGCCAAGGTCTCCAGGCACTCATCGAACTGCGGACTCGGCTCGAGCATTGCGGTCGCCCCGGAAAGAAACAACCTGCTATCAGTGCGTCGAGCCGACAGGCTGAGCAGGTCCGGCCTGCCGTCGCCGTTGAAGTCCTGCAGGACGCCGCGGTGATCGTCCCGGATCGGTCTTGCGGTGATTTGCTGCGGGTGATACTTCCCGAGTCGGTCGTTGAAGAAAGCTCTGGCCGGGCCGCCCATGTTGAACACGACGAGATCGGTGTCGCGATCGCCGTCGAGGTCGGCCGGACTCACCATCACGCTCATCTCATCGGCGCAGGCCACGCCGGCACTGGCCGCGATGTCGGTGAAGGTGCCGTCGCCGTTGTTGTTGAGCAGTTGGTTGGGAGGCGAGGCGCCCCCTTGAGCGGAGGGGGAGTTGCAGACGTAGATGTCCAGGTCGGCGTCGTGATCGGCGTCGAGGAAGATGGCCGCTACGGTCAGGACAGCGGGCCCGGCGGTCTTCGTTTCGGAGGTCACATCATCGAAGGTCCCGTCCCCGTGGCCGCGAAACAGGCGGTTGGGGCCCAGGCAACTGACGAAGAGGTCGATCTTTCCGTCATTGTCATAGTCGCCGAAGGCGCAGGAGTTCGGGTCGTGGATGTCCTTCAGACCGGATGCCCGGGTGGCGTCAGAGAAGGCTAGGTTTGCTTGGCCTAGCAGGAGTGCGAATCCGCCGTCTGCCGCAAAGCGCCCGGCCAGGTCAAGCCGGCCGTCGCCGTTTACGTCCGCCATGGCCATGCCGGAATCGAAAGATGCGGTCGTCCGCTCCAGGGTGACCTTGGCAGCTTCGCCCCAGCCGAGTTCGACCGGCGACGTCTGGGACGCCGCGGCAGACAGCTCCCCGCTGGTTACGGACCGGGCCGGCGGTGCGGATAGCGGCCGGACGACGGCCAGCGGACCCATCTGGCGGTAATGGGGAACGACCACCAGCTCGGCGAGCGGACTCTTTCGCAGCCCGACGAACTTCTCCTGGAGCGCCCGGGCTTCATCTTGCTTGCCTTCCAGCACGGCGACGCGCATCAGATCGTAGTAGGCACTGGCCAGATAGGGGTTTTCGCTGATCGCCCGCTCCAACTCCGTTCGCCGCGGTTGCCCCAGATGGCCCTTGCTGCGGGCCAGCAAGTACCAGGCGCAGGCGTCGCGGGGGTGGATCTTCAGGACCTGCTCGAAGCACTCGGCGGCCTGCTCGTCCTTACCGCGATACTGGTGCATGATGCCGCGGAGATAGAGGGCCCTGGCCCGGCCCGGCCTTTGGCCAACAATCCCGTCCAGGAGCCCTTCGGCCTTCTCCAGGTCGCCCTTGGCGGCCCGGTTGAAGATGGCGACGGCCAGGTTGAATGTGGTCTCGGCGGAATCCGGGGCCAGAATGGAAGCGTGCTCGAAGGCCTCGACCGCCCGGGCGAACTCATACCGCTCCATGAAGGCGACGCCGTGGTTGGTAGCCCGCACCGCCGGGTCCTGGGCCTGCCAGGCATCCTCGGGCTTACCCGGAGACAGGACGGGTGAGGCGCACCGTGGAACCAAGGGCGCCACTGCGGCGATGAGCAACGCCACGGCGAGGGGCCTGGAAGGTTTGGCGACCTGCACGGAGGGTATCTCCTGGCGGCCTCAACGACTTAACTGCGTCCGGGCCGCGAAGGTGAGACGTCTGATCATGATAGGGCAGTCAACCGGCCGAGTGGAAGTCCGGGCAGTCCCGGTTCGACGAACATCCGTCGGCGGGCGTACTCCAGTCCGGCGATGTCTCACGCCAGGAGAGGATTTTCTTGCACGCCGGGGCTTTCCGCAACGCAGGGAGATGCTGATCAGACAAGGGATCGCCGCTCCGAGGCCGGCCGGCGGCGTCCAGGGGGCGTTCCTATGCGGGGCCACCACCCGGTTTCGGCCGATCCTTGGGAAACATGGCGATGGCCTCGACCTCCACGAGCAGCTCCGGCCGGCAAATGCGGGCCTCGATGCAGGTGCTGGCCGGCAGCGGATCGAGTTTCTCTTCCAGGAAGAACGCGTTGCGAACCTCGTTGAAGTCGTCGTAGTCCCGGAAGTCCGCCAGGTAGCAGGTGGTGCGGATGATGTCGTGCCAATCTGCACCTTCGCTCTCCAGCAGGCCCTTGATGTTGCTGAAGGTTCGTCCAGTCTGGGCCCGGACGTCGCCGGGGTGGATCGACTCGCCGTCCTCGTTGACGCTGGCCGTGCCCGAGATGAACAGCATGACGCAGTTGTCCAGATCCACGCGCATGCCGCGGACGAAGGACACCTTGCTCGCGTAATCATAGGCCTCGTTGAGTACGCTCTTGTTCTCGATGGGCGATTTGCGAATTCGTGTTTTGCCGGGCACGTTTCTCACTCCCCTGTCTTCTGCCTGTTCCTCGTCAAGTCCCGCCGGCCGGTGGCATACTCGGCGCACGTTTCAGACGGCCTTCTGCGGTTGTGGCATCCATAATGGGCGGTCGCCCCGGCATCAGTCACTTCCGACACCGGTAACTGCCCGACCGGACTGGGCCCGAAGCCTGCCCGGCAGCGCCTCGGATAGTATAACCGATTTCTGGTCTTGGGTCTGCCCGGTCGGCCCCGGCCGGCCTTGACCGCCGCCATTCCGAAACTACCCGCCAGGGTGGGTCATTTCAGCGGTCACCCACCGTGGCCCGGTGCTCCTTCGATTGCCCACCCGGCCGCTGCCGGACGGTCACCATCTGGTCGCCCCGGACGTCACCGATCTCCTGTCGCGAGCCGTCCGGCCAAACCACCTCGAGCAGATCGGCTCGGAGGTGCTCCCCGAGCCCGAAGTGCATGCGGCGGTCGTGCTGAGAAAGATAACTGCCCGCCGAAGATCGATGCCGGACGATCAGCTTGTTGCCCAGCCTGACTTTCGCGACGGCCCCGATGGCCTCGCGGTTGGTCCCGCTGCCTACCAGGGTGACTTGCAGCCAGTGCCGCCCGCGGCGAGGGGTGTCGTTGCGCAGCAGCACCGGTCGGTCATTCAGGCTGGCAACCAGCAGGTCAATATCACCGTCGTTGTCGTAATCCGCACCGGCCGCGCCTCGGCTGACCAGCTTCTTACCCGTCCAGGCCCCGGCGAGCTTGGAGACCTGCTCGAAACGTCCCCGGCCGTCATTGACCAACAACCCATCCGGCTGTCCCTCCGGCCGCCAGGCGCTGCCATTGCTGACGTAGAGATCCAGATCACCGTCGAGATCGAAATCGGCGAATACTGCGCCCCAACTATGGTGGGGCGTCATGGCGGCGGCGATGCCGGACCGGCGGGCGACGTCCTCGAAGAGCCCGCCGCCCATGTTGCGGTACAGGCAGCAAAGGGTCATGTCCGGAACGAAGATATCCATGAGGCCGTCGCCGTCGTAATCGGCAACTTCGGCGGCCATCGCCGCGGCGGCGTCGCCGGCTTCCGCAAACGCGACGCCCGCCATCAGAGCCTGGTTGGTGAACGTGCCGTCGCCATTGTTATGCAACAGAAAGTTCTCCATGGCGTCGTTGGAAACGAAGATATCGACCAGGCCGTCATTGTCGTAGTCCACGGCGCCGACGCCCATGGCCCGGCCGGCCGGCTTGATCTCGATCCCTGCTTGGCGGGTAACGTCGGTGAAGGTACCGTCAGGGTTGCCGCGAAACAGCCGGTCTTGTTGCCCCTGGTAGGCCAGCGGGCTGCGCATGCCGTCGGCGGTATGCTGCCGCTTAGGGTCTGGCACGTATGTCAGGCAGTTTCCA
>CAZFMS010000198.1:0-8253 GCA_964520125.1 uncultured Planctomycetaceae bacterium
CCGGGACAGCGAGAGTCTCTGCCCGACAAAGGGCTCAGTCAGGACTCGGGACCCAATTCTGCCGGAGGATACCGTGGGAGTTCGCCTCATCGCCGGCCGGGCGGGCAGCGGCAAGACCTATTGGTGCCGGTCGCAGATCGGCGAGGCCCTGGCCTCGAGCCTGGCCGAGGGTCCGCGCCTGGTCATGCTGGTGCCCGAGCAGGCTGCTCTGCAGATGGAGCGGGGCCTGCTGGCCCTGTCGGCAGTCAGGGCCCTGGGCCGCTGCGAGGTCCTCAGCTTCCGGCGGCTGGCCCACCGCATCCTGAACGAGGCCACCGGCCCGATGCCCGCCACCCTGACGCCAATCGGCCGACAGATGGCCCTGCGACACCTGATCATCCGTCACCGCCGGCAACTGCAAGAATTCGGCAAGGTCGCCGAGCGCGGCGGATTCGTGGCCGCCATCGCCCGGGGCATCGTAGAACTACTGCAAGAAGCGGTGCCCGCGGAGCAACTCCAGGCCGCGGCCGAGGCGGCGGACGACGCCGGCGACCCCTCGGCCCCACGCCTGCACGACGCCGCCCTGCTCTATCAGGCCTACCTGGAATACCTGGGCTCGCAACGCGTCGATCCCGAAGGCGTGCTCGACCTGGCCCGCGGCCGATTGGGGTCGGTGCCCTGGCTGGAGGGCGCCCGGCTCTGGATCGACGGCTTCGCCGGGCTGACCCAGCAGCAGGTCCGCATGGTCGTCGCCCTGGCCCAACGCGGATCACACCTGGACATCGCCCTGCTCCTGGACCCCACCCGCAGAAAGGTGCGCGACCTCGATTCGGCGCCGGACGACCTGTCGCTCTTTGCCCGAACCGAGCGGACCTGGTTCACCCTGGTCCGGGCCTTGTCCGACGCCGGGGTGGCCATCGAAGAGCCGATCTTCCTGGGCCGAACGGGTTGTCCCCGCTTCGCCGGCGCCGAGGCGCTGGCCCAGTTAGAGAGTCGCCTCTTCACCGTGCCCATCCCGCCCCACCGAGCGCCCGCCGGGCAGCAAGAAAACGACGCAGCCAGGCGGCGAGGCCCCGACCAGACCTCGCCACCCGGGGCGATGGTGCGGCTGATCAAGGCCCCCGACCGCCGGGCGGAAGTCGCCGCCGCAGTCCGCGCCTTGCTCGATCTAGTCCAGCGGCCCGACAATCCCCTGCGCTATCGAGAAGCAGCCATTGTCGTCCGAGACCTGGAACCCTATCACGACCTGATTTCCGCCTGCCTCCGGGCCCACCACATCCCCTTCTTCATCGACCGCCGCCGGCCCACCTACCATCACCCGCTGGTCCAGTTGGTCCGCGGAGCCCTCTTGATGCACGCCGACGGGCCGTTCGATCGAGCGGTCTTGGCCGTCCTCAAGAGCGGCATGAGCGGCCTCGCCGACCAAGCCGTCCACGCCCTGGAAAACTACCTCCTGGCCCACGGCCTGCTCACCGCCGAAGCCTGGGACGAAGAATGGACCTACCCCGTTGATCCCCGCACCCAAGACCGCGAGGAATCCCCGGCCCGTCGAGACGCCCTAAAGGCCGTCAACCAATCGCGCCACGATCTGCGACAGCGCCTCGGCGAATGGTGGCCCGCAAGCGCAAGCAAACGCGCCCAGCCCGCCGGTCGCAAATGGGCGGAACGGCTTTGCAGCCTCCTCCAACGGCTGGGCGTGACCGACCGCCTGGCCGAGTGGTGCGACGATGCCGCCGCCCGGGGAGACCTCGACGAGGCCGAGGAGCATCAACAGGTCTGGACCGACTTGGTCAAGCTGCTCGAAGAACTGGTCGAGACCCTCGGCGACGAACGAATGACCGGCCGGCAATTCCGAGAAGTCCTCGAAGCGGGACTCTCCGAGTTCACCCTGGGCCTGGTGCCGTCCACCGTAGACCAGGTGCTGGTCAGTTCCGTCGAGCGGAGCCGGCACCCGCCCGTCCGTGCGGTCTTCGTGCTGGGCTTCGAGGACGGCCAATTCCCCGCCCGGCCGACCGAAGAGACGATCCTCGGTGACGCCGAGCGAAATCACATCGAAGCCTGTCACGTCAAGCTCGGGCGAACGCGGGCCCAGCAGCTCCTCGACGAGCGAATGCTGGCCTACGTCGCGGTGACGCGGCCGAGCGAGTTCCTGTGGGTGAGTTATCCGCAGAGTGACGCATCGGGCAAGCCCCTGTCGCCGTCGCCCTATTGGACAGCGCTGCGCGCCGCCCTGCCGGATGTCCCAGTCGAAACGGCGAGAACTTCCGGCCCCGAAGCGGTCGGTACGGCCGCCGAACTGGCCGGCGGCCTGGCCTCCCACCTGCGGGCCTGGGGCGAAGACCGCGCCGATCTCCCGGACCATGACACCTGGCTGGCACTCTACGACTGGATGCGCTCGCAGCAAGCCGTCTCCCAAGTCGCCGGTCCCGCGTTGTCCGCCTTGGGCCCGCCGACTGAAGCCCACCTGTCGGCCAACGCCACCGCCGCCCGCTGGCGCCCTCCCTACCGCACCAGCGTGACCCGCCTGGAGCAGCATGCCTGGTGCCCCTTCCAACACTTCGCCGCCCGCGGCCTCGGCCTGAAGCAGCGGGCCGTTCACGAGATCTCCGCCCTCGACATGGGCTCGCTGTACCACACCGTCCTCGAACAATTCGTCAACGAACTCATGGAAACGGGGCGGAGCCTCGGCGACTTGTCGACCGACGAAATCGCCCGCAGCCTGGGCCGCTGGTGCCGGCAGGCCATCGACCAGCACGCCGAGCAAGTACGCATGCAGGACCAGGAACGCGACAAGGCCGCCTGGCGGAGCGGCATCGAGCTGCCCGCCGCCTTGACCGGCCAGCAAACCGCAGTCGGAAAGTCCCCCCTCCGGCCACTGGCCACCGAGCAATCGTTCGGCAGCCCGGAAGAGGGCAGCCTGCCGGCGTTGGAACTAAGAACCTCCAGCGGACAAACGGTCTTGGTCCGCGGCAAGATCGACCGCGTGGACCTGCTGTCGGCCGGCGACGTCTCCCTGGCAGTCGTGCTCGACTACAAGCGGTCCCTACGTCCCCGGCTCCTCCTGGACGAGGCCTACCACGGATTGGCCTTGCAGTTGTTGACCTACTTGTTGGTGATTCAGGAACGGGGCCGGGAGCTTGCCGGAGCCGACCTGCTGCCCGGCGGGGCGTTTTATATGCCCCTGCTCGCCGCGTACGAAAAAGTCGAACACCCGGCCGACGCCGAAGAAGAAGCCTTCAACGCCTACAAACCCTACCGCCCGCGCGGCGTCCTCGACTTCGACTGCATCGACCGGCTGGATCCTCAACTGAAGTCCGGCTGGAGTTCGATGTTCACCGTCTTTCGCACGGCCGGCGGAGAATTGGGCCATGTTGAAAGATCCGACGCCGTGCCCGGCGCCACCCTCCCGGCGATGCTGCAACACATCCGCGGGAAAATCACCGAACTCGCCGAAGACTGGATCTCCGGCAACATCGCCGTAGCCCCGGCCCGCCTGGGAAAGGAGTTGCCCTGCTCGCACTGTCCCTACCGCTCGGTGTGTCGCTACGAGTTCGTCTCCCGGCAGGCCCGCTGCTTCCCGTCGATGAGCCGCAGCCAGGTGCTCGCCGAGCTGGCCGGCCGGGAGGGAGAAACCGATGGCTGACTTCGAGCTGACGGAATCCCAAAAGGCCGCCATCCAAACCACCGGCACCAGCATCCTCGTCTCCGCCGGAGCGGGCAGCGGAAAGACCGCCGTCCTCGCCGAACGCTGCGCCCACCTGGCCGCCGACCAGCGGCCGGCCTGTCCGGTCGATCGCCTCTTGGTAGTCACCTTCACCGAGGCAGCGGCGGCGGAAATGAGGCAGCGGATCGCCGCGGCCCTGCGCGAACGTCTCCAGGCCGCCCCCACCAATCGCTGGCTGCAGCAACAACTGGCCCTCTTGGACACGGCCTCGATATCGACCATCCACTCCTTCTGCCGCCAAACCCTGAATCGCTACTTCGCCCAGGCCGACCTCGAACCTCGAGCGCCGATCATGGACGCCCGCGACGCCTCCCTGCTCCGACAGGAAACCGCCCGACAGGTCTTCGACAGCTTCGCGGAGCGCAGCGGACCGGCCGGCGAGGCCTTCCTGGATCTGTTGGCCGCCTACGGTGGGTCCGGAGAACTGGGCCTGATCCAGCGCGTGCTGGCCGTCGACGGCTTTCTGAACTCGATACCCGATCCCCAGCGCTGGCTGACCGAGGCCGCAGCACGCTTTGCCGTCCCGCCGGACGGGGGCCTGGCCGATTCCTGGGCCACCCTACTCGCCGACACCTTGCGCAGCGAACTCGCCGAACAACTGCAAACCCTCACCGGCACGATCACCGGCCTGCGCGAATCTCCGCCGATCGTATCCGCATCCCTGACCTGCCTGGAAAACTACCACGGCGTCTTGCAAGAGTGGTCGGACCAACTGGAGCAAGGCTCCGGCCCGGAGGTGCTGGACCGCGTCTGCCGCGACGGCATCGGAGCCTATCGTTTCCCCGCCGCCCCCAGACGATCGAAGAAGACCCTCGACCTGCCCGAGTCCGAACAACAGGCCTTCACCGCCGCCGCCGACCTGGTCCGCAGCATCAGGAATGAATCGTTCAAGAAGCGCTTGCAGGACGTCTTCGGCAGGTTCACCACTGCCGATTGGGCCGAGGGCATCGCCCGCACCCGCCGGCCCGCGGAGACCTTCCTCTCGCTGGTCAACAAGACCCGCCAGGCCTACCAGCGGGAGAAGCGCGAGCTGGGGGCCGTAGATTTCGCCGACCTCGAGCGGATGACCCTGGACCTGCTGACCGACGAAGATAACGGCGTTGCCGCCCGCCTCCGCGACCAATACGAACACGTGCTGGTCGACGAGTTCCAGGACGTCAATCCGATCCAGGCGAAAATCCTCCGCCTGGTCAGCCGCGAGGGCCAAACCGGGCGGGCCGGCAACCTGTTCGCCGTCGGCGATGTCAAGCAGAGCATCTATCGCTTCCGGCTGGCCGAGCCCCGCATGTTCTTGAACCGCCAGGAATCATTCGCCGCCGCCGGGGCCAAGGAGACCGGTCAGACGCCCGGCCTGGTAATCGACCTGGTCGACAACTTCCGCAGCCACCGCCGGGTCATCGACGCCGTCAACGCCGTCTTCGAGCGCCTCATGGCCCCCGACCTGGGCGGCATCGAATACGATCAGCACGCCCGCCTCAAGGCCGGAAGGCGCGATGACCACGATCTCACCGCCCCGCCCCTGGAGCTACACCTCCTGGACGACCTGGCCGGACCCCAAGAAGAAGACTCCCCGGATTCGGCGGAGGCCTTCGACTGGGAGCGCATCGAGCGCGAGGCCTACCTGATCGCCGAGCGCATCAAGACGATGGTCCGCCGGGGATCACCCTACCGCGACATGGT
The DNA here is from genome assembly GCA_964520125.1 of uncultured Planctomycetaceae bacterium. Taxonomy (GTDB): domain Bacteria; phylum Planctomycetota; class Phycisphaerae; order UBA1845; family UTPLA1; genus JAFGQA01. The sequence continues at coordinate 5,384 of CAZFMS010000198.1, forward strand.
GATCCTCCTCCGGTCCATGCGCCCTCGGGCCGGGCTGCTGATGCGAACCCTCTGGCGCTTGGGCGTGCCGGTGTTCGCCGATTCCACCGGGGGTTTCTTCGAATCCCTGGAAGTCCTGGACCTCCTCTCCTTGCTGACCCTCCTGGACAACCAACAACAGGACATCCCCCTGGCGGCCGTCCTGCGTTCGCCGCTCTTCGGTCAGACCCTCACCGATGATGAACTGGTCGAGATCCGCACCGCCGTCCGGCAGCGCCGCCCCGATACACCATTTCATGCCGCGGTCCAGGACTATGCCCACCGCGGAGCCAATCAAGAACTCCGCCTCCACCTGGCGTCTATCTTCGATCGCCTCCAACATTGGCGCCGGCGCGTGCACCGACGGCCACTCGCCGACGTCCTGTGGGAGATCTTCGACCAGAGCGGCTACCTCGCCTACGTCAGTGGGCTCCACGGCGGCCAGCAGCGCCGCGCCAACCTGATGCGCCTGCACGAGTACGCCCGACAATTCGACACCTTCCGTCGACAGGGCCTGCACCGCTTCCTCCAGTTCATCACCGGCCTGCAAGAAGCCGGAGAAGACCTGGACGCCGGTTCCGTCGTCTCGCCCTCCGAAGACGTGGTCCGGGTGATGACCGTTCACCGCAGCAAGGGGCTGGAATTCCCCGTGGTCATCCTGGCTGAACTCGGCAAGCGCTTCAACCTCGCCGACGCCCGGGGGGCCATCCTCTTCGATCGTCGACTCGGCGTGGCCCTCGAGGCCGTGGACACCAAACGCCGCATCACCTACCCGACCCTACCCCACCGACTGGTCTCCCAGGCCGCGGTCTACGAGTCGCTGGCCGAGGAATTGCGCGTCCTCTATGTCGCCCTGACCCGCGGCCAGGAGAAGCTGATCCTGGTGGGGACCGGCTCGCTGTCGACCTTGCAGCGCGATCGGCGGCGATTCGCCGGACACGTCGGCGTCCTTCCGGCACTCGATCGCCGAACCGCCAAGAGCATGCTGCACTGGGTCACCGCATCGGCGTGTTGCCGGCCCCCTGATGACATCTCGTTTGTGGAAGGGGCCACAACCGAACAACAAGCCGACTCGTCCGGAGCCCCGGGAGCCCCCGGGACAACCGCTGCCTCCACCACAAAGCCCCCGCTCTTCGAGGTCCACACCTATGACCGCCGCCAAATGGCCGAATGGGTGATCGATCCGCCGCAGCCCGCCGGTGCGTCCGAACGACTGAAGCGATGCTCGCGAATGGAATCGTCGGGCCAAACCCCAGGGGCCAACGTTGATCAGGCCGCCGTAGAGATCGTGACCCGCCGGCTGACCACGGCATACCCCGCCCTCTCCTTGACCAGGGTGCCCGCCGTTGTCGCCGCCAGCGTACTAAAGCGCCGCTGGGAGGCCGGGCAAGACCTCGAGGAGCCGGCCGCCTCATGGTCCGGTGGCACCGGCGGATCACCGCCGCCGACCTCGGGCCAACACGCCTTCCGCCAGCCGGCCTTCGGCAAGCCCGATCGCCTGCCGGCCCAGGCCAGCCGCGGCACCTGGACCCATGAATTCCTCCAGCGCCTCGACTTGGGCCGACCGTGTGATGCACAGGACCTCCGGGCCCAACTCGAAGACCTGGTCGATGCGGACATCATGCTGGCCGACGAAGCAGCCGGGATCGACCTCGACGGCGTCGCCTGGTTCTTCGAGACCCCGCTCGGTACCCGCCTGCGCTCGGAGAACGGCCGCCCCCTGCGCGAGTGGCCGTTCGTCATGGGCGTGGACCCCTCGCGCTACGATCCCGTAGCCGAGGCCCGCGACGACGAAGACCTCCTGCTGGTCCGCGGGATCATCGATTGCCTGTTCGACGTTGGCGACGGCTGGGAGATTATCGACTACAAGACCGACCGCGTCTCAGGCGACCCCCTGACCGCCCGAGCCGCCGAGTACAAGGGGCAATTGAACATCTACGCCGACGCGGTAGAGGCCGTCTGGCACCGCCAGGTCACCCATCGCTGGCTGGCCTTCCTCTCCGCCCGGCAAATCGTCGAGGTATAACAGGCCTGCTCATTTGAACGGCCCCCGCATCAGCGAACGACCAGAGCCGCGACCGTAAGGAAGCGGTGAACGCCCACATGCGCAGACTTGCGACCGTCAGGAAGCGCTCCCTCCCCAGAGCATCACCCGAAGGCCGAGGCGATCTCGCCAGTATGCCCCTCTCCTACCTTCCGCGTTCGGCGCGCAAAAATCCCCCACCCCTTCCAGGGGTGGGGGACGGAATTACCCCTAAGTAGGTGCCCCCACTCCGAGCTGAGGCGCCTTCCGCGCCAAGCAGAACACGACCAGAATCAAGCCGGGGCAGGACGCATTCACCTGGCCTCAGCCACTGCCGGACCTCGCCAAGAGCGCCTCGAGCACCACCACGCCTGAGAGTCGCCGCCGGAGTCATCAACCAAGCCAGCGGTCCTGACGCAATGCGGTCGCCCTACTCCACCCGGCCCTTGAGTTCTACCTTGGCCCCGGCCCCTTCCAACTCTTTCTGGAGCTTCTCGGCGTCTTCCTTGGATATGCTTTCCTTGATCGCCTTGGGGGCCGAGTCCACCATCTCCTTGGCTTCCTTCAGGCCCACCTGGGTAGCCGCCCGAACGACCTTGATCACGTTAATCTTGCTGGACCCGGCCTCGAGCAGCATGACGTCGAAAATCGTCGGCGCCTCTTCGGCTTCAGCGGCCTCACCCGCTCCGGGAGTCATCATCATCGCACCCCCGCCGGCCCCTGACGACTTATCGGAACATCTTCATCCCCCACAAACACGCCGCACGACCCAAAAACGCACATCCCCCCACCCGCCGCGCACCCCGCACACTTTCAACCTCGATTTAAC
>CAZFMS010000199.1:0-8249 GCA_964520125.1 uncultured Planctomycetaceae bacterium
GCACCAGGCATCACCCCACCCGAGCCCGGACCAGGTGGAACAGGCCTTACGCTCATTCTGGCGCGGCTCACCTGCCGAGTTCGACCGGCAGGTGAACGAAGGCGAACCCACCGAGATCGGAATCTGCTCCCTGCTGGCCGATATCATCGGCCTGGGCAGTCGTCGGGAGCATTCGCACAATAACGAACCTGGTCGAAGATGAACGAGCCCAAACGATCCCGAATCCAGCGTGTACTCAAATGGGGCGGGGTCGTGGCGTGCGTGGTGATTCTGGCGGCGTGGGCGGTGAGTTTGCGATCGTGGTCAGTGTATCGCGGCAAGAACGGTGTGTTCGGCTACGGAAATGGGCGTGTAGCAGTTTGGCGACCGAAGGACCCACTCCAGTATCTCACCGTTGTCGACAGACAGTGGTTTGGCTGGGTAGTCAACCTGCCCCCGGCGCCAAGAGGAATGTCCTGGTTTTCGCTGGGGCTTGTGCGCCCGAGCATTACAGATGGCACCGTCCACTATATGAACCGTGGCTCCCTTACGGGTACCAACTATGAAATCCCACTCTGGCTGCCATTCCTTGTCGTTGCCGCCCCCACCGCCCTCCTCTTCTGGCGCGGCCGTCTGATACGCCATCCACCCGGCCACTGCCGGAAGTGTGGGTACAATCTAACTGGCAACGTGAGCGGGGTGTGCCCGGAGTGCGGTAAGCCTTGCGAAACCGACACGGTCACAGAATGAGCATGGCCAGGCGATCCCAAATCCAGCGTGTACTCAAATGGGGCGGGCTGGCGGCCTGCCTCCTGACCGTGCTCGCCTGGGCCGCAAGCCGTGAGTACACGATCAGGTATGACGGGCGGGATTTCGAGATATGGCTAGACTCAGGATTCATCCATTATCTGGCCAGTTGCACAGGGGAGGTAAGCGAGGGGCGCGCTGCTCCCAAGCCGCCGCCACCCGGATGGCAAGTAGGGCGGAAGCCCCCCACCGGGTTCTGGGAGAAACTCGCCAAGCGTTGTCTCTTGCCCAAAGAGCCGTTCTTCGGCAAGCCGGAGTACGACAAAAGCCCGTGCTGGATGCACGAGAACAAGATGTGGTGCAATGCCGATCTGCCTCTTTGGCTCGTATTGGCCTTGCTTGCTCCTCCTACCGCGCTCCTCTGGTATCGCGACCGCTGCCATCGCTACCCACCGGGCCACTGCCGGCAGTGTGGGTACAATCTAACGGGCAACGTCAGCGGGGTTTGCCCCGAGTGTGGCAACCCCTGTCGGGCCGAAGCGCGTGCGAAATGAGCAAGCCACGACGACCCCGAATCCGACGCTTCCTGAAGTGGGCTGGCTTCATCGCCTGTGTGCTGATCGTGGTCGCACTGGGGCTGTCTTTCCTGTGGGCTGCGGATTATACCATCCCCGGCGGCGATCGATTCTGCGTAAGTGAAGGCCGACTCAACCACACACACTGGCAAGGCACACCGGAAAACCTGGAGTACTTCCGACAGCAGGCTTTGAATAGTCCATGGGGGGGATGGAGCATCCACAGCATTGACGTGCCCGCAGGCTACCGCAGTTGCGGACGCGATGAGATCTTCCGTCTGCCGTTCAGTAAAGGCACGGGGCGTAGCTCGGCTGGTTTTCCTGGCCGTGGGCGAGGGATGGTCACGATCACGAACCGAAAAACCAGTTATCCCCTTTGGCCTCTCCCCGTCCTAGTCGCCATCCCCACTGCCTTCCTCTGGCACCGCGACCGCCGCCGTCATCCACCGGGCCACTGCCAGCATTGCGGCTACAACCTCACCGGCAACGTCAGCGGAATTTGCTCCGAATGTGGCGACCCCTGCCGGACCGAAGCGGGTGTGAAATGAGGCTGCCCCGGCGATCCCGAATCCGACCCACGCTCAAACGCGGCGGAGGTGCAGCGTGCGGGTTCATTCTGGCCGCTTGTCTATTCAGTTACTTATGGGCCCTTGCCCTTCATGGCGATGGCTGGTACTTGAGCCTCAGCGCGGGGTGTGTTGGCTGGACTTCCGGTCTTATCCCAACGCCTGAGGGAGTTGGGGTAAGCCTCAGAGGATGGACCGAGCCCGCAGCGAGCAGGGCGTTGCCTTGGAACCGGAACTTTGGTCTGATTTGGCCCGAAGGGTTCTCGGAATCGGACGGCGCGTTTGGCCCTCCTGTAGCTCAGTACTTCCTCCCGCTGTGGCTTCCCTTTGTTGCTGTCGGAGGGCCGACTGCCTTCCTCATCTGGCGTGACCGTCGCCGCGGCATACCGCCCGGCCACTGCCAGACCTGCGGCTACAACCTTACCGGCAACGTAAGCGGGAAGTGCCCGGAGTGTGGCAAGCCCTGCGAAACCGACAAGGTCCCAGAATGAGCAAGCCCCGGCGATACCGAGTCCGTCGGCTGGTCAACTGGGCTGGCTGGAACACCCCTATCAGGGTGCCTGCGCGTGTATGCAAGTGGAGCGGGCTGATTCTCTGCGTGTTGCTCTGCCCCTTGTACCGGTTCTGGCTTTGCTACACACTCATCCTAATCCACCTCATCGTTGCAGCTCTAACGGTGAGGTCCTGGGTACTCGACACTCGCGCGGCGAAGCAGCGCTTGTTTGTGAAGGTTGGGCGCATCGTATCCATCACGATTCTCGCGGCATGGGCCCTTAGCCTGGCATGCACCTTGTCTGTGCATGATGCGCAACGTGCCTTGTCGTTCGGCGGAGGTCAGGTGGTGTTGTCTCTCGGCATGCAAATGCCTGAAGGCGTCGGCGTAACACTCCATCGCGCACACTACTCCGGACTGTCTGACCCCATCTTATGGGCGCTTACGTTAGGCCTGACACCACCATTTTGGCATGAGGGGCCTGGTCCGGGAGGAACCCGGATTGCAGTATACTCCTTGCCGCTGTGGCTGCCTCTGTTGTTCTTCGCGATACCCGCAGCGTGGCTACACTGGCGAGACCGCCGCCGCATCCCACCCGGCCACTGCCAATCCTGCGGCTACAACCTCACCGGCAACGTCAGCGGGAAGTGCCCGGAGTGCGGAACGTCGATTCCGAAGGAGATCCAGGAGAAACTGACGACGCGCCCAGCCAGTAGGGGCCTGGGGCATGTAGCACAAGAGGAGTGAATCGCGTCTTGCGGAACACGTCATAATGAATACGTGGCAGCGATTTCGGAAAGGTCTCTCATGTCTCGGTCTTCGAGCATTCCAAGATGGGCGTTCTTCTGGGCAGTGGCCATCGGCTTCCCGGCATCCCTGCTGGGTATCTTCTTCTTTCTGGGCAGTGCGAGCACCGGCTATGAGGTGCTCGCCTATATAGCGGCTGTACTTTGGCTGCCCACTGCCCTTCTTGCCTTTGCCGTGCGTCGGTCTCCTCTTGCTCCTCAGGTCAGTGCCCTGGAAGCTGTGGTGCTCTATTGCTTGTTGCAGTTTGCGTATTACTATCTCTTAGCCCTCCTCGTGCTGCGATTCAGATCGTGGCAGGTCGGCAAGCACTACCCGCTCGGCCACTGTCAGAAATGTGGTTACAACCTAACCGGCAACGTCAGTGGGAAGTGCCCGGAGTGCGGAGAACCGTGCAAACGCCAGTCGGAGAACCTGCTGGAATGAGCAAGACGGTATCTCCGAAAACGGTCTGGTCGCAGCGGAAGGCGTTTCTCGTTGGAGCCTTCATTGGCACGCTGTCTGTTGTCGGCTTGTGGACAGCCTACGGCCTGCAAGATGCGCAGTCCGACGTTCTCTTCTTCGTGCTCTTCTTCCTCCTCGTGTTGGGATTGCCCATTGCTGCCCTGGCCGCCTCTTACCACCACGTGCCACGTGCCAGGCTGGCATTGCTGTACGCCGCCGGTTTCGGCTTAACGTTGAATGTGAAGCAGTGGCCCCGCCTGATCGCAGAATACGGCCCGTGGAAGGGGAAGCCGGTAGTGGAGAGCATTGCGCTGATCTTGCTTCATGCCAAGTACCTCTTGATCACCCTGGCGGTGTCGTTGGGGATGGGCATGATCGTCTGGGGTACCTGTCGGTTGCTGCGCGGGCGCATAGCTGTGCTTGATTCACCCTTCTGCCCCCAATGCGACTACAACCTCACCGGCAACGTCAGCAGCGTGTGCCCGGAGTGCGGGACGGCCGTGGATTCGAGAGACGATGAAGAACCAGCGCGTGTTTGAGCGACTCGAATCTGAATGGCGTCGCACCGGGTCCTGCGGCCCACTCATGATCACCTCCCGCCAAATCAGTTGACGTTTCGTAACCCTTCGGCGTGCTGAACGCGGTCTGCGGGCGGGTCGCGCCACTTATTCCCCCCAGATGAGCCGGTGCGCGGGGCGTGTTCCCTTGACAGTGAACGTCCCGGCAAGTCTAATCGCTGTTTTGAGTCCCAGTCAGCCGTGATGCGGACGCTCTATGGCCACCCCAGCCTCAACTTTTTGCATCGCCATCGGCGCGGACCACGGCGGGTATGAACTCAAGGAGATCATCAAGGCCGATCTGCGAAAGCGCGGACATGAGGTCGAAGACTGCGGTACCTGCGGCACCGAAGCGGTGGACTATCCCAAGTTCGCCCACGCGGTGGCCGGCCTGGTGTCGGCGGGACGGGCCCAGCGGGGCATCATGGTGGACCGGGCCGGCATCGGGTCGGCCATGGCGGCGAACAAGCTGCCCGGCGTGCGGGCCGCCCTGTGCTACGATCTGACCACCGCCAGGAACAGCCGGGAGCACAACAATGCCAACGTGCTGACCCTGGGGGCGGGCCTGATCGGGCCGGACCTGGCCTTGCAGATCGTGGAGGTCTGGCTGGCGACGGAATGTACCGTCGAGCGGCACCTGCGGCGGGCGGCCATGGTCGAGCCCTCGGCCGGCGCGGCGGAGGCGCCGGTTTCCGGCCAGGCGTGTTCATGCAAGAACGACTCGGGTGAGGCGATGGAGCAGCTTACCGACCAGGACATAGAGCGGATCGTACAGCGTATAGCGGCGATGTCGGGTGCCTCGCCCCCGGCGGACTGTGCGAATCTGGCCTGCACACTTTGCCAGGTGTGCGCCGAGACCAACCCCGAATTCCTCCGCCAGCTCGTCGGCATGGGGGCCGATCGGGTCGGCCACCGGCCCGGTGCCGGCGTGGTGCCCAGCGAGCTGGCCAGGTATATTGATCACACCCTGCTACGGCCCGACGGCACCTGGCAGGATATTCTGGATCTGTCGGCCGAGGCCCGGAAGCACGGCTTCGCCAGCGTGTGCGTCCACCCGACCAACGTGCGGCGGGCGGCCGAGAGTCTCCGGGGCAGCAAGGTGCCGGTGTGCTGCGTCGTGGGCTTCCCCCACGGGGCCAATGTGCCGGAGACCAAGGCCCTGGAGGCTCGTCGGGCGATCCGCGACGGCGCCCGAGAGATCGACATGGTGATCAACGTCGGGGCGTTGAAGAGCGGCGACGACGAGTTGGTGTTTCGAGACATAAGGGCGGTGACCGACGCGTGCATGGAGGGCCGGGCGATCTGCAAGGTGATTCTCGAGACGACTATGCTGACTGACGAAGAAAAGACCCGGGCCTGCCAGATCGCCAAGCGGGCCCGCGCCGATTTCGTGAAGACCTCGACCGGTTTCGGCGGCGGCGGGGCGACGGCTCATGACGTGGCCCTGATGGCCGAGGCGGTGCACGGCACCAAGATGGGAGTCAAGGCCTCGGGCGGGATTCGCAGCTATGAGGACGCCCACAAGATGATCCAGGCCGGGGCGACCCGGCTGGGGGCCAGCGCCGGCGTGAAGATCATCAAAGAGTCCAAGGGACTGACCGTTTCGGATGGGGCAAGCGAGCAGAGGTATTAGGCACCCATGAGTCAAGTCGATCTACGAGCATACGTTTTTCTGGATAGCCTGCAGCCGCAGTACTCTGCGTTCCTGGCGACCATCTCCCAGGGGTTCTTGCCTACGACCGGCCAGGCCTCCCTGTTTGTGGAGATATCGCCGGGCATCGAGATCAATCGCATTACCGACATCGCCTTGAAGTCGACCCACGTGACCCCGGGGATGCAGATCGTCGAGCGGCTGTACGGGATGCTGGAGATCCACTCCGATTCCCAGGCCGACGTTCGGGCGGCCGGCCGGGCCATCCTCGAAGCCCTGGATCTCCAGGAGGGCGATCGCCGCAAGCCGACCGTCGTCTCCAGCCAGGTGATTCGACATGTGGATGACTATCAGACGCAGCTCATCAACAGGATGCGCCACGGCAACATGATCCTGCCGGGTCAGACGTTGTACATCCTGGAATGCGAGCCGGCCGCCTACTCGGCGCTGGCCGCGAATGAGGCGGAGAAGGCCGCCCACGTCAACGTATTGGAGGTCCGCTCCTTCGGGAGCTTCGGTCGGCTCTACCTCGGCGGCGAAGAGCGGGATATCGACGTCGGGTACCAGGCGGCCGTGCAGGCTGTAGAAGGCGTATCGGGACGGACCGAGGCGCCCAAGAAGAGGTAATAGTCAGCGGAGCACGCCGGCCGGTCGGTTGATTCGGCCCGTCGGGGTCGTTGCGGTGATGAGTACGGCAAGCGGTGAAGGTCGTTTGGCGCCGATCCGCGAAGGAGATATTTGGCAATGGCAGAAGCCTTGGGAATGATCGAGACGCGCAGCTTTGCCGCGGTGGTCGAAGCGAGCGACGCCATGGTGAAGGCCGCGAAGGTCGAACTGGTTCATTACGAGAAGATCGGCGGCGGCTATGTTACCGCGATTGTCCGCGGTGACGTGGCCGCGGTGAAGGCGGCGTGTGAAGCGGGCCAGGCGTCGGCCTCGCGGGTCGGCGAGTTGGTTACCGTTCACGTGATCGCCCGGCCGCACACCAACGTCGATCTGGTGTTGCCGCTGGGCCGTGCCGATCAGGCCGCCGCAGAGGGCAAGAGCAAGTAGGCCTCGCCCGACCGGCCCCGGCAAGTGGGTGCCCCCGGCGGCTGGTCTGCAAGTGGGTGCCCCCGGCGGCTTGTCCGCCGGTGAACACGGTCGGCCCCGCTGTCCGCGGCCCACCAACGGACGTGAAACTAGGGAAACGCCCTACTAGATCTTCCCGCCGAGGCACAGGCCCGGCTCGCGGAGCAGTGTTATGGTTCTGGCGAAGGTCGTCGGCACAGTGGTCTCGACCCGGAAGGAGCAGAGCATGGAGGGCCTGCGCTTCATGCTCGTGCAGCCGGTCAACATCGACGGTGAGCCGACCGGCGGGCACGTGGTGGCGGTGGATGCGGTCGGGTCGGGTCCGGGAGAGTACGTGCTCTATGCCTCGGGGAGTTCGGCAAGGCAGACCTTGGCGACCGACAAGCGCCCCTGCGACGCGGTGATCATGGCTATCGTCGACAACTGGGAGATCGACGGCGCGATCAAGTATTGCAAGGGTGAGGCAGAACGCGCCTAACACTACAGCGCAAGGTTACGCCAATAGCGCCCCGAGAGCGCCCGACCTTGGTCGGGGGATGGCCCGGTAACACGTGGGAACGTACCCCCCGAGCAAGCTCGGGGGCTCTCGAGATAGGCCCGGAGTCGATCGCCCACCGGCGATCCGGGGAGATGGCCGTGCCCGGTTTGACGGATCAACAGGTCGATACTATCGCCCGGCGAGTGCTGCAACGGCTTTCGCGTGATGCCGGGGCCCCGGCTCAGGCCGGTCCTCCCCAGGCGTGCGCGGAGACAGCGCGACCCTCCTGCCAGGCGTCGCCGCCCTCGGTTTCTCTGGGATCATTCGATAGCGTGGATGAGGCCATCGCTGCGGCAACGCAGGCCTTCCACGAGATGAAGAACATGTCGCTGGCGGCCCGCGACGAAATCATCGCCAGCATTCGCGAGTCCATGCTGACCCATGCCGAATCGCTGGCCCGCCAGGCTCACGCCGAGACCGGGCTGGGGAGATGGCAGGACAAGGTCGTCAAGAACGAGCTGGTCACCAGAAAGACGCCGGGCACCGAGGACCTGACCCCGATAGCGACGACCGGCGATCGCGGCCTGGCCCTGGTGGAGCGGGCCCCCTTTGGGGTCATTGCCTCGATCACCCCCAGCACCAACCCCACGTCCACGATCATCTGCAACACCATCGGAATGCTGGCCGCCGGGAACTCGGTGGTGTTCAACGTCCATCCCATGGCCAAGAACGTGTCCATCAAGAACATCGTCCTGTTGAACGAGGCCATCATCCGGGCCGGCGGACCGGCCAACCTGGTGACCACGGTGAAGGAACCGACCATCGAATCGGCCCAGGCCCTGATGAAGCACCCCCGTATTCGCCTGCTGGTGGTGACCGGCGGG
>CAZFMS010000200.1:0-8108 GCA_964520125.1 uncultured Planctomycetaceae bacterium
CGGCAGACGGCGGATGCGAGATATCAAGTGCAACCCTCAACGGCATCTGCAAGACGGGTCGGCGAGCCCGGAGATCGCGGGGTTGGTATCGGAAAGGGCCCAGGCGGTGGTGGAATCGGCCCGGCTTGGCGGCCGGGAGCGTGGTGATCGGGCCGCTCGCCGGGGGGCCTTCGAGCGCATCCGGCGGGCCAATGAGGCGCTGCTTCGCACGGTGCCCGACCTGTTGGAAGGAGCCAGGCGCGATCTGGCGGCTATTGAGGCTCAACTGGATCACAATCGGATCGCCAATTCGCGCGATTGGTTCTTCGCCCTCTACCCGGTCGAGAAGCTGCGGGCGTTGGGGGAGGCGTTGCCTTTTGGGGGACATCGGGTAACGTCGTAGGGCCCCTGAGGAGCTGTTTCGGAAGGGGCAACCGGGGGCTTCCGCCCCCGGCTATTGGCGTTCGCTGCTTGGGGGCATCCGGCCGGCCGGGTGCTTCGTGCGAGATCCTGTCAGGCTTGGGGCAACGAGCGGGAGGATGGATCAGGATTCAGGACCTCCACCGGCGAGACGCCGGTGCCACAGAGCCGGGGCCTCAGCAAGGCCTGAGGTAGTTCCTAGAGTGTTGGTATGGTCCGGGCACCGAGGCCCCTGACCACACCTGCGAATTCCCTTGAAGAGTGAGTAGCCTCCTTGACTGACACCGCTGAGAGTCATGTGCCGGTTCTGGCGGAGGAGGTGGTCGAGTTCCTTGGCCGATCGGCGGGCGGGGTGGTGGTGGACTGCACCCTGGGGCTCGGGGGACATGCCCAACTCCTGTTAGAGGGGAGTCCGGATCTGAGAGTGGTGGGCCTGGACGTGGACGAGGAGAACCTGGCGGTGGCCAGCCGGCGTTTGGCGGTCTATGGGGATCGGGTACGGCTGGTTCAGGCGAACTTCTCGAGGCTTTCGGAGGTGTTGGCGGAAATGGGGGAGGCGAAGGTCGGGGCGATCCTGGCGGACCTGGGGACCAGCAGCAACCAGCTCGCGGACCCGGCCCGCGGGCTGAGCTTCGAGGTGGAAGGGCCGCTGGACATGCGGCTGGACCGTCGCCTGCGGGTGACCGCGGCGGATCTGGTCAACGGCCTGCCGGAGGGAGAGCTGGCTGATCTACTTTACGTGCAGAGCCAGGAGCGCGGCAGCCGAAGAATTGCAAGGCGCATCTGTCAAGCTCGGCGGCAGGGGCGGCTGAACAGCACGGTTATGTTGGCCCGATTGGTGGCGTCGGTCTTGGGGGGGGATCCGGCTTCTCGCCGCAGCCGAATCCACCCGGCTACCCGGACTTTCATGGCCTTGCGGATGGCGGTGAACCGGGAGACGGAGTCTCTGGGTCGGTTGCTCAAACAGGCGCCGAGCTGCTTAGGCGTAGGCGGTCGGGTGGTGGTCATCAGCTTTCACAGCGTAGAAGATCGGTTGGTCAAGGGTGATTTTCGCGATCGACGCCGCGCGGGGGCGTACCGAGTGTTGACCACCAAGCCAATCGTGGCCGGGGCCCGGGAGCGGGAGGAGAACCCTCGCAGCCGTTCGGCGAAGCTGCGAGTGGCGGAGTTGTGCGCGAACACTTGAAAACTCTGGGCCGCCGGTTACACTAACCGCGGCAGAAGGCACACGGAGGTGCATCAATGACCAAAGAGACGAAGATCGGTCTTCTGGTCGGACTCGCCTTTATCATCCTGTTTGCAATCATCCTCTCGGAAAAGGGGGCCACGCGGGGAACGTCGCCTCCCTCCAGTCTGACCTTGGCGGACAGTTCGGCGAAGAGAGAGCGTCCGGGGGATGCTCCGGGCCCGTTGGCCGATGCCGGGCGTCTGCCGGTGGAATCCTCCTTGCCAGGACGAGAACCGGACAAGTCGGCGACGGAGACCAGTCCGCCGGCGGACCGGCGTATGGCTGCGGCGAAGAAGCCTACTGGACAGCCGATACCTGGTGAGGGCGATCCCTTGGCTCCTCTTCCGAAGGCGGTGGTCCAAAGGCTGAATCAGCCGGTCGAGGGCACCGAGCAGGAAGCGGCCCCGGCGGACTCCACGGATGAGACGGGCATGTCTCTCGAGCAGGCGGTGGCCGCGGCGTTGGAGATGGAGCCGGAGACGACCGCGACTGGATCTCCGGGGGCGTCGCCAACCGGGCGTGAGTCTCGTCAAGAGGGCGCGGCGTCCGGGGCCGAAAGGGTTGCGGCCGGGTCTGGTTCGGAGACATCGAGCAATACGACGGTAGTCAAGGCCGTCCACGTGGTCGAACCGGGCGAGAGCCTGGGCAAGATCGCGGCCCGGCATTACGGGCGGGCGACGCCATCGCGGATCGCGGCGATCTTCGAGGCCAATCGGGGGGTGCTCAAGAGCATCAATCTGGTGCGGGCCAACGACGAGCTGAGGATCCCCGCTCTGAAAGGCGACGCGGAGGCCCTGTTCGAGGCGGCGCCGGACTTTGTGGTTGGCGACATGGTGGCGGGAAAATCCATGCGCAGAGAGGGGACCATGCGGATTCCTCTCCCGGTGGAAGAGGTGACGGCTTCGACGAAGGCGGCCCGGAAGTCCCCGGCGGGCATGGACGAGCGAGGCTCCCCGACCAAACGCCCGGAGGATTTCCTTTGGTACGAGGTCCAGGAGCGGGACACCCTGAGCAGCATTGCGAAGAGCGAGCTGGGTAATGAGCGGCGCTTTCTCGAGCTATACCGACTGAATCGTGATCTCATCAAGGACAAGAACGTGATCAAACCCGGCCTGAGGATTCGGTTGCCGGGGATGGCCGGCGCATCCGGGGCTTCTGATTCCAGGGTGGTTGCCTCCTTGGGTGATGATGGGGCAGGCGAGCCGTAGGGGCTGGGTCAAGCCCGGTTGGGGCAGTTCCTCCTCTGGCTCTGGAAGCAGCGCGACCGGCGAGGCGGCTAGGGCAGATGTGCCGGCGCCGGATTCACAGGCGAGACGCCTGTGCCACAGGTATGCCATGGGTATGCCGCGGGCGTGCCCGAGGTAATCGTTGGGGTTCTCGAGGGATGATTCGTGACGGTTGCTCGAGGGCTGTTGATACTGGGCATGTTGGTGGCGATCAGTCTGGCCATGGTGGCTCTGCGGAGTGAGTCGGCCCGGACGGCGTGCCGAATTCAGCAGCTTCATCAGCAGCGTTTGATGCTGGACCAGGCGTTGTGGGCCGAGGAGATGGAGCTGGCCCGGTTGCGGGGACCGAAGGAAATACGCCGCCGGACGGGAGAACTCGGCCTGGAGGTTGTGCCGCCGACGGCGGAGTCGACTACGAAGCGGATGTTTGGCCGACGGACGGGCAGCAGGCCCGCCAGGTAGATCCCGGCCTCGCCGGGGTGGGCCGTAGGGTCCCTCGGCATATGGCGAGCGTTTTGGAATGAGGTGCGGCGGAGCCGCGCGACGGGGATGACGACTTAGCTAAGGAATGGATGCCTTGGTGTCGCTACGATCACATCTGACGAGTCGAGTCCTCACGGGGGTCTTGCTGCTGTCCCTGGTTGGGCTGGTCGGACGGCTGGTTTATATCAACGCTCATTACGGCCCCAGGTTGCTGGCTCGGGCAGATCGGCAGCAGCGCTCGGAGATTCCGCTTTCCCACCGGCGCGGGCTGATCGTGGATTGTCGGGGGCGGATCATCTCGGGGACCATGCTCCGCAAGAGCGTTTTTGCTGATCCCAAGATTCTGCCGGACAAGCGGGCCGCGGCGGAGGTGGCCGCAAAGATCCTGGATCTGCAGGCCGGCGAGTTGCGGGCCGACATGCTGGCCGCGGGCGACCGGCGGTTCATGGTTATTCGCCGAGGGGTGGGGGCTCAGCAGGTGGAGAGGATCAAAGAGGCGGGGCTGTGTGGGCTGGGGGTATTCGACGAGCCGTATCGAACGTATCCGATGGATGAGCTGGCCGCGGCGCTGGTGGGATTCGTGTCGCCGGATGGTCGGGGGGTCAGCGGGTTGGAGTACCAGTGTGATGCCTGGCTACGCGGGGAGAACGGGCTGAAGACCATCATTCGTGACGCCCGGCGTAAGGCCTTCTGGCTGGCCGACGGGGGGTATCGACCGGCCCGGGACGGGTTCCATGTGGTGTTGACGCTGGATGCCGAGGTGCAGGCGACGGTGGAACGGGAGCTGGCCATCCGGGTCGAGCAGTACGGTGCGGAGAGCGGGGTGGCGGTGGTGATGGACCCCCGGAGCGGGGCTATCCTGGCGATGGCCAACGTGCCCGGCTTCGATCCCAACCGCTACGGCGATTACAGCCCCGATCTATACCGGAATCGGGCGGTGACCGATCCCTTCGAGCCGGGCAGCACGTTCAAGCCCTTTATCGCCGCGGCGGCGATGGCCGAGCGGGTGGTCGAGTCAGGTGAGGTGTTCGACTGCGAGGGCGGCGAATGGCGGGACGGCCGGCGGGTGCTGCACGACCACGATCCTTTCGGGCTGCTGACCTTCGAGGAGGTGGTGGTCAAGTCCAGCAATATTGGAATGGGCAAGATCGGTAAGCGTCTGGGCAACGAGAAGCTCTACGAGTACGTCAAGGCGTTCGGATTTGGGGAGAAGACGGGGGTGGACCTGCTGGCCGAAGATGCCGGGACCGTGCGGGGCCTCGAGCGGTGGGACGCTTACACGACGACCAGCATACCGATGGGTTACGAAGTGGCGGTGACTCCGCTGCAGTTGACCCGGGCCTTTTGCGCATTGGCCAACGGAGGCCTACTGGTTCAGCCGTATGTGGTCCGGGCGGTACTGGCGGCGGACGGGCGGGTGGTGCGAGACTTTTCCGATCCGCCGCCGCAAGGTCGGGCCTTGCCGGAGTATGTCGCCGTGGCCATGAAGGACAAGATCCTGTGTGCGGTGGTGAACGAGGGGACGGGACATCGGGCCCGGTTGGAAGGCTATCAAGTCTTTGGCAAGACGGGCACGGCTCGGATCGCCCAACCGGGCGGTGGAGGGTACCAGCAGCGGGCCTATGTGGCCTCCTTCGTGGGGGCAGCGCCGGCGGAGGATCCGCGGTTGGTGGCGTATGTGGCCATCTGGCGGCCCGATCCGTCGCTGGGGTATTACGGGGGCACGGTGGCGGCACCGGTGGTCCGTGAAATCCTGGGGCACGCGCTGGCCTACCTCGAGGTGGCACCGGACCGGCGACCGATGGCTCTGACGGCGACGCCCGGTAGGGTGACGGACTAGGGCCGCGTCTCTTCTGATCTTGCCGATTGAATAGTACCAGGTCGGTCTGGTTCAGGCGGAAGGTCTGTTCTGGATCTACCGGGCCGAGGACGGGGTGGCTTGCTCCTGGTCCTCGAGGCGGGGGCGGCAGCATATCGGCCGGAGTGCCGACACCGAGCGGGACACACTCGGCAGCGGAGTCGGCAGGCGAACGGCGGCGGATTGGGCCGTCGCGGGGCGGACGACATCTGTTGACGGCTGAGAATCGGGCGAAAAGGTCTGAGTTTGGGGCGGCCAAGCTCCGGCCCGGCGTTACAATGCCGCGGTCATGATGACTGACGCCAGGAGGCATTGCTGGGCGGGGGCAGGTGCGAGGGCAAGGAAGTGGACCTGAGGTTGCTGGTAGAACGAGCCCTCGGTGCCGAGTTTGTACCGCCCGGGTCCGAAGGTATAGATATCCGGGAGGTGTGCGACGACTCCCGCCGAGTCGTGCACGGCGCGTTGTTCGTGGCGGTGACCGGCACGCAGGCCTGCGGGGCAGTCTATGCCGGGGAGGCGGCCTACCGGGGGGCGGCGGCGATTGTGGCCGAGACCGATGTTGCCGTCGATAGGTCATGGACGCCTGAACCGCGGGCGGGTGCCGGAGGGCCGGTGGTGGTCAAGGTGCCCGATGCGCGACAGGCATTGGCCCGGTTGGCGGCGGCGCACCTCGGGCTGGACCTGATTCAGGACGATGGCGAGCTGGCGGTGACCGGCGTGACCGGGACCAACGGCAAGACGACGGTGGCCTACATGCTGCGGAGCATCCTCCGGGCGGCGGGCCGACCGGCGGCCATGCTGGGCACGATAGAGTACGACCTGGTGAAGCGACGAATGCCCGCGGACTTGACCACCCCGGGGCCGATCGCCTTGACGCGCTACTTGACCGAGGCGCATGCCGCGGGCGGGCGGTACGCGGTGATGGAGGCTTCGTCGCACAGCTTGGATCAGCGGCGAACCGAGGGCATCCGCTTTTCGACGGCTATCTTCACCAATCTGACGCAGGATCATTTGGACTATCACCGGACGGAGGGAGAGTATCTGCGATCCAAGCAGCGGCTCTTCGACGTCCTGGGGCCGGATGCGGTCGCCGTGGTGAACGCGGATGAACCCGCGAGCGAACGGATGGTAGAGAACTGTCAGGCTCGGGTCATGACCTTCGGCCTGACCGGGGCGGCCGATGTCCGCGGGCAGGTCGCCGGGCCGAACGAACCACGGGCCGGGGCAAATACCAGTTTCGTGCTCGATTATCGAGGCGAGCGAGTGGAGATCAGCACCAGGCTCGTGGGACGGCACAACGTTCTCAATGCCCTGGCGGCGGCGGCCGGTGGATTGGCCATCGGTTTGGATATGGCATCGATCAAGCGCGGGCTGGCGGGGCTGGCGTATGTTCCGGGGCGTCTTCAACAGGTGAACACTGGGGACTTGGGGTTCGAGGTCTACGTGGACTATGCCCATACGGAAGACGCGCTCCGCAATGTGCTGCGGGCGGTTCGGCCGCTGGCCCGGGGCCGGTTGTGGTGCGTGTTCGGATGTGGAGGCGACCGCGACCGGACCAAGCGCCCGCTGATGGCCCGGGCGGTGGCCGAGGGGGCCGACGCCTTCATCATCACCAGCGATAACCCGCGGACCGAAGATCCCCTGGCGATCATCGAGGAGATTGAGCGGGGGCTGTCCGGGGAGGACCGGAGCCGGGCGCTGACGGTTCCGGACCGGGCCCGGGCGATTGACCGGGCCATCGATCGGCTGTCGCCTGGGGATGTGCTGGTGATTGCCGGCAAGGGGCACGAGGACTATCAGATTCTGGGCCGCGAGAGGGTTCACTTCGACGACGTGGAGGTCGCCCGGGCGGCCATTGGCCGGCGGCGGGCGGGGGTGGAATGCAAACTCTGACCTTGGAAGAGGTGAGCGCGGCGATTGGCGGCCGGATTCTCGGGCAAATCGTGATCCCGACGGTATCCTGCGTGTCGACGGATTCCCGCCAGGTCGCCGGGGGTGCGCTTTTTTTCGCGATAGCAGGTGATCGGTTCGACGGGCATCACTTTGTGGAGGAAGTACTGGACGGGGAAGCCTCGGCGGCGGTGGTCAGTGATCTTTCGAGGATCGGCACCCGGTATCGCGACAGCGGCCGGTTGATTCTAGTTTCGGACACGGTCAGGGCGTTGGGCCGGCTGGCCGGGTGGTACCGCCAGCGGTTTGCGGCCTCGGTGATTGCGGTAGCGGGCAGCAACGGCAAGACGACTACCAAGGAGCTGATCTATGGGGTGCTCAGCTCGAAGATGCGCGGGCAGGCGGCACCGGCGAGCTTCAACAACTGCATCGGCGTGCCCCTGACCCTGCTGTCGGTCGATCCGGCGGACGAGTTCGTGGTGGTGGAGATCGGCACGAACCATCCCGGGGAAGTGGCCGCCCTGGGTCGAATGGCCCGGCCGGATATGGTGGTGATCACCAGCATCGGGCAGGAGCACCTGGAGTTTCTCGGGGATCTCGATTCGGTGGCCCGGGAGGAATTCTCTCTGCTGGCGACCACCGCGGGCGGCAAGCGGGCCTTCGTGGCCATGAGTGAGCAGGCGGCTGCTTTCGCCCCGGCGCGGGCGATTAAAGACTGCACCACGGCGATCTATGGCCTGGGCGACGGTGCCGACCTGCGGGCCGTGGATGTGCGGGTGGACCGTGGCGGGCAACGGTTCCAGGTGAACGGTCGATTCGAGTACCGCCTGGCGACGTTGGGGACGCACAATGTGGTGAACGCCCTGGGGGCGATTGCCGTTGGGGCCCGATTCCGGCTGGCTCACGATGAGATGGCCACCGCACTGCGAGGCCTCCGTCTGCCGCCGATGCGAATGGAACGGACGCAAATCGGTCGGATCACGGTGATCAACGACGCCTACAACGCGAACCCGGACAGCATGGT
>CAZFMS010000201.1:0-8100 GCA_964520125.1 uncultured Planctomycetaceae bacterium
ATGACGAATCGAGACGCCGAGCCGCCGACCTTCAAACGCAGCATCTCGCCACCGGAGCTGCTCATCGCCGGAAGAGAGCCGTAATCCGGGCTGGTAAAGGCTTCGTACCAGTACCAGTTGATCGGGTAGCTGTTTCCGGCGACCTCCCAGGTCCCCCAGCGGTCCTCGGTTTCCGGTTCGTTGCCGGGACTGCTGACCAGCGGCGTGGTGTTCGACTTGTCGGAAGGACAGACGTACGACTTGACCACCGTCCGGCCGGTGATCCCCGGGGCGATGTACTTGTTGAACGGTCGCCATTCCGTGGGGTAATCGTACATGTCGGTGTTGATTCCAAACTGCGGATCCGGAATCGATGTCTGGAAGCCGCCATAGATGAATTCCGAAATCAGGCTGGTACCGACCCCGTTGTAATTGAAGCCCAGGTGCCAGGGCAGCCTGGCGGTGCCCAAATCATCCATGTACATGCCCGAGGTCTGCGAAATCGTCTTCAGGTTGGCGATGCACTTGGAGACGGCCGCATTCTCCTTGGCGGCACTCAGGGCCGGCAGCAGCATCGAGACCAACGTGGCAATGATGGCGATCACCACCAGCAACTCGATGAGTGTGAAACCGGCGGCCGACGACCCGGGGAACGACTTGGATTTGTGGTGTAACGATGCCATGATTAGAACTCCCTGACTAGCCCAGCGAAACAGTCACCGTGCAATGCCCTTTCCCTAACCGGCTCCACCAGAGGTAGCTCGGGAAGACCGGGCCGAATTAGAATGGCATGACCCCCGGGGTGTACTTGTCAGGCCAGGTGGTGGCCCCCGAGTGATCCGTGTAGCGGGTATCGATGTACCGGTACTCCGCATGGCCGTCCAAAAAGCCCATCGCGTACTTGGAGAACTTGCGGTGCCAGCCGACTCCCAGAGTCTGGAGGGCGCTCGGAGGGCTGAAGCCCTGCGGCCGGGCATCCATGGTGTAGGAGTTCATCGTGTTTTCCATGAAGATGACGAATCGAGACGCCGAGCCGCCGACCTTCAAACGCAGCATCTGGCCGCCCCGCTCATCCATCCCATCGACGCCAAAACCGTATGCCGGGGACTGCCAGGCCTCGCTCCAGTACCAGTTGATCGGGTAGCTGTTTCCGTTCACCTCCCAGGATCCCCAACGATCCTCGATTTCCGGTACCGTCAGCGAGCCGACCAACGGGGTGGTGTTCGACTTGTCGGAGGGGCAAACGTAGGACTTGACCACCGTCCTCCCGGTGATACCCGGGGCGATATACTTGTTAAAGGGCCGGAACTCGGTCGGGAATACGTACCAATCGCCGTTCGTGGCGTCCGGGTTATTGATCGCTGCCTGGAAGCCGCCGTAGACAAATTCCGAGTAGTACGAAGGGGAGGGAAGGCCGGGGATGTTGGTACCCAGGTGCCAGGGCAGCCTGGCCGTGCCCAAATCATCCATGTACATCCCCGAGGTCTGCGAAATCGTCTTCAGGTTGGCGATGCACTTGGAGACGGAGGCATTCTCCTTGGCGGCACTCAGGGCCGGCAGCAGCATCGAGACCAACGTGGCAATGATGGCGATCACCACCAGCAACTCGATGAGCGTGAAACCGGCGGCCGACGACCCGGGGAACGACTTGGGTTTGCGATGTATCGACGCCGTCATTAGAACTCCCACTTAACACCCCAGCGATGCAATTTGTAGTCTAGTTCATCTTCCTGCAAAAACACAACCTTACGAGCCTCTCCCCGCCGCCCTCGAAGCCCACCCCGAGGGTCCAGAGAGCCGGGCGGGAGCCGATCTTTTGCGGTTCATCGGACCACTCGGCTAAACTGTATCGGCCTATAATGAAATGCGTAAAACCGACCCAGCGCGGCTCAAGAAAATCGACTTTTTTCCACACCGAATTGCGGAGGCGGTGATGGCGGGCGAGCCGAGAGACACAACCAGGCTTCTAGATGCCGTAAACGCGGGTGAGGAAGATGCCTGGCGCCGCCTGGTGTCGCTGCTCTACAAGGAGCTGCACGGGCTGGCTGCTGAACTCATGCAGGCCGAGCGGCAGGGCCACACGCTGCAGCCCACCGCCCTGGTCCACGAGGCCTGGATTCGCCTGGTGGGGAGCGATCAGGCCCACTGGCAAAACAGGAACCACTTCTTGGCCGCCGCCGCCAAGGCCATGCGCCGCCTCCTGGTGGACCACGCCCGACGCCGAAACGCCCGCAAACGGGGAGGAGGCCAGGGCCAGCCCGTCTCGCTGGACGACGAGCACGATCATCCGCGAGAGCCCGCCGCCACGGAGGAGCTGGCCGTGGACCTGGAGGCCCTGGATTCGGCCCTGGAAAAGCTGGAGGCCAACGAGAAGCATCGGGAGAAGTGCAAGATCATCGAGTTGCACTGCTTTGCGGGACTGACTTTCGAGCAGACCGCCGAGGCCCTCAAGAAACCGCTCGGCTCGATCAAGCGGGACTGGACCTTCGCCAAGGCCTGGCTCCATCGAGAGCTGACCAGAAATGAAGAGCCGTGATGCCTGATCGCGAAGGGCAAATCGAGGAACTCTTCCATGCCGCCCTGGACCTGGCGCCGGGGCAGCGGGGAGCCTTTCTGGTCGGCGCCTGCCAGGGAGATGCCGCCCTACTGGCGGAGGTCGAGTCACTCCTGGCCGCCCTGGAGGATGCCCCGCAGTGCCTGGAAGACCCGGGGTGCGGGGTCCTGGCTGAGATCGTGTCGGAGCAAGGCCCGGGGCTGGCGGAAGAGGACCATCGGTGTTTCACGGGCCGGCGGATCGGGGCCTGGGAACTGGTCGAGAAGATCGCCGAGGGCGGGATGGGCGAGGTCTACCTGGCCCGGCGTGCCGACGGCCATTACGAAAGGCGGGTGGCCATCAAGCTTATCCGGCATGGGGTCAGCACCGATGACGGGGGACGCAGAAGCAAGCTGGTTCGCCGCTTCCGCGAGGAGCTGCAACATCACGCCAACCTCGATCACCCCAACGTGGCCCAGCTCCTGGACGGTGGCACCACCACGGAAGGCCTGCCCTACTTGGTGGTCGAGTACGTCGAGGGCCGGCCCATCGACCAATACTGCCGGACCCACCAGCTGCCCACCGCCAGGCGGCTGGAACTCTTCCGGACCGTCTGCCTGGCGGTGCAGCATGCCCACAGCCGCTTCGTGGCCCACTGCGACATCAAACCCAGCAACATTCTGGTGGCCCCGGGACCCGGTCCGGACGACCCCCCGACACCCAAATTGCTCGACTTCGGCATCGCCAAGCTCCTGAAACAGGAAGACGAACCCAACCCACCGGCGGCGGCGGCTACCCGCGTTCGGCCCTTGACCCCCGAGTACGCCAGCCCGGAGCAGATCCGCAACGAACCCATCACCGCCGCCACCGATGTCTATTCACTCGGGGTGGTGCTCTACGAATTGGTCACCGGGCAATTGCCCTACGCGGTCGTGGAATATGACGCCCGGCAATCCATTTGTGACCAGATCCCCAGGAGACCCAGCTCGATAAGGCCGACCCTTGATCGGGAGATCGACGCCATCGCCCTCAAGGCGTTGGAGAAGGAGCCGGCCCGCCGCTATCCCAGCGCCGCCGCCTTCGCCGAGGACATTGAAGCCCACCTGGCTGGTAGGCCGATCTCCGCCCACCAGGCCGGCATCCTCTACAGCATGCGCAAGTTCATCGTGCGTCAACGGTCGCAAATCGCCAGTGCCGTCCTCATCACCGCCCTGATCGTTGCCGGGATAGCGATCGGCGTATGGTTCGGAGGGATGTCCAAGGAATCCGAGCGCCGGGCCGCCGAAGCCCGAGACAGCAGACGGATACGCCAGTCGGACGACATCGGGAGGCAGCTCTACGAGGACGCCCTGTTTCTCGAGGCCCAGGGCAAACCGGCCGAGGCGGAAACCAAGTTCATGAACGCCGAGTTCTGGTTGAGCCAGGTCATCGATGACGCGCCACCAGGCGACGAGCCGGGTAGGGGGTGGATCGACGCCGATACCAAGAGACTGCTCGGCCACTGCCTGATCAAGCTGCGGTCCTACGAGGAGGCCGAGCCCTTGCTCCTGGAAAGCTACTCCGTGATCCGAGCGCATTTTGGCGACGACGATCGGCGAACCGAGGCCACCCGCCGCTGGCTGTTCGAGTTGTACAAAGCGTGGGGCAAGCCGCAGCAGGCCAAGCAGTATCGGATGAAGGACTGACCACGCCGGGGGCGGCAGAAAAGTCAAAAAGTCAAAAAGTCAAAAAGTCAAAAAGTCGAAAAGTCAAAACGTCGAAACGTCGAAACGTCAATACTTCGAGAGGTCTGATGCCTGGGTGGTGGGGCGCTTAACGAACCGACCGAGAGCATCACGACACGCCCAGAATCTCCGCGGCCTGGGTGAACACGCGGTCTTCATAACCCAGGGCCCGCGCTAGCCGCAGACTCCGCTCGATCCATGATGATTGAGCCGCGATGTGCTTCCTGGTACGCCGGTCGAGCCTGCCCCGGGAAGACCGCAACATTACCGGAATGGGATAGTCGCTCCCCCAGACCAGCTTGTGGTGTAGCTCCCGCCGATCGGCCAGGCGCCGTAGCCAGCGGGTCCGACCCAGGGCCGCCAGGGCGGAGATGTCGGCGTATAGCGGGTCCTCGGCAAACTCCCCCAACAGCCGGTCCACCAGCCCGAGGTGGCCGGCGGCGCTTTGCCAGGGGAAAGACGGCGTGGCCGCGTGGGCGATGATGACCTTCGGCATGGCCCCTTCAGCCCGCAGTCGGCTCAGTACGCCCAACAGCGGGGCCGGCTCTTCAAACTCCTGGTGCTGCCGCGACAGGGACATCTCGCCGCCGTAATGGATGAGCATGGTCACGCCGAGTTCGGCCGCCCGGCGCAGAAAGGCCACCGTCCGCGGATCCTCCGCCCGGATGTTCTGATGGATCGGCAGCCACTTGATCAGCACCACGCCGGCTTGGGCCAGTTCTTCCAGCAGGTCGCACGCCGGACGCCCGGCCTGCTCTCGGTAAGGATGGATCGAGCCGCCAAACAGATATCGATTCGGCCGGGCCGCGCAGATGGCCCGCACCAGGCTGTTGGAGACGTATAGATCGCTACCGCATGACCGGCCGGACTCGGCAGCACCTACCGCCCGGCCCGCGTCATCGTGATATTCATCGAAGGCCAGCAACACCAGGCGGTCTACGCTCTCGGCCCCGGACCAGTGCCGCTCGTTGGCCGCCTCAATCCGGTCATCGAGTTCATCGCCCCGGTCCAACTTGGGATCGAGCCCCAACAGTCGGCGCAGGAGCAGCCACGTGGGGCGTCGCAGCAGCCGGGGGGAGAGGTAGCTATCATACCCCGGCGCCCCGGACGCCCCGGTCGGCTCGAAAGAAAAGCGCGAGATGGCCGCATCCACCTTCCGGGCGCTGAAGCCGACATGACAGTGAACGTCGATGATCATTCTGCGGCGCGATCCTCCGGCGTTGGTCCGCGGTCGCACAACCGCCGCACCCTGAGTATAACAGGACCATAATGGCTCCGTCGCTCTGCGACTTGATCATCATCGGTTCGGGCTTTGGCGGGGCGGTCTGCGCCCGGCGGGCCGCCCAGGCCGGCCTGCGGGTGGTGATCCTCGAACGCGGCCGGAGGATTACCCCGGGTGTCTACCAGGACCTGGCCGCCGGGGCGTCCCCGCTGTTCCTTGGCCGGGGCGAGCCCGGGCTGCTGGAGTTGCACCGCCTGCGAGGTCTTCTGGCCCTGACCGCCAGTGCCGTCGGGGGCGGATCGAACATCTACACCGCGGTGACCATCCGCCCGCCGGCCGAGGTCTTCGATCACCATTGGCCGGCCGGTCTGGATTACCAGGCCCTGGCCCCCTATTACGACCGCGTCGAAGAGATCATCGCCCCCAGCCGGACTCCGGAGGCCCTGCCGCGAGTCCGGGCCCTGGAGGACATCGGCCGACGGATGGGTGTCGGCGTTACCCGGCTGCCCCTGTCCATGGACTGGCCGGAGGACACCACCGCCCTGGGCGCGCAGCCCGAAACAGCCGGCGTCCATCAAGAAGTGGCCAACTGGCTGCGCGGCGGTCACGCGGCCCGCAAGCGAACGCTTGATCAAACCTATCTTGCCCAGGCCGAATCGGACGGCGCCTTGGTCCGGCCCCTCCACGAGGCCCTGGCCCTCACTCCCCACGGCAGCGGGTACTGCGTCGAGTATCGTCAATGGCAGGACGGCCGGTGGCGCAGCGGCACACTCACCGCCCCGCGCGTGGTCATCGCCGCGGGGGCCCTGAATACGAACCGGCTGCTGTTGCACTGCCGGGATCGCCTGGGGACGCTACCTGACCTGAGCAATGCCCTGGGGCGGCGGTTCTTCACCAATGGTGATTTCGGCGGCCTGCTGGTCGGGCCGACCATCGATCTCTCGCCGGATGCCGGGCCCCCGGTGACCGCCTGGCTCGACCTGTGGCAGCGCGACCGCATGTACATCATGGAGACCGGCTTGGTCCCCTTCGACTTCGGCGGGTTCGCCGGCCTGTTGAATCCCGCCAGATGGCTCCGGCGCCTGCGCCTGGCGCGGGCGAAACGCTGTACCTGGTCGTTCGGGGTCATGGGCTACTGCGACGATCCGGGACAACTCGTGCTCGGACGTCGCGGGGCCTTGGTCCATCGTCACGAGCCCGCCAAGGGTGCGGCGTTCCAGGCCCGAACGATGGCCGCCTTGCACGAGTTGGCCGGCGTGGCCGGGGGAAGGCTGATCGTCCCGCCGGCGGTCTTCGTCAAACGCCTGCCGATCACCATCCATCCCCTGGGCGGGGCGACTTTGGCCGACTCACCGGAGAGCGGGGTGACCGACCCGACCGGCGAGGTGTTCGGGTATCCCGGCCTGTACGTCGCCGACGGGAGCCTGCTGCCGGCCCCGACCGGGGTCCCGCCGTCGATGACCATCGCCGCGGTCGCCGAACGGGTAGCCGAGAATCTGATCAAACAATGTTGAGCAAGACCGCCACCGCGAAACTGCCCATCTTCGGCGCGTACCCGCGTCTGGCGGAGATGGTGCCCTGGTTGTCGATCGGCAACTGGCCGACCCCGGTGAAGGAGCTGCCGAAGTTCGCGGCCGCCAAAGGGCTCGAGGCCTTCTACATCAAGCGCGAGGACCTCAGCCACCCCGAGTGCGGGGGCAACAAGGTCCGGGGGCTGGAGTTTCTCCTGGCCGAGGCCCGGCGCCGGCGGGCGGGGACCATCCTGACCGTCGGGGCGGCCGGCAGTCATCATGTCTGGCGCACCGCCTGGCACGCCCGGCGGCTGGGCATGGACACGGTGGGGATCGTGGTCCGGCAGCCGAATGCCCGGTATGTGCGCGCCAACCTGCGGCGGGGCCTGGAGACCGGCCTCGAGTATGTCGCCGCCAACTACGCGACCCTGGCCCTGAAGCTGGCCTGGCAAATGCTCCGACCGGGCCACCGGCGTAGTGGGCGATTGCCCTATCGCGTCCCGGGCGGCGGCACCTCCCCGCTGGCCTGCCTGGGACACGTCAACGCCGCCCTGGAGTTGAGAGAACAGATCGACGCCGGACTCCTGCCCGAGCCGGACTATCTGTTCGTCCCCCTGGGCAGCCTGGGGACCGCCGCCGGACTCGCCGTGGGCTGCAAGCTGGCCGGGCTGCGGACGCGGATCGTCGGCGTGGTGGTCTCCTATCGCTGGTATTGCACCGCCGCTCGGTGGGCCCGTTTGGCCAGGCGGACCCACCACCTGATGGGCGTTCACGATGCCGGGGTCCCCGAGCTTGACCTCCCCAAGTCCGAGCTGACGGTCATCGCCTCGGCCCTGGGCAGAGGGTACGCCCACTTCACCGAGTCCGCGGTCGATCTGGCCCGGGAGCTGCAGGCCGCCGAGCAGATCGAGCTGGACGGGACGTATACCGCCAAGGCCTTGGACGGGGCGATGCAGTTCATCGACCGACACCGACTGCACGACCGGGTACACCTGTTCTGGCACACCTACCAACCGGCCGGCCAGGCGGCGGATACCGGCGATCGGCTGGACTCGCTCCCGGCCTCCCTGCGGCGGTATTTCCACGAAGACCCCCAGCCGCTGGATGTTGCGCTGCCTCCCGAGGGATCTC
>CAZFMS010000202.1:0-8032 GCA_964520125.1 uncultured Planctomycetaceae bacterium
GACCAGGCCGAGGACCAGGAAGTAGAGGGCGATCGGCGCAGTGTTGCCGACCAGCATCAAAACATCCAAGACCTGATAGTTGCCGGCCAACATGGCTCGCCCCCAGAGGACGGTGAAATGCGGGTCTATTCGGGGTCCGGCGCCGGGCGGTCCACGTGCTCGCCCATTTCCGCTACCTTGCGGTATCCAAGGTATTTTATCACTTCGAGGACCTCAGTCCAACTCGGAAAGGGTCGTTTGTTGGCCCGTTTGTACTCGTCCAGGGCCATGACGAACTCGAACTGCTCCTTGGAAAGCTCGCCTTCCTCAGCGTCCTTGCGGGAATCCGAGCGTCGGCGCCCGGGACCGCGACGCCGTTCCAGGCCGTTGCGACGATCAACGTCCGCTTGCCGCCGGTCCGCCTTCGCCCGCCGCTCGGCCTGGGGGCCGGAAGCGGGATGAGCCTCGTCATGCGGGATCTGCTTGGTCATTTATGGTATCCCCTATCGACTAAGAAGCCCGAGCATCCTGCACTTCGATGGTATCGGCTAGATGCCATCTTCTTCTTCGACGAGATCGTGGTCTTCTGCGTCCTCGTCCTCTTGGTCGTCCTCATAATCGTCATCATAGTCGTCGCCGTCGTCGCCGTCATCTTCGAGTTCATCGACCGGGTCGTCTTTGTCGTCGCGGTCGTCGTTCAGTTGGTCATCATCCTGGGTCCGGGTAGCGAGGACCTCCGAAGCCTCTACCAGGCGGTCGGACGGAACCAGGATAGCAATGCCACATCGACGACTGGCCGTGGCACCATCTTCGACCCGCGCCGGAATATCCTGCTCCTGAAGCAGAGTTCGACAGCCGAAGGCCTCATCGAGGGACTTGGCGAACATGACTTCTACAAGACCAAGGCCATCGACACCGTCGACGGCGTCTGTCGAGCCGACATCTTTGCCAGACATAGTGCTTCCACTCCTGAGGCCCATCTACACGACGGGGGAAACCGAAACTGCATATCCGCTCAATCAAGACCGTATCGAACAGGCCGTCCTTCGAGACGGTTCACCACTACCTGAACGTCTCTTGCGGGTCCGGCGCCGGGCAACAACTCCGCAGATCAACCCATTCGGGTCCGGAGAGAGTCAGGACCCCTGGGCATCGAGCCGCCCACCACCGCGTTTCCAGAAGCGGCGACGGCCGGCGGGGCGGGGCGCCAAACCCGTGGCCACCTAATTATATTGGCTATTCGTCCAGTTACTTGTCAACCCGTCGACGTTGCCGCACGCCCGGGCGACGCCCTCGCAGCACAGCAGGCCCCCGCGTTTCCGTCCTCGCCGATCATGCACGCGGCGACCACGGGCTGTGCCAACAGCCTAAATTCTGTCGTGGTCGGTAGGCCGATGTCAAGTAGCGCCGCCACCCGAGGGAAGAACCGCCCCATGAAAAAGGCCCCGAAATCCATGATTCGGGGCCTGAGGTGATATCCAGGGCCGGACGCCCAGGCGTCCAGCGATAATCCCGGGGCTACTCGGCGGGCAGTACCGAGATCGGGTCCGCCGCCGGCCGCTCGGTCCCGTGGAAGAAGATCACCCGCCCCGAGGACCTGCGACCGCCGTTGGCCGAATATTCCGCCTCCAGGGCCTTGTCGACGCGCTTCTTCACGTCTGCCAGGTGGGCCTCGGAGGTCAGGTCGAGTTCCGCGGACTTCAGGGTCCGACCGATCTTCTTGGACAAGCGGGCTGCGGCATGCCGGGCCAGGGCGTTGGCGTCGGCCGGCACCGTGGCTCCGGGCTTGCTCAGGACCATGTTCATCAGCATGTCCAGGTGGTTCCTCTGCAGGTTGCGGCGGAATCCGCTGACGAACGGCTCCCCCCGAGAGCCCTCCCGACCGCGGTCGTCGAGTTCAGACCATATCGCTTCGGCAATCGACTCGATGTGCTCCGCCAGGGTATAGACCTCCTCATCCTCACCGAACTTCACCTGGTTGTCGTGGATTCGGCGGATCGTAAAGGGATTCATCAAAGTGAACAGGCATCGATACTGGGAGCGGGCAATGAACTCGTGGATGTTGAAGTCTCCGGGGAAGTCGTAGTTGTCCGAGCCCCAGTGGCCGAAGCGCCCCACACCAAGATGGCCCAGGACCTCCGGGGACACCTGGTAGGCGTCCTCGGCAAAAACCTTCCGGCAAACGAACTCCACGGCTTCCCGTTGCTCCTTGGCTTCCACGATGGTGACCGGGGTCCTGGCGTCGGAATCACCCTTGTGGTCCCGGTTGATGATCTGGCCGCCCGGAAAGCGGGCCACAAACGTGCTGGCCGAAGCCCGCTGGCCGAGAATTGTGGCGAAGGCCCGGCGCAGACGAGTATACGATTCGCCGTCCTTCACCGCCCAGTCCATGATGTCGGTCAGGAGGCTGTCCGCGAGCTTGATCTGTCGCTTGGCATAATCCATCACGTCGCGGCCCATGTCGAAACGATTGGACAGGGGGTCGGGCGAAAGAACGGAGATAGTGTCATCATCGGTGGCATAGTCCAGGCCGGCTTCGGCCACCCGATCGGTGATCTTCTTCAGCATCTCCTGCTCGTCCTTGTGGGGCTTGCCCATCGGCCGGTAGCCGTACTCGATCGCCCAATAGTCATACGGCCCTATCGAACGGGTGGTGAAGGAGCCCTGCTTCTCGCCGCGCGGGGAGACGATCGGCGGGTTGTAGTCCATCACCGAGCCGACGTTGGGATCGCCGGCCAGATTGTGCTCCTCGACCTCCTCCATGGGCAGCCAGGTGCTGGCCTTGAAGTTGTGTCGAAGTCCCAGGCAGTGGCCCACCTCGTGAATGGTTATTTCCTTGATGATCTGGCCGATGAAATCCTCGCTGTGAGGAACCATCCCCTGGGCTTCCATGGCCACCCGGGCGAACCGCATCTGGTCGGCCATCCCGGCGGCCAACTCGCACATCGGCTGCCCCTTGTCATGCAGGTAACGCATCAGGTTGCGAAAGAACTCGGCGTCCGGGTCGTGGTGCATCCGCACGTTGGGCAACAGGCTCTCGATCGGCGATCGATAAGTCCATTCAGGATGGGAGCAGAAGAAGTCCTCCATGATGGGGTTCAGGGGTTCCCAGGATTCTTCGCCGCCGGTCAGCCTCTCCCAAGCGCTGACGTAGTGTCGGACCATCGAATCGTCGAACACGATGTCCGCATCGAAGATCTGCCCGGTCAACGGGTGGGCCCTTGACGGCCCCATCGCGAAGCCCCGACCGGTCACGATCCAGCGGAAGAAGTTGTAGCGGACGTCCTCGGGGTCCAGGTCCTTGGTGCGCGGGTCGTAGTCCTCCTGCTGGATGACCTCCAGGGCATCGAGAAAGCCGCATTTCCTGAAGGCCTTGTTCCACTCCAGGATGCCCTCCTTGACCCAGCGGCGGTATTGCAGCGGAACAGTCTTCTCGATGTACCAGATGATCGGATGCTTGGGAGCGCTCAGCTCCAGGCTGGGATCGCGTTTCTCCAGGCGCCAACGGTTGATGTAGCGATCAAACAGCGTCTGGGCATCGTGCTTCTTGGACCAGTCCTTCCGCACGGTCATGAAGTAGCCGATCCGGTCGTCGGCCACCCGCGACTTGTAGCCCTTGGAGGATTCCGGAATCTTCGAGAGGCTGTAGTGAAAGAGCATCCGCCGGCCGGTGCCTTGACGCATCATGGCCAGGTCGACGGATAGTTCGATGTTCTGGGGAAAGGCCTTGAAGTTGGCCCACTTGCTGAGGCCGGCGTCCACCGTGCCGCCCCCCAGGCGGCCGATCCGTGCAAAGTCGGCCTTGAACAGACCGTCCAAATCGACGATAGGGTCAGAACCCTTCATGGTGACGATCTTGACCGCCTTTAGAATCACGTCCCCGCCGTAGCTGCGCTTGATCACCTCGGCTACCGGCTTGTCGCCTCCCTCGACGTAACGTGGGTCCACCCGCATCAGAACGAGCTTCTTGTCCATGCGATCGAAGTAGGCCAGGTAGTGGTCCAGTTGAAACCCAGTAGCCACCGGGCCGCCGGACATGCTGGTGGCGATCAGAAACTGCTGCCCGATCAGCGATGCGGGAATCTGAGCCCTCAGCGAGTCCTTCTTCTCGTTGTGCCAGAGGGTCAAGAATGGCTTCTCACCGGTGGGCACCTCCTTGAAGCCCTTCATGGCCTCGTCGAACTTGGGAAAATCAGGCTTCTCTTTGGGGGCCTTGGACGGAGGACCGTCAGGTTTGGTCCCGGCCGGAGGACCCGCCAGAGCGGCGGATACAAACATCGCCGAGACCGCGATCATAGTAATCACGGGCATCCCAAGAAATTTCGCTCGCATCGCTAACTCCTTATTGCATAGAAGCGTACGGTCCATTACCGAAACCGGAGCACCTCGAGGTCGAGGACGGCTCGTCTTGTACTTTGTACGGTTCTGACGCGGGTGGGCTGCTGCCATTATAGGCCGATTCGCTCCCCTCGCCCTAATAACATAAACGCAACAGCCAACCAGGTCCTTTCGCAATGGATATCGGTCTGCATTACGAGTGAGTCCGGTTAACAGTTGCTTTTTCGCTCCCAGCCCGCCATTCCGAAAGACGAGGCCAGCTATCGCCGGGATGGACGCCAAATCACAGGTCGGGCATGGTCCGGTCGAGAATCCTCGGCGGCCGAGGCTGGTCCGATACCGTGTCCAACTCGATACATAAAACCGAGGAGCCATCCATAATCGTAAACCTTTCCATAATAAGTGTTTATGCGTTATTAGAGACTCTGCTGGAAGCCGGTTTGCCATCCACGCGGCCCCAATGTGCCGGGCTTCCGGAGGTGAGGAATGCGGCAGAATCACCGATAGGCAAGGTTTGACAGTCCCTCCGGGCCATGCTAGGGTCCTCCCGCTGTGCCCCGGGGGAGTCGGCGATTACTCGTTCAGGAATGGGAAACCCACGCCGATATACGCTCGGCGGAACCGCTCCGTCGCCCCTCGGCGAGGTCGAGCCGATTGAATAAGCGCCATAAGGCCCTTTATTGCAGGAAGTTGCGGATTCATGGCCAAGAAGTCGCCACCTTCCAAAGAGGTTGCCGGTGGGTCGAGTGGCCCCTCCGGAAAATCGCTGGTCATCGTCGAGTCGCCGGCCAAGGCCAAGACGATCAACAAGTACCTGGGCGGCAAGTACGTCGTCAAGGCCTGCAAGGGACACGTCCGCGACCTGCCTCCGCGGAGCTACGGGATCGACACCGGCCGCAACTTCGAACCCAGCTACGAGATCCTCCCCAGCCACCGCAAGACCGTCGACGAGCTGAAGAAGGCGGCCGACAAGGCCCCCATCGTTTTCCTGGCCACCGACCTGGACCGAGAGGGGGAGGCCATCGCCTGGCACCTGGCCCACGCCCTCGAGCTGCCCCCCGAGAAGATCAAGCGAGTCGTCTTCAACGAGATCACCAAGTCGGCCATCGCGGAGGCCTTCGCCCACCCCCACGAGATCGACAAGGCCAAGGTCGATGCTCAGCAGGCCCGACGGATTCTGGACCGCGTCGTGGGATACGAGCTTTCGCCGCTGTTATGGAAGAAGCTGGCCAAGGGGCTGTCGGCCGGCCGGGTTCAATCTGTGGCCGTGCGGATGATCGTGACCCGCGAGGCCGAGATTCGGGCCTTCGAACCACGGGAGAGTTGGGCGATCGGGGCGATCATCGCGGCCGACCAGCAGAAGGCCGCCGAATTGAGTACGGAATGGAGTGCCTTCCTGGCCACCGACACTTCGCTGCCGAACGGCCCAACCGCCGACCAGCGGGCCGAATGGCTGAGTCAACGATCCTGTTTCCGGGCCGAGCTGGTGGAGTTTCCGGAGGGCGCCGCCTTTCGGCCGGCCGGCAGTCTCGAGAAGCAGGCCGACGGCGCGTGGACATTTGCCAGCGCCGTGGAGCGGGCGGCAGAGGTGGCGGGGCTCCTGGGCTGCCGGGTTCAAGAGTCCTCCCGCGAGGCGCGAAGCGAGTATCCGCATCTGAACCAGCTCACCATCGAACTGGCCAGCGAAATCGACTACGACCGAGCCGCCAAGTTCACGGTCCGCAGCCTGGAGACCAAGCGTCGGACGGTCAAGCCGTCGGCCCCGTTCATCACCGCCACGCTGCAGCAGGCGGGTGCCAACCAGCTTCGCTTCCCGACCTCCAAGACCATGCGAATCGCCCAGGCCCTCTACGAAGGTCTGGACATCAAGACCGGCGAAGGCAACGTCGGGTTGATCACCTACATGCGAACCGATTCGACGAATCTCTCGGCCGAGTCGGTGGAGACGGTCCGCGGACTGATCAAGGAATCCTACGGCCAGCGCTACCTGCCGGCGAAGCCCAACCGCTTCGGACGGGCGAAGAAGGCCCAAGAGGCCCACGAGGCCGTTCGGCCCACCGACGTGCGCCGGACCCCCGAGGCGATGAAGGGGCACATGACGTCCGAGCAACACCGGCTCTACACCTTGATCTGGAACCGTTTCGTCGCCTGCCAGATCGCCCCGGCAGAGTGGGACACGACGACGGCGATGATCACCGCCCAGACTGAGGGCGGACCGGCGGTGTTCAAGGCCAGCGGGAGAGTACTGGTCTTTGACGGGTTCTACAGGGTCATGGGCGTTCCGCAGGGCGATCAGTTGTTGCCCGTTCTCGAGGAAGGCCGAGCGGTGGGCCCGGTCGAATTGCGGCCAACGCAGAAGTACACGATGCCGTCGGCCCGGTACACCGAGGCCTCGTTGGTC
Source organism: uncultured Planctomycetaceae bacterium (assembly GCA_964520125.1). Taxonomy (GTDB): domain Bacteria; phylum Planctomycetota; class Phycisphaerae; order UBA1845; family UTPLA1; genus JAFGQA01. The sequence goes on from CAZFMS010000202.1 coordinate 6,719, forward strand.
AAGGCTTTGGAGGCCGAGGGAATCGGCCGGCCGAGCACCTACGCGGCGATCATCAAGACGATTCAGGATCGGGGCTACGTGGAACAGGTCGACCGGAAGTTCAGTCCCACGGTTCGAGGGGAGATCGTCACCGAGAAGCTGGTGCACCATTTCCCGAAGATCATGGATCTGGGGTTCACCAGTCACGTGGAAGACGAACTGGACAAGATCGAGGAGAAGCATCTGGACTGGCATCAGGTGCTCCACGAGTTCTACGACCCGTTCAAGGTGGCGCTGGCTCGGGCCCATGAGGAGATGGAGGGGGTTCGGGCGGAGCCCAGCAAGTACAAGTGCCAGGATTGCGGCCTGCCGATGGTCTACCGATTCGGTAAGAACGGACGATTCCTGTCGTGCACGGGCTATCCGGAGTGCAAGGTGTCGAGGGACATCGACCACAACGGAGACCTGGTCGAGCCGGTCGAGATCTCGGAGAAGTGCGAGTTGTGCGACCGGCCGATGGTCTTACGGAAGAGTCGTCGCGGGCCGTTTCTCGGTTGCTCGGGCTATCCGGAGTGCAGCAGCATCAAGCCCTGCTCGGAAGAGGGCGTGCCGCTGAAGAAGGTCGAGCCCGGGGAGATCAAGCAGGAGTGTCCGGAGTGTGCGGCGGCCATGCAGGTGCGGTTCTCGGGCAGCCGGGCGTTTATGGGCTGCACCAAGTATCCGACGTGCCGGGCGACGGCCCCGCTGCCGGACGGGGTGTACGTCGAGAAGCCCAAGCCGGAGGATGCCGGAGCCCGGTGCGACAAGTGCGGCCGGCCGATGGTGATCCGCCGGAGCAAGCGGGGGCCGTTCCTGAGCTGTTCGGGTTTTCCCAAGTGTCGCAACGCGATGCCGACGGACAAGCTGGACCATCTGAAGGCGTTGGAGGCAGAGGGGAAAATACCCGATGCCCCGCCGGAGACGCCCAACGGCAACGGCAAGGCCCTCAACGGGAACAACAAGGTTCGGGGCAAGGCCAAGCGGCTGACGAACGAGGAGATGGAGGCATTGGGTCCGCCGCCGGCGGGCTTTGCCTGGACGCGGACCGGCCGGCCGGTGGTCGAGACCTGGCCGGAGAAGCCGCTGACGTGTTTTGGTTGTGGGGCGGAGATGGCCATGCAGAACGGTCGCTTCGGCCCGTTCTTTAGCTGCCCGTCGTGCAAGTCGGCGGCGAACCTGCGGGGGGCGGCCAAGAAGAAGGCCGAAGTCGAGCATCCTCCACCGGAGCGGCCCAAGCCCATCGAGACGGATGTGAAGTGCGACGAGTGTGGGGAGAAGATGCTGCTGCGGATGGGC
>CAZFMS010000203.1:0-7998 GCA_964520125.1 uncultured Planctomycetaceae bacterium
GCACGAGACGAAGGTTGTTGATCTTGGCCGGGCCGGTGTTCGGCTTGCTGACGGCGGGCTGCGCCGCTCCGAAGGTTGATTTTGCGAAGGTCCAGCGGCCGGAGCGGGCCGCGGAGCTGGAGGCCTACGAGGTCTTCGTGGGGTCCTGGGACTGGGAGGCCCAGATGCTCAACGCCGAGGCCCCCCATGACAAGTGGACCGGCCAGGCGACCTGGAATTGGACGCTGGACAAGCGTTGCCTGCACGGTCAGATGACCTCGGCCAGCGGGGAGATGCGTTTCGAGAATGCGGGGATTTGGAGTTGGCACCCCACGCAGGGCAAGTACATCTGGTGGATGTTCAACAACTGGGGCTTCCCCCAGCAGGGCACGGCCCGCTACGACAAGGGCACCAAGACCTGGACCATGCCGTTCACCAGCGTCGGTCTGGACGGGACCACCTCCTACGGATGCTACGAGATGAAGGTGGCCAACAAAGACACGCTTGAATGGCGGGTGGATGAGTGGGCCGACATGATGCACATGGTCAAGAAGATGGAGATGACCGGCACCTACAAGCGGTCCGGTTAGCAGGAGAGGGTGTAGTGCGGCGGCCGGTGGGCCCGGAAGAGAACGGCAACGGGCGGGCACTGGCGGACCATCGGCCGGTGATACCCAGACTGATCAGACGTTTGTCCTGGCCCTCGTGGCTGGCTGGGAGTGGTCTGGGGAGAACTTGGTGGTCGAGAGGCGGCGCGGGCTGAAGCCCGGGGCTCTTCTTGGTGGGGGGATCGGGCACGGTCGTTTCGGGTGGTCGGTACCATGTCGATCAGGGGTACAATGCTGTTACAATCTCGCGTTCGCGGGAGGCTGCCGGCCTCGGTGGGAGATTCTCCAGATGGGCAGGCCAGTACGAATCGCCATGTGGTCCGGGCCGCGGAATATCTCGACCGCCCTGTTGCGCTCGTGGGGGAATAGGCCGGACACGTTGGTCTGCGACGAGCCGCTGTATGCTCATTACTTGGTGGAGACGGGGATCGACCATCCGGGCCGTGAGGAGGTGATCTCCCACCAGGAGACGGATTGGGGCAAGGTGGTTGAGTGGCTTACCGGTCCGATTCCCGGGGGCAAGTCGATCTTCTACCAGAAACACATGGCTCACCATTTGCTGCCGAACATTGGCCGCGGGTGGTTGGACCAACTTACGCACTGCTTTCTGATCCGCGAGCCGCGGGAGATGCTCACCTCTCTGGTCAAGCACTTGCCGAACCCGACGCTGGCGGATACGGGTCTTCCGCAGCAGGTCGAGATGGTGCACTTATTGCAGGAGCGGGCCGGCAAACCGCCACCGATCATCGACGCCCGTGACGTGCTGGAGGATCCGCGGGGCATACTGGAGCGGCTGTGCGCGGCAGTGGGAGTCGACTTCGCCGAGGCGATGCTCTCCTGGCCGCCGGGCCGGAGGGACACCGACGGGATCTGGGCGAAGCATTGGTATGGTGCGGTGGAGAAATCGACGGGCTTTCAGCAGTACCGGCCCAAGGATGAGGAGGTCCGGGAGGAGTTTCGCGGTCTGCTGGCGGAGTGTGAGGAGCACTACGGGCAGCTCTACCGACTTCGATTGTGTTGAGGCGCATCCAGGTGGCCAAGAGCACAAAGGCGAGCAAGGGCTTTGACTAATGTTGCAGACGTTTAACGAAAAGAACCGCGATCTGCTGATCAACATCGATGGGCGGCTGGTTCACCGGGACGAGGCCGGGGTCAGTCCGTTCGACTCTGCGGTGCAGGGCGGGGATGCTGTCTGGGAAGGACTGCGGCTGTACAACGGGCGGATCTTCAAACTCGATGAGCACCTCGACCGGCTGCGCAGCTCGGCGTTGGCGTTGGCGTTCACGGAGATCCCACCGCAGGAGAAGATCATCGCGGATATCAAGCGTACGTTGGAGGCCAACAAGATGGTCGATGGCGTGCACATTCGTCTGACGCTTACCCGGGGCGTCAAGATCACCTCCGGGATGGACCCCCGACTGAATCAGGCGGGTCCGACGCTGATCGTGCTGGCCGAGCACAAGTCGCCGGTGTATGACCAGTCGGGCCTGAGTCTGATCACCAGCAGCATTCGCCGATCCCCGCCGGATTGCCTCGATCCGAAGATTCACAGTTGCAATTTGCTCCCGTCGATCCTGGCGAAGATCGAGGCCAACGTGGCCGGGGCCGATGACGCCTTGATGCTAGACTGTCGGGGGTTCGTGGCCGAGACGAACGCCACGCATGTCTTCATCGTCGAGGGCGGCCGGGTGACGACCAGCCGCTGTGGGTCCTGTCCGGAGGGCATCACGCGGGGCACGGTCCTGGATCTGTGCGGGCGACATCAGATTCCGCATCGAGAGGGGGATTTCTCTCTGACGGAGGTGTATCGCGCTGCGGAGATGTTTTGCAGCGGCACGATGGGGGAGCTGGCCGCGGTCACCAAGGTGGACGGACGGACCATCGGTGACGGCGGCGTCGGTCCGGTGACCGAGCGGCTGAGCGGCCTGTATCGCGAGTTGACGGAGGCCGAGGGGGTCCAGGTGGTGTAGGTGCAAGGTGAGGGGCGTGAGTCGCCGGTCTACACCCCGGCATGGCCATGATGAAGCTGCTTGCCGAGAGAGGCGTCCTCACCGGGGATGGCCAGGGCCGGCCAATGGTCTAGACACCGGGGGTCGGGCCGGGTGACGAGTTATTCGGACCCTGGGGGGGAGGTTGTCCGGGCCGCCGCGTCGTGGTAAAATGCACGAACAGCGGCGGTGGTGCCTCCCGCACGTGTGAAGTCGCCGCCGCCACCGAATCGCGAGCGTTTGTGCGGAGTCCCGCTGGCCTCGCGAATTGGCGAGCAGCACACCGAAAACAAAGACGGTTCAGGGCGAGGTGTTCACCAAGCCCTGACCGGCAGGCGTGGTTCGAGTGCCATTGGGTCGCTCGGGTCCGATCAACCGGCCTGCTCATGCCACGCGCTCGAGGACGAAAGGCGCAGGTTGGGCCGGTCCCGGCGCGCCGGGACGGCCGGCGGGCGTCTGGCCACCTTACCTGGTTTGCGGAGGAAACAGAGATGACGTGGAGATTCAGCCTGATCGGCTTCATCGCGGCGGTGGTCTGGCCGACAGCCATCGCCGTGGTTCAGGCGCAGGACTGCAACGACAACGGCGTGCCGGACGATATCGATCTTGCCGGCAAGATGTACTGGACGGACCGCGACACCCAAAAAATCCAACGGGCCGACCTGGACGGGGCCAACGTCGAGGACCTGGTCACCGGATTGGCTAGTCCTCGTGGCATCGCCCTGGACTCGGCCGCGGGCAAGATGTACTGGGTGGACGCCTTCACCCAGAAGATCCAGCGGGCCGACCTGGTCGGCACAGTCGTCGAGGATCTGGTCACCACGGGATTGCTCTACCCCATTGGCATCGCCCTGAACCCGGCCGCCGGCAAGATGTACTGGACAGACAACGACACCAAGAAGATCCAGCGGGCCGACCTGGACGGGTCCAACGTCGAGGACCTGGTCACCGGATTGAGTTTCCCCGAGGGCATCGCCCTGGACTCGGCCGCTGGCAAGATGTACTGGACAGACAACGGCATCAAGAAGATCCAGCGGGCCAACCTGGACGGCTCCAACGTCGAGGACCTGGTCACCACGGGATTGAGTTTTCCCTTTGGCATAGCCCTGAACCCGGCCGCGGGCAAGATGTACTGGGCGGACGCCGACACCAACAAGCTCCAGCGGGCCGACCTGGACGGCGGCAACGTCGAGGACCTGGTCACCGGATTGGGTGGTCCTCTTGGCATCGCCCTGGACCCGGCCGCGGGCAAGATGTACTGGGTGGACCCAGGCAAGATCAAGCGGGCCGACCTGGACGGGTCCAACGTCGAGGACCTGGTCACTGCTGGACTGGGCAGCGCTCAGTACATCGTGCTCGCCATGCCCAGCCCGGACACGGACGCTGACGGGGTGATGGACGAATGCGACGATTGCCCGAATGATGCGACCAAGACCGTGCCGGGAATTTGCGGCTGCGGGGTCTCGGACGTGGACACCGACGGCGACGGCACTCCCGATTGCTTTGATCAATGTCCAGACGATCCGGCCAAGATCGCGCCCGGCATCTGCGGGTGTGGGATGCCCGACAGCCTGGATGATGGTGACGATGATGGTGTCATCGACTGTCTGGACAACTGCCCGACAACTGCGAATGCCGACCAGGCCGACGGCGACGGCAACGGCATCGGCGACGCCTGTGAGGCTGGTCCCACCGGGCAACCCGCCGGCACTTGCGGGTGCGGGGCGGGTAGCATCGTGATGATGCCGGCGATGTTGTTGGCCATCGGCTGGACGCGACGGCGCCGATCGGGCCGGCCCTGGTGCGCCGGAACGGCCGGTGGGGGTCTGGACACCTTTCCTGATTTGAGGAGGAAACAGAAATGACCTGGAGATTCAGCCTGATCGGTTTCATCGCGGCGGCCGCCTGGCTGGCGGCTAGCGCCGTGGCTCAGGCGCAGGACTGCAACGACAACGGCGTGCCGGACGACGTCGATCTTGCCGGCAAGATGTACTGGACGACCTCGGGCACGGCCAAGATCCAGCGGGCGGTCCTGGATGGCACCAACGTCGTGGACCTGGGCAACGTGGGATGGGGTTCTCCCGAAGGCATCGCCCTGGACCCGGCCGGCGGCAAGATGTACTGGACGGACTTTCGCGCGAACATGATCCGGCGGGCCGACCTGGACGGCGCGGCCGTCGAGGACCTAGTCACCATGGGACTTAATTTTCCCGAAGGCATCGCCCTGGACCCGGCCGCGGACAAGATGTACTGGACGGACGAGCTCACCGGCAAGGTCCAGCGAGCCGACCTGGATGGCAGCAACGTGGAGGACCTGGTCACTGCGGGATTGGTTGATCCCCGTGGCATCGCGCTGGACCCGGCCGCAGGCAAGATGTACTGGGCGGAAGGCAGTGCCGGCAAGATCCAGCGGGCCGACCTGAACGGGTCCAACGTCGAGAACCTGGTCACGGGGTTGAGTGTTCCCATTGGCATCGCCCTGGACCCGACCGCGGGCAAGATGTACTGGGCGGACTACGGCGCCGCCAAGATCCAGCGGGCCGACCTGGATGGGTCCAACGTCGAGGACCTGGTCACTGTGGGATTGACTGAACCCCATGGCATCGCCCTGGACCCGGCCGCGGGCAAGATGTACTGGACGGACTACGGCACCGCCAAGATCCAGCGGGCCGACCTGAACGGCGCCAATGTAGAGGACCTGGTGACGGCGCTGGTAGTGGACAGCCTTCTGTTCATCGCCCTCGCCGCGCCCAGCCCGGACACGGACGCCGACGGGGTGATGGACGAATGCGACGGCTGTCCGAATGATGCGACCAAGACCGCACCCGGCATTTGCGGCTGCGGGGTCGCCGACACGGACACCGACGGCGACGGCACGCCGGATTGCTTCGATCAATGTCCCGACGATCCTGCCAAGGTGGCGCCCGGCATCTGCGGATGCGGCACGCCTGACAGCCTGGATGACGGCGACGGCGACGGGATCATCGACTGTCTGGACAACTGCCCGATGACTGCGAATGCCGATCAGGCCGACGGCGACGGTAACGGCATCGGCGACGCCTGCGAACCGCCTCCCGCCGGCCAGCCCGGTGCTTGCGGCTGCGGGGCGGGCGGCATCCTGATGATGCCGGCGATGTTGTTGGGCATCGGCTGGACGCGGCGCCGCTCGCGCCGGTTCCGACTCGCCGGGAAGGCTGGCGGGCGTCCGATCACCCTTCCTAACTCGAGGAGGAAACAGAAATGACCAGGCGACTCAACCTGATCGGTTTCATCGTGGCGGTGATCTGGCCGGCGGCGATGGCCGCGGCCCAGGCGCCGGACTGCAACGACAACGGCGTGCCGGACGCCATCGATCTCGCGGGTAAGATGTACTGGACGGACTTCAACACCGGCCAGGTCCGACGGGCCGACCTGGACGGGTCCAACGTCGAGGACATGGTAACCACGGGATCGATCGGCCCCAGTGGCATCGCCCTGGACCCGGCCGCGGGCAAGATGTACTGGACGGACCTGCACAACGACAAGATCCAGCGGGCCGACCTGGACGGGTCCAATGTCGAGGACTTGGTCAGCACGGGATTGAGCGGTCCCAGTGACATCGCCCTGGACTCGGCCGCGGGCAAGATGTACTGGGCGGACGCCAGCGCCGGCAAGATCCAGCGGGCCGACCTGGACGGGACCAACGTTGAGGACCTGGTCACTACGGGATTACTCGATCCATATGGTATCGCCCTGGACCCTGTCGCCGGCAAGATGTACTGGACGGACGTCACCACCAACAAGGTCCAGCGGGCCGACCTGGACGGGTCCAATGTCGAGGACCTGGTCACCACCGGATTGGCTAGTCCCCTTGGCATCGCCGTGGACCCGGCGGCGGGCAAGGTGTATTGGACGAACGTCGTCTTCGACAAGATCCAGCGGGCCGACCTGAACGGGTCCAACGTTGAGGATCTGGTGACCGGATTGATTGTTCCCCGGGGCCTGGCCCTAGACCCGACCGCCGGCAAGATGTACTGGACGGACACCAGCACCAGCAAGATCCAGCGGGCCGACCTGGACGGGTCCAACGTCGAGGACCTGGTCACCATCACCACGGGATTCTCTGACCTTGGGTTCCTCGCCGTCGCCGCACCCCGACCGGATGCGGACGCCGACGGGGTGATGGACGAATGCGACGGTTGCCCGAATGATCCGACCAAGACCGGGTCGGGGATTTGCGGCTGCGGGGTGTCGGACGCGGACACCGACGACGACGGCACCCCTGATTGCTTCGATCCCTGCCCGAACGATCCCAACAAACTCGATCCCGGCATCTGTGGCTGCGGCAACCCCGACGCCGATAGTGATGGCGACGGCTGGCTGGATTGTCTGGACAACTGCCCGGCAACGGCGAATGCCGATCAGGCGGACGCGGATAGCAACGGCATCGGTGACGCCTGCGAGTCCGGTCCCGCCGGACAACCCGCCGGCACTTGCGGGTGCGGGGCGGGCGGCATCCTGATGATGCCGGCGATGTTGTTGGGCATCGGTTGGACGCGACGGCGCCAGTCGCGCCGGCAGCGCGGTTGAGCGGTAGGGTCCGAGGGTGCGAGCCAGGCAATGATGATGCCGGACTGCGGTGGGCCCGCGGGGCGCACCCTACGGAGAGAAGGGCCGGCCATGTCGCCGGAGAGCATCGGCGACGAGCGAAGGTCAAACGATGAGAGGAAGCGCAGAATGACGAGCAGAAATATGTGCGCCCGCATGACCATGGCGGTCGTCCTGGCCCTGGCCGGGGGGGGCGTTGCGAGGGCTCAGACGGTCCGGCTGCTGGTTAGCAGCCGAGACGACGATCGGATCCTGCGGTACGACGGCCAAACCGGTGTCTTTGTAGACGCCTTGGTCGGTGCGGGCAGTGGCGGGCTGGACGGACCCAGAGGCATAGTGCTGGGCCCGGATGGAGACCTGTATGTCAGCAGTTTTGGCACCGACAGCGTTCTGCGCTACGACGGTGCGAGCGGGGCCTTCGGCGGTGCATTCGTCACTGCCGGCAACGGCGGGCTGGCTTCCCCCTATGGCCTGGTCTTCGGCCCGGACGGCAACCTCTACGTGGCTAGTTTCAACAACGACAGCATTCTGCGCTACGATGGTCAGAGCGGCACATTCATCGACACCTTCATTCTCACCGGCAGCGACGACTTGGATGCGCCCGAGGGCCTGGTCTTCGGCCCGGACGGCAACCTTTACGTCAGCAGTCGCGATAACTTGAGTGTCCTGCGCTACAACGGCCAAAGCGGGGAGTTCATCGACGCCTTCGTCCCGGTCGGCAGCGGCGGGCTGGGCGAGTCCGTTGGCCTCATCTTCGGCCCGGACGGCAACCTGTACGCGGCTGGTTTCTTCACTAACAACATCTTGCGTTACGACGGCCAAAGCGGGGCACCGCT
>CAZFMS010000204.1:0-7853 GCA_964520125.1 uncultured Planctomycetaceae bacterium
GTCGTAACAAGGTAGCCGTAGGGGAACCTGCGGCTGGATCACCTCCTTTCTAGGGGATGCCTAGACATGGCAACGCAGCGCCGGGCCGGTCTTTAGGGACCGGATCAGCGATGCCCCGCCGTGAAGAGGTCAGCTCATTTTCGGTTGGCGCCTGGCGCCAACGTCCGACGGAGCAATCCGTTGGCCGGCAATCTTTGTTTCTTGCTATACACAGCGCCCGATGGGTCTCCTGGCTCATCGGGCGTTTTTCTTTACGCCGTACCGACCGTTGGTTGGTTATGATGACCGCATGTCCGGAGTGCAGCCAGCCGAGGCTTGGCCCTGCCCGAAGTCAGTCTATCAGCTGGTGCTGCGATTAGAACGGCACAAGGGAAGCTCCTCGTCGCAGTCTACCATCGGAAGCGCAGTTGGCGGCGAGTTCATCGAGTCTTTCTTTGGGTCGCTGGGCTGGGACGTGGACACGGTCGCCGGCCAGGACCAGGTGCGCCGGGACCTCAGCGATGAGGAGGCGATCAAGTCTGCCGGCCAGGCCAAGGCTCCGGACTACTGCTTCGGCGTCGGCGGGGACAGGCTGTTCTTCGTGGAGGCCCAGGCGCCCTCGGTGGGCGTCAAGGGCGGCCCCGGCCCCGCCTATCAGATCCGCCGGTACGCCTGGAGTGCCAAGCACCCCCTGGCCATCGTGACCGACTTCCGGGGGCTGGCGGTCTACGACTGCCGCATCCGGCCCCGGCCGAAGGACAAGCCTTCCACCGCCCTCGTTCTGCACTTGACCTGCGATGAGTACCCGCGGCGCTGGGGCGAAATCGCCTCGATGTTCTCCAGGAAGGCCGTCCTGGAGGGCTCGCTTGGCAGGTACGCCGAGTCTATCCGCCGCCGGGGCTCAGCGGGCGACGTTGAAAGCGTACTTCTCGCGGACATCGAACACTGGAGCGGCCTGCTGGCCGACGGCATCGCCCTGGGCAACGCCGGTCTGTCGGCTGGCGACTTGAACTACGCCGTGGGCAAGATCATCGACCGGATCATCTTTCTGCGGATGGGTGAGGAGCGTGGCGCGGAGCCCTATGCCCAGCTTCGGTCCTTGAGCACTGGGCCCGGGGTTTACTCCCGTCTGCTCTCCGTCTTTCGCCGGGCGGAGGAGCGGTACAACTCCGGGCTATTCCACTTTCGGACGGAGAGGGGAAAGCCCGACGGCCCGGACCGGCTTACGCCCGGCCTGGTGATCGGCGATGGCGTCCTACGGGAGATAATCGGGGGGCTCTATTATCCCGAGTGTCCGTACGAATTCTCCGTTCTGCCGGTCGAGATCCTGGGCCGGGTCTACGAGCAGTTCCTCGGCAAGGTCATCCGGCCGACCAAGGGTCGCCGGGCGGTGGTGGAGGAGAAGCCGGAGGTGAGGAAGGCCGGCGGGGTTTACTACACGCCGGGCTTCATTGTTGAATACCTAGTCGAGCACACGGTCGGCAAGCTGCTGGAGGGCCGGACGGTCAAGTGGGTTGGTCGGGAACGGGGCAAGAAGGTCAATGGCCCGCGGTTGGACATGCCCCTGCGGGTGCTCGATCCGGCCTGCGGCTCGGGTTCCTTTCTGCTGGGGGCCTATCGATGCCTCCTGCGCTGGTATCTGGACTATTACACCACTAACGACCCCGCGGGCTGGACCGGGAGAGCCGACCCGCCGATTCTCGAACCTGCCAATCCGCGAGCCGCAATCCGCGGGCCGCGATCCAGCTTTCGTCTGAGCATCGCCGAACGCGAGCGCATCCTGCGGGAGCACATCTACGGCGTGGACGTCGATCCGCAGGCGGTCGAGGTTGCCAAGCTGTCGTTGCTGCTCGAGGCCCTGGACGGAGAATCTCGGCGGATCCCGGGCAATGAGCGGGGTGCGTTTGGCGAACGGGCTATGCCCGATCTGGCCGGCCGCATCAAGTGCGGGCACAGCCTCATCGGTCCCGACTTCCACGACGACCGCAGGGCCATGCGCGGCGACGCGGAACGCGGCCGCGTCAAGGTCTTCGACTGGGGCGCCGAGTTCCCCGAGGTCTTCGATGAGGGTGAGGCTGGTCATCAGAGCCGCGACCGTAAGGGATCGCCGGGCGGTTGCGGTTTCGACGCGGTGATCGGTAATCCACCGTATCTGTCTTTTTCGGGCCGCCAGGCGGTGGGTTTGTCGCAGAAGGAGCGGGCCTATTTCGCGGAGCACTACGAGGCCGGCGGCTGGGTGACCTCCCATGGGTTGTTCATGGAACGGTCCGTGCGAGATCTATCCAGGCGTTTTGCGGCTTTCATCGTGCCCGATCAGGTGGGGCATCTGGACGGGTATGGACCGCTGCGCGAGACCATCGGCCGCTATGCCGGCCTGGTCGAGGTGCGCTATTGGGGCGAGGCGGTGTTCCCGGGGGTGGTGACGCCGGCACTGACCTTGGTGGCGGATCGGGCCTACCGCGGAGAGACGTTGATTCGGCAATCGGACAGCGCTCCGGGGTGCGGCGTCCGATGCGAGAGTGCAGACCCGTGGGTGGGGCCGGCGATGGGCAGTCTCTTGCCGAAGCTCCGCCAGGAATCGTATTCGCTGGGTGCCCTGGTGGCCGACCCCGGGGTACACACCGGCAACTGTTCCCGGAAGCTGGTCCTGCCGGCGGGGCAATCGGCGCCCGGGTGCGTGGCGGTGCTGGAGGGAAAGCAGATTGCACCCTATCAGTGTCAGCGCCCTTCCAAGGTGCTGAGGCTCGACTATCGGCCCGAGGAGGGTGAGTACTTCACCATCAAGCCGAAGGACAGGTACGCCGAGGCGCTATTTGTGATCCGCCAGACGGCGGGGCATCCCATCGTGGGGCCGCGCGAAGGGGCCGACTACTTCCGCAACTCGCTCTTGGCGCTGTACTCCCCGCGAGACGGCACGGATGTGCGCTACCTGGTCGGCCTGTTGAACTCGCGCCTGTTGCGCTGGGTCTACCGCCAGACGGTGCAGGAATCGCGGCAAGAGATCTTTCCGCAGGTGAAGGTGCGGTCCATTCGCGAACTGCCGATCCGCAGGCTCGACCTGGCCGATCCGCAGGACAAAGACAAGCACGATCGCATGGTGAAACTCGTGCAGCAGATGCTGGACCTGCACAGGCAACTAGCTACGGCCACGACGTCGACCGACCGGTCCGCGGTGCAGCGGCGAATCGACAGCACCGACAAGCGAATCGACCAACTGGTATTCGAGCTTTATGATTTGACTGACGATGAGGCTCGATGCTGCTGAGTCATTCCAGGCGGATGGCGACCATGGTGATGTCGTCGGTGGGGGGGTGGTTGCGGGTGAATTGCTTGATTGAGTGGCGGACGCGCGTGACCAGGTCGGCGGGGGGGAGGTCGGTGTGGGCCTGCAGGGTGCGGAGCAGGCGGTCTTGGCCGAACATCCGGCCTTGCTCGTTTTCGGCGTCGTGGACGCCGTCGGTGAATAGAAACAGGGTAACCGGGGTGTCACTGAGTTCGAGGACCCCGGGGTAGCAGGGCAGGTCGGGCTCGATGCCCAGGGGGAAGGTGGTCTCCATTTCGGCCTGCTCGACGCGTCCTCCGGGGCGCAGCAGGTAGGGAGCCGGGTGGCCGGCGTTGAGGAAGGCGAAAGTCCGGGCGGCCGGGTCTAGCAGGGCGAAGATGCCGGTGATGAAGCGGGAATCGGAGACGTTGCGACAGATCAAACGGTTTAGCGAATCCACGGCGCTGACCAGGATATGCTCTGCATCCGGCGCTGGGGACGCGGGGACGTCAGGCTGGGGAAAGGCCGAGTCGGGGGCGATTTCGGGGTGAGGGCTGCCCGGCCGGCCGGGTGGCTCGGGCTGGGGGCGCGTCGTGGGTCGGCTGTCTGCTTCCATGGTGACATGGACGGCGGCCTGCAGGTTGGCCATCAGCAGGGATGCGGGGATGCCTTTGCCGGCCACGTCGGCTATGACGACGGTTATCAAGCCGTCGCGGCGCCGGAAGTAGTCGTAGTGGTCGCCGGAGACCTGCTGGCCGGGGTCGTTGAGGGCGTCGATGGTCAGGCCCGGCCCGAGCAGCGGTTCGGAGGGGAATAGACGAGCCTGGATCTGGCGGCCCATTTGGAGCTGCATATCAAGCTGTTGGCGGTGCCGGATCTCGTCCACCAACTGGGCGTTGACCAGTCCCATGGCCCCCAGTCGGCCCAGGGCGGCGAGGAAGTCTATGTCGCCTTTGGTGTACCCGCCGGTCGAGGTGATGCGATCCCCGTAGATCACGCCGCGGACTTGCTGGTGGTACTCCAGGGGCACGCACATGGCCGAAAGGATCCGGTTGGAGATCATGCTGGCGGTGGGGTCCATCTGGGCGGTGTCGGTGATGAGGACCCGCTCGCCGTCATGCAGGGCCCGGTTCACCAGGCTGCGGCTGATGCAGAATTCATCGGTGGCCGGAGACGGCCCGGGCGGGGGGCTACCCGGTACGCCCGGCCGGAAGTCTTTGATTTTGATCCACTGAAGCTGGTGTCGTTCTTCGCGCCAGAGGGCGATACCGGCGCGTTCGAAGTTCAGCAACTCTACGCAAATGTCCAGCACCTCGCCGAGCAGGTCGTCGCGGTCGAATCGTCCGGTCAGGCGCTCGTTCAGTTCGTAGAGTTTTTCGAGGCGCTGTTGGGGCAGGTCGAGGCGCTGGTCGGGCCCCCAGGCGCTGGTGGTGGCGAGGGTGGTATGGGCGGTGGCGTCGCTCAGGACGACCGCCGACTGGTCATCGATGGAGAGAGTCAACAGGCAGGTACCGATGCCGATCTCGTCGCCGCTACGGATGCGTGCCGTGGCGATGATCTTGCTGTTTAGCAGGGTGCCGTTCTTGCTGGCCAGGTCTTGCAGCCAGTATTTTCCGCGGTCATCGCGATAGAGCCGGGCGTGTCTTCGAGAGGTGAGCGTGTCTTCGAGCGGCACGTCGCAGTTCTGGTCGCGTCCGATGACTATCTCGGGGTCGGTGATCTCCACTTCTGTAGTGCGATCGTCGGAGTAGCGAATGATCAAGCGGGGCATCTTGGGCCTCTGAGCTGGTTTTCGGCCGCCGGGCTGCGGTGGAGCCGGTCCGATCGTGCACGGTGCCACCCGGTGGTGAACCGGCCCATTGCACCAAGAGGCTGCTGCAGGCCCCGGGTGCCGGCCGCCGGCCGCGGGGGTGATGGGCTCTGATTCCGGGGCGTCCACCGGCGAGACGCCGGTGCCACAAGTGCCGGTGCCATGAGTGGCGGGCCACAAATGCCGGTGCCACCCGAGCGAAGGCTACCCGTGCCGGTGCTGGGGATGCCCAGACCACGGGCATCAGCTCGGCAGGTACCGGTTCGACAAGTGCTCTGGAGCCAGCCTCCCAGGATGTATCATCAGATTGGCGCGGGGAGCTGTCAACGGGGTGAGGCTTTGGTGGCGCCGGGGCCTACCGCGGGCTGGGGCGGTCGGCGCGTCCGGGGGGTTCCGGGTGGGCGCTGATCCGGTCATGGCCTGGTCTCAACTTCTACAGTTATGGGACCGTGAGGGACGATAAGTTCTGTAAGACGAGGACATTGCGCCTGTTGCGACGACCCCGGCCGGCTCCGGTGTGAGGCGACAGCCGGCTGAGGCCCGGTCCCCAGCCTACAAAGTCGGGTGCAGACCCCATGACCAATCCATTCCTCTGCGAACGATGCGGTGCCGAGCTGGAATCGGATGACGCGGTTTCAGTAATAGAGGGGGTCTGCGATCGGTGTCGCCAAGGCCAGTCGCAGCTCGAGGTCGCGCCGGCGGAGTCGCAGCGACCGACCCCGGAAACCTCCGCTGGCAACGTGATAGCCGGCCGCGCCGCGGGGGAAGCATCGAGGGAACCACGCTTTGCCTTGCCGCTGGAGATCGAGGCGGGACCGACGGTTGATCGCCCGGCGGTTGACCGCGGGGAGGTCTTTACGCCGCCTCGCCAGGTCTTGCCCGGGCGGAGCAGCGGGGCTGGTCCGGCCAAGCCCGGCCACCGGACCCGCGACCTGGCCATCGGCACTTCTGTGGGGTTGCTTCTGACGGGGGTCTTGACAGTCTATTACCTGGTGGGCCCGGGCGGTTCCCCGGTGGAGACGCTGGGGCAAAGCTCACCATCGCAGGTGGTGAATCTGCGGATTCAGCCTCGCTGGGCGGTGGTGAAGCTGGACGGTGAAGCCGTCGGCCCGGCCGACAAATCGGGCAAGTTGCCCATATCTCTTCCCGAGGACGACGGGGCGACGCATTGGCTGGAAGTTACCGCGGATGGTTTCCATTCCGACCGGCGTCAGCTCTCGGCGATTCTGGGGGTCAGCGACGTGTTCATCGAGCTGTTGCGGAAGCCCTGCGAAGTGGCCATCCGGACGACGCCGCCGCAAGCCGAAGTATGGGTGGACGATGAGCTGAAGGGTCTTAGCCCGCTGAGTCTGGCATTGCTGTCCGGGCAGAAGGCCTCGCTGTCGATCAAGCGCCAGGGGTATGTCACCGTGTCGCGGGAGTTGACCCTCTCGCCGAGGGGTCGGCGCCAGGAGCTTCACTTCGCTCTGCAGGCGGTCGGGCCGGTGCTCACGGTCGAGACTGATCCGGCGGGGGCGGAGATCCTGGTTGATGGGGTCCACCGGGGGGTTTCGCCGGTCACGGTGGATCTGGCCCCCCGATATCGGGGCCGGGAGGTCGAGGTGGCCGCTGCGGCAGCGGGCTATGACGATGCCCGCATGCTGGTGTTGTTGCCGTATGTCGGGGAGCCGGAGAGTCGCACGGCCCGCTTGACCTTGGAGAAGACCCTGGTGGCGGTGGAGTTGCTTACTGTTCCGCCCGGTGGACAGGTGGTGGTTGACGGGAAAGAGCTGGGCACGGCCCCGGTGGTGGCCAAGTTCGAGCCTTCGGAGACGGGTAGGACGGTCATCGTGCAGTCTTCGCTGGCCGGCTCCTACTACGGGCGGCAGGAGTTGGTGGTGCCTCCGGCCGGCGAGCCACTGAGCGTGACCATTACCATGGCCTTCAACGCCCGGCGGGTGGCCTTGTTGTTGTCCTTCCCGGCGGGCAGCGCGGCGGGCAGCGTATTGTTGAGAGAACAGGCGTTGGAGCTGATCCATCGGCTTACTGCGGAGCAACGCTTTGCCATCCTGGCCCAGGGAGAAGCCGGGATCGAGGCCTGGCCGGGCGGTCTGGGGACCCTGGCGGCGACCAGCGAACAGAAGGTGCGGGCCTACGACATGATCCGGTCTGTTCGGCCGGCAGGTGGAGGCGGAGTCCTGGAGATGATGCGGACCTCGCTGGGCTATCGGCCGAGCACCATCTGGCTCTTTGCCACCGGGGAGCTGAGCCGCCGGGAGATGGGGCAATTCAGCGAATGGGCCAAGGGCCAGGAGGTTTCGGTCCACCTGGTCAGGGCGGCGGGCAGCCCGCAGGACGACTGGCTGGAGGAATGGGTGGCCGGGCATCACGGGACGCTGACCGTTCTGGGGCGCCAGGCTACAGCGGCGGTGGCCCTGGACGATGATGGGGCGGAGTAGTCATCCGTCCGATCGGCTCTAGGCGTAACGGGCCTCCAAGAGTTTGATAGGCTGTCTGCCTCTTGCACCACCGTCCCTCCCGCACGGCATAATCGCCCCCCGTGGTTCGCAGAACCTGGGGCACCGGGCCTGCCTATTGAAGGCCCCTTCGTTTTTCTTGTCTGGGCGAGTTTTTTTTGACCGGGGGTCATTTCCGGATCGTGGGGTCCTCTTTGTGGCGCGTTTTTCGTTTTTTGTAAGTGCAATTTGCCGCAATTTGGCGCAACACTTTGGTCGGCGGCGTCATTGGTCGGGTCCGGGGCGGTCCCTTTCCAATGTAGGAGTCTTGCTCATCGTTCTCTCTCGGGGAGTAGTCAGGGATCAG
>CAZFMS010000205.1:0-7841 GCA_964520125.1 uncultured Planctomycetaceae bacterium
CGGTGATTTGCCGGACCTTCCACAGGGGGATGGGGGCGATGACGTCGTCGGTCAAGTCGGCTGGAGTCCCGTTCTGGTTCCAGTCGGCCCACCAGAGGGTGACGAGCATCTTGGCGGGGAAGGCCCGCAAGGCTCCGTCGCTGTCGATCTTCTGTTTGAGGGCCGGGTACCAGCGGGACTTGTCCGCGTTGGAGGGGTCGAGCGGGTCGGCCGACAGGAAATCGCCGGTCTGGTAGGTGACCGTAGTTCCGGTGACGGCGTGATCCGCGACCAGCTCGGCGGAGGTGGGCGCGTAGGGAATGTGACAGGCTTGGCAGGCCAGTTTGTTCATCATCGGCAAAGTCAACTCGTCGACGTGGATCCAATACCGAGGCTCCGGGGCATCCTGGTCACGGAGCGGGTTGGGTTCCCCGGAGGGCAGCTCCGCCAGGTGACAATCTCGGCAGGTCCGGAAGCCCACGTAGTCGGTCTCGTCCTGGACCGTACCGCCCAGGGCGTTGCCTTTGGAGATGCCGTGGTTCGAATTGCCCGGGTGGCAGTGGTTGCAAGCGGTGCTCTCGGTCGGCGCTATGTCGTTGTCCGGATCGCTGTCCCCCAGATTGTTGAAGAAGGCGTAGTGCTTATCCTGCGTTTCATCGAACCACACCTGGCCCCTTTTCTTCCGGACCTCCTCCCCATGACAGCCCCGGCAGGCGTAGTCTCTGGGTGTGCCGGTCAGCGAATGGCGGGACAGGCTGAGCGCACCGCCGCCATCGGAGACCAGGCTGCCGTCGGTCTGGCCGACCGAGTAGTCGATTTGAAGCGTGGTTGCCTGGGGCGGGGCGCCCTCCGGCACCGAGGCCAGTTCGATGTTCGAGAGCCAACCCTGAGCAGCCGTCGGGGCCGCGGCCAGGGCCGGGACCGTTGCTCCCAGATCATCCACCAGGCCGGCTCCACCGCGAATGGTCGCGGCCCGCCAGGTCCAGTTCATGTTCATCGAACCGTCGACCGTCCGATCGCGGCGGTGGCAGTAGAGGCAATCCGGCTCCGAGACGCCGGTCACATCCCAGGGGGCCGGGCTCAACGAGCCGGTGGCGGGATCCAAGACGGTGTAGTCTCCGCTGTAGGTCGGGTCGGCGCCGGATACTTCATAGCCGAACTGGGCGGTGGCCAGGTCGTAATAGAGCTGCCCGTCTCGGTCGAATTCTCCCGGACCACCACCGGCATGGCAGGCCCCGCAGTAACCGACGTAGTAGTAGCTGGTCTTGTCGATTGCCGACTCGTGGGGATTGATCTTGGCGGCCAATTGGCTGGAGTCCGCGGAGGCCGGCCACCACTTGCCGTACATGCCGGCTGACCGGACGAAGGAGCGTCCGTCCCCGAAGTAGTCGTCCTGGACGATCACGTTGCCACTCTGGTCGGTTCGGCCGTGCTGGAAGTGATAGGCATTGGAGATTTGGTTGATGTCGTGGCAGCCGGCGGTGCCGCAGCTCTGACGCGGGCTGTAGGGTTGGGACGAGGCGGCGGTGATCGGATTGCCCAGACGGTCGGACAGGGGCACGTTGTTGTGGCCGGCCATGGTCTGGAATGCCGCATAGTCGGGCAGGGCCACGGTGTTGTCGGCATCGAGGTCGGTGGCGTCACAACCCGGGGCGGGGGGAACACCGGGCCCGGTCAGGCAACCCAATAGCGTGGAAAGATCCACCGGGTCGACGTAGCCGGTGCCGTCGAAGTCGCCGGGCGTCGCCATTGCCGAAGCTGCGGTCAGGGCCAATGCGGTCAGGGCCGCGGTCAGGGCCTTCTTGTCGAGAGTGGTTCGCATATCTGTTTCTCCTGGTTGGAGCGAGACTGGCTCGGGGTGGTGATCACCCCGCCAGGTAGGCCTCTAAGACCAATTGAATATCCGCACCGTTGATTTGGCCGTCGTCATTCAGGTCCACCGCACACATCGCGTAGGGGTTGGCGGTGACGGTGCCCAGGAGCAGGTCTACAAAGGCACCGAGGTCGGCCGGAGTCAGGATGGAGCTGCCGTCGGCGTCAGCGGCCTCGCAGAGCACGAAGCCGATCGCCCCTCCGCTGTCGCCCGCCAGCACGGTGGCCGGGCTGACCGGTGACCAGTCCGGTGCGGCGTTCACCGCGTCCATGGTGTTGGCCATGGCCGATTGGAGCGAGAAGCTGTAGGCCCCCTTGGTGGTGGGGGCGGTGAAGCTGCCCGCAGCGATGATCTGGCCCTCGGCGAGTTGACCGACGTTGGGTTCAACGTCGAAGTCCTCGCCGAAGCCGGGCACGGGAGGTTGCGGCAGACTGCCGAAGGTGTTCTGGCCGCCGCCGATGTGGATGACATTCCTGGCCCCACCGGGCCCCAGGACCTGCGTTCCGACGTAGCCGGTGCCGGGGTTGCTGATTCCTGCGGGCCGATCGAAGCCCACCATCTCGGGCGGAACCGCGTCGGCGGGCATCAGCGTCACCGGGGTGGCGTTGGCCGGGTCCTGGATCAGGTCGACCGAGATCAGGGCCAAACCCATGTTGTCGCCGCTGCTGACCGTAGCCTGGATGGTCCATTCGATGGTCGCCGGTCCTCCTCCTCGGTAGTTAAGGCCGGCGCTGGGAGAGAGCAGGTCCAGCGTGACTATGCCATCGGCGAAGGCCGGCAGGGCTATGGTGACGCCGGCCAAGGCCAAGAACCAGGTCAGTCGTTTCATGGTGCACTCCTTCCAGGTGAGATCACGGGTGCTCCCGCGGCAGCGGCGGCCGGGGCCGATCGTCGGGCTCACCGCCTTCAGGCAGACCATTGGGAACGGAGCCGGCCCCCTATCGGACTTTCGGTATCGGCTGCGTTCCGTCAGTATTGAGGCACGATTCAGTAGGTCGGCTCAGGTGAAGGCTGGAATGACCCCCAAAGGACACGATTCTCCCTCCCCTGCACTGGCCAACTCGCATACTTCCTCTCACTTTTGTACAGAGGATGCTGAAGAATCACAATGATTCCCCAAGTAAGGCAATGGCAATCAAAGCAAAACAAGGTTGTGACGGGTCAATGTGAGGGTGGCAGTGGCCAGAGCGGCATAATCCAAGGCGTTCCCGGACGCCGATGTGCTGGATAGGCCCGCTTGGCGGTTGCTACCTGCGGAATGCTCGCGGGGCAGGTCCGGTCACCGGTGCCGTGCCCCAGAGTGAGCCTCCGCCCCCCCCAACCGTAGGCCAGTTGAACGCTACTCTGGGCGTCGGGTCGCTCCTCCAGCGCTGCGGTGTGGGCGGGCGAGTCGGATCAATCTCCGCCCAGGAGGGGCTGGTCAAGTTGCCGCCGGGCTGACAAGCTGGGGGGTCACGGCGGGTCGACTCCAGCAATGTCCCTGACCGTCTTGTAGCGGGGCTGCCCGTCGAGGTCATAGGGATCGACCAGGATCAACCGATCGAACACTGGCGTAGGGCCGCCGGCATGGAAGAAGTGGCAGTGTCCACAGTTGTCGGCCCCGGTGCCCGACTCGGTACCCCAGGCCTCCACCGCCGGGAGGACGTTATGGTCGAGTCCCCAGTTGTAGTAATACCACTCGACGGGGATGCCGGTTCCCTCATGCTCGAAGTAGCTCACCCCATCGGGAGCGCCGGGATCTTCATACCAGACGCGGTCGCCTTTGACCAGGACCGGGTTGGCCGCGACCTGGCGACCGTAGCTGTCGTAGCCCTTGAGAACATCGATATACGCCAGGATCTCCTCGGGCCGGTTGATCTCAACGCGTCCGTCGCCGTCGTCATCAGTTGCTACGGCGAGCGGTTCGCTCCCAATGACCTCGTACATGCGCCATTCGATGATTGGCGTGAGCAGGTCGTCACTGAGGTCGCCCGGGGTTGCGTTCTGGTCCCAGTCCGCCCAATGGATGTTGGGCCACGGAACGGTCGGGAAGAGTCGATCGACGCCGTCGACGTCGGTCTTCCACATCAGCGCCGGATACCAGCGACTCTTGTCGGGATTGGCCGGGTCCAGTGGATCGGCGGAAAGGTACTGGAAAGTAAACCCGACGCAGCACATCGTGTCCCACAGGATGCCGCCCGCGGTGCTGTCGAAGTACAACAGTGCATAGTTCAACGCGTAGGGTATGTGGCAGCCCTGGCAGGAGACCTTGTTGATCATGTCGCCGACGACCAACTCGGGGATGTGGATGGGATGCACGGGTTCGGGAGCATCTGCGTGTTTGAGAGGGTTGGGGGTCCCCGGCGGATCCTCCGCCATGTGGCAGTTGCGGCAGGTTCGGAAGTTGGCCCAATCCTCTTCGTCGCGCCAGCGAAACTCGAAGCCATTGCCCTTGGCCACGTTGTGCTCCGGCCCGCCGGGATGGCAGTAGTTGCAGGCCTGGCTCTGGGTTCCCGGGATGTCGTTGTTCGGGTCTTCATCGGAGAGCTTGTTGATGTACCGATAGTGGACGTCAGGCGTGTCGTCGTACCAGACCATCCCGTCCAGCGATTCCTTTTGGACGTGGCAGATCCAACAAGCCTGGTCGAGGGGCGGATTGACAAAATGGCCGGGGGCCAGGCCCACCGATCCATCAGGATTCTCCACCAGGCTGCCATCCGCCACCCCCACCGAGTAGTCGATTTGGAGCACGGTCGCCTCGGGGGTGAAGCCCTCATGGACGATCTCGATGTTGGAGACCCACTGCTGGCCGGCGGTGGCCGCCGCGGCGAAGCCCTTGACCGGGTTTCCTACGTTGTCCACGATTTGCGTTGCCCCGCCCAAGGCCGCTTCGCGCCAATAGACGTTGGGGGCCTCGGTGCGGTGGCAATAGAGGCAGTCAGGATCCGCCAGACCGGTGAGGTCCCAGCGGGCCGGGACCACGGTGCTGGTGGCATAATCGAAATCGGCGTAGTCGCCGTCTAGGACCACCTCGGCCGGCGTCTTGCCCAGCACCTCGTATCCGAACTGGCCGGTGACCTCGTTGTATAGAAGCTCCCCGTCGCGGTCGAATTCGCCGGGACCCCCACCGGGGTGACAGCCGCTACAGTCACGCATCCAGGCAAAGGCGGACTGGTCGAACACCGATTCGTTGGCGTTGTCCTTGCCGGCCATCTGGAGCGTGGTGGCCTGGGACCAGATGCCGAAGCGCCCCGGGCTCCGCTGCCACCACCGGCCGTCGCCGAAGTGGTCGTCCTGCATGATGACGTTTCCGGCCAGATCGGTTCGGCCTTGCTGGAACTTCATCCCGTTGGAGATCAGGTCTATGTCGTGGCAGTCGATTCCCCCGCAGGTCTGCCGGCCACTGTAGGGCACGCTGGAACCCAGCATGATTGGATTGCCGAGGGAGTCCTTCAATACGACGTCTTCCCCGTGGTAAGGCACAATGTCCGTCATCTCCCGGACCGTCTCGTAGACCGGCTGCCCATCGGGATCATACGGGTCGACGAGAACGAGGCGGTCAAAGACCCACGATTGACCGTCTGTGCGGTGGCAAACCTGACAATCGCGCCCGGCTCCCCAGGCCTCGGTCGCCGGGAGGACGTTGTGGTCCAGTCCCCAGTTGTAGTACCACCATTCCACCGGAATACCGGTGCCCTCATGCTCGAACGAGCTTACTCCCTCCGGCGCCCCCGGATCTTCATGCCAGATCAGCCGACCCTTAATCTGGACCGGTCTGGCCGCTACCTGTCGACCATAGCTGTCGTTACCTTTGAGCGCTTCGATATAGGCGAGAATCTCCTCCGGCCGATTGATCTCCAGGCTTCCGTCCCCGTTGTCATCGGTGACCACTGGCAGCGGTGCGCCCCCAATAGCCTCGAACAAGCGCCATAGGATGATTGGCGTGAGGACGTCGTCACTCAGGTCCTCGGGGGTCCCGTTCTGGTCCCAATCCGCCCAATAGCCCACCGGCCAGGGGACGCAGGGGAAGAGTCGCTCGACGCCGTCGCTGTCGGTCTTCCACATCAGCGCCGGATACCAGCGGTTCTTGTCGGGATTGGTCGGGTCCAGCGGATCGGCTGAAAGGTACTGGGAGGTCATTCCCGATGACCAGCCGCCCGCGCTGGTGTCTAAGTAGATCATGGCATGATTCAGGGCGTAGGGTATGTGGCAGGCCTGACATGACAGCTTGTTCATCATGCCTCTGGTCAAGTGCACATCCAACGTGTCCGTACCACCACCCACCTCCGGAGCGTCAGCGTGACGGTCCGGACTGTCCCACAGATGGCAGTTGCGGCAGGTTCGGAGGTCCACCCAATCCAGCTCGTCGCGCCAAGTAAACATAAAATCGTTGCCCTTGGCGAAGTTGTGGTCTAGCCCTCCGGGATGGCAGTTGGTGCAGGCCTTACTCCTGTCGCCGGGAATGTCGTTGCCCGGGTCTTCGTCAGAGAGGTTGTTGAACTTGCGGTAATGGACGTCCGGCGTCTCGTCGAACCAGACCATCCCATCAAGTGATTCTTTTTGGATGTGACACATCCAGCAGGACGTGTCGAGTGGAGGTCGTTCCATTCGAGCGTTGTCGAAGTATACTGTGCCATCACCACCTTCGATCAGGCTGCCGTCCGCCACCCCCACCGAGTAGTCGATCTGAAGAACAACCGGATCAGCTTGCCAATCGAGCGTAGAGAACCACCGCTGGCCGGCCGTCGCCGCGGCAGCGAAGGCTTTCACCGGATCGCCGAGGTCATCCACCAGCTCCGTACCTGCGCCGAGGACTCTTTGCCGCCAGAACATCGTGGGAGGTTCCCGGCGATGGCAAAAGAGGCAGTCGGGGCCCGACAGACCGGTCAGGTCCCAGCGGGCAGGTTCCATAGTGTTCGTGGAATAGTTGAAGTTGGCATAGTCACCGTCGAGCACAACCTCCTCCGGCGTCTTGCCCAGCACTTCGTAGCCGAATTGTCCGGTAGCCTCGTTGTACAGAAGCTCCCCGTCGCGGTCGAACTCGCCCGAGCCTCCACCGACGTGGCAACCGCTGCAGTTACTAGTCCAGTGGAAGGCGGACTCGTCGAACACCGACTCGTTCTCATTCTCCTTCCCGGCCATTTGCCAGGTCATGGCCTGCGACCATACACCGAATCGGCCTGGGCTCCGCATCCACCACCGGCCGTCTTCGAAATAGTCGTCTTTCATGATGACGTTACCGGCCATGTCGGTGCGGCCCTGCTGGAATGCCTTGCCGTTGGTGATTCCGGCGGGGTCGTCAAGGTCGTGGCAGCCGACGCCGCCGCAGGTCTGACGACCGCTGTAGGGGTTCGTCGAGTCGACGGCGAGCACATTGCCCAGGACGTCCTTCAACGGGATCGGGGTGTGGCCGTAGAGGGTTTGGAAAGTGGCCAGGTCGCGCAGGTCGATGTCGCCGTCGGGGTCGAAGTCGGCTTCTTCGCAGCCGCCGGGGGGGGGTACCTCCGGGCCGCCTACGCAACCAAGGAACGTCGAGACGTCCGCAAGGTCCACGTATTCGCTGCCATCGAAGTCGCCCGGCGAGTCGGCCATCGCCGGGGAAATGATCAGGGCCAGGGTCGCCAGGGCCAGGGCGGCCGGGGCCAGGGACGCCAGTGTGGTATTGTCTCGGTTGGTTCGCATATCTTGTTCTCCTCGTCTGGAGCCGGGTCCGTACTTACCGGTCTATCCCGCCAGGAAGGCGTCCACGAAGTACTGAATGTCCTGCCCGGTGATCTGGCCGTCCTCGTCCAGGTCGACCGCGCACCGCTGATAGGCGTCGCCGGCGGCGGTGCCCAAGAGCAGGTCTGCGAAGGTAGTGATGTCCCCGAAACCCAGGTCACCGCTGCCGTCGGCGTCAGCGGCGACGCAAAGCACGAACTGCAGGGTCCCGCCGCTGGTACCCAATTCCACCGAGGCGGCGCTGACCGGCGACCACTTGGGGGCCTGGTTGACCATCTCCAGGGTGTTG
>CAZFMS010000206.1:0-7840 GCA_964520125.1 uncultured Planctomycetaceae bacterium
GATCGAGGAGCCGGTCGGCCGGCCGCGGCCCGAACACCCCGCCCGGCCGGTCCGGGGCCTGGAATGCCCGCGTCGCGAGGTAAGCGGGGCTCGCTTGTGGGGCTGGGCCCGGGACACGTTCCGGACCCCGGCGAGGTTCTTCTCCCGATTCTTTGTCATCAACTATTGCCCGTTGTGCTTTCTCGAGGACTCCGGCCGAAATCGAACGCCGGACAAGCTGCCGGCCGCCGAGCGCGGAGCGCTGTTCGCGGTGTGTGACCGGGCCCTGCGGCAAACGGTCGAGGAGTTGCAACCCCGGCTGGTCATTGGGATCGGGGTATTTGCCGAGAAGCGGAGCCGCGCCACCCTGGAAGGGCTCGAGGTTGGCGTGGGGCGGATATCTCACCCCAGCCCGGCCAATCCCCGAGCCAACCGAGACTGGGCCGCCCTGGTCGCCGCCGAGTTGACCGCCTGCGGGATCCGGCTGCCAAACCTCTGAGTGATGTCAATCGCCCACCGTCGGATGGCGGGGTCAGGGCGCCGAGACTTTCGGTGCTGATCTGGGAATCAACGGCCCCGGCGTGCATGTTGTAGGGTGCGAACCCGTATCCCGGGAGGCTGCCGCCACGTTCAGTCCGGCTGATCAATTCTCGGCGGTCGGCCGGACATTATGCAGAGTATCATGGGGCATGTCGTCGTCGAACATGGCACGGTAATGCGAACCACAGAAGGCACACACCCACCGGCTGGCTTCCTCGGCGGGCTTGGGCCGGCGGAGCGGCAGGGGCAGGCCACACTCGACGCAATTTCCTATTCGCCCGGACAGGGTGTTGATCAGATCGACCCCCAGCCAGGGCTTTTGCAGGAAGTGCTCGACGCCCAGACCGGCAAAGTGGTCTCGGTGGTCGACGGCGCTGGTGCCGACGATCACCACCTGCGGACGAGCAGCCTTGATTTTCTCGATGGCCTCGGAGGCGTCGCAGTTTGGCATGTCGTAGTCGAGAATGACGTATTGGATACCGGCGTCGTTCTCGATCAGGAGAAGGGCCTCGCCCAGATTCGCGGCCGCGTAACAGCCGGCTCCGGAACTCTCCAGCATGCCCACGAAGGTCCGACGAATCAACGGACCATCATCCAGAACAAGAACCCGGCCGACAAAGGGCCAACCCGCCTGTCTGGGCTCGGTCACTCCGAGGAGCATCTCGACCAGCGTGTGTCCCAGGTGCAGCGGCTCATCCTGGCGGCGCAGGATGATCAGCCGGCTGCCTCCTGGACCCGGCGGCTGTGATCGAAGATGCCAAAAGGTGGTCTGCTCCGAGAGTGGAGCGGCCGCGATCCACCGATCCTGGGCGGCGTCCAGTTCCGGAATGTCTTCAGCAGAGAAGACGTCCGCCAGGCTGGCGGCATCCGGACCGGCCCGGGTCTCGGCGAGCAGCTCCCGGGCGGCGGAGTTGGCGAAGAGTATCGCACCGGTGGAGTCGACCTCCAGCATGGATAGGGCATTCTCGTCTTGGTGCACTTCTCGGTGGGCGGCGGCATCCTTGATAGCCGCCCGCATGCGGTCCAGGCCGAAGGGCTTTTCGATGAAGTCAATGATGCCCACATCTCCGGCCTCGGCCCTCAAGTCCTGAGAGGGGAAACCGGTAATCATGATTACCTGAACATCGGGGAGGACACTGTGCACGGTATGGGCCACGTGCACTCCGTGGATGTGGTTCTTGAGCATCCAGTCGGTCACCAGCACGTCCGGCCGATAGCGGGTGGCCAGGTCGATGGCCTCGCGCCCGTGGGATGCGGTCTTGATCTCGTGGCCGTCGGGGGTCAAGGCGATCTCCAGCTGACGCCGGTACACCTCCTCATCGTCAACAATCAAGACCTTAGCCATGACTGGTCTCCACTGGTTCGGCCGAGGCCAACGGCAGGGTGATGGTAAACGTGGTGCCGCGGCCCACTCGGCTGGCCACGTCGATCGTGCCTCCGTGTTCGGCGATGATACCATGCACGATGCTCAGGCCAAGCCCGGCGCCGCCCCGTTGGCGCTGGGTGGTGAAGAACGGATCGTAAATGTGCGGGATCTGCTCCTGGGCAATGCCGCGACCGTTGTCCTGGACCACGATCCGGGCGGCGTTGGAGGCCGCTTCCGTGCGAATCCGCACCCGGACACCGCGCTCCCCGGACTCCACGGCGTTGCGAATCAGATTGACCAGGACTTGCTCAATCTCGAACTGGTCGGCGGTTACCAGGTCCAGGCCGTCGGCCAGTTCCAGGTCCACCTCGGCACCGTGCTCCTGGGCGTAGGTCGAGACCAGTTGGGCCGAGCGGGCCACCATGATGTTGATGTTGCCGGGCTGCCGATCCGACTTGTGTTGCCCGGCGAATTGCAAGACCCGCTTGGTGATGTGTCCGCAGCGCTCGGCGTGGCTGGCGATCGTGGACAGGCACTCATCCACCAAGTGTCCGGTATCGGGGCGCTGCTGTAGATCGCGGATGTTCTGGGCGGCGACCAGTATTCCGCCGACCGGGTTGTTTATCTCGTGGGCGATGCCCGCCGCCAGGGTACCCAGGGAGGCGAGTCGCTCGGATTGGCGCAGCTTGGCCCGCGAATGCTCCAGCTCGAGGGTCCGCCGCTCGACCAGCTCCTCGAGATGCTCGCGATACTTGGCCAACTCCGCTTCGGCCCGTTTGCGCTCGGTGATGTCTATTCCCAGGCCCACCAGATGAGGCTTCCCGTTGAATTCCCTGAGTGATCCCGTGAAGTAATACGGAATCCGCCGGCCGTCCTTGGTCACCAGATCCGCTTCGGCATCTGAGGTGCCCTCTCGAAAAACCTCCGCCATCCGCTCCTCGATGAGCGTCCGGTCTTCGCCTTCGAAGAAATCCGTACCGTATTTGCCGGACAGTTCCTCATCGCTGTAGCCGGTGACCTTTTCCCATTCCCTGTTCCATCTAACGAAGCGCTGCTCATCGAACACATAGAATAGGCCGGGCAGACTATTGATGTAGTCCTCCGAAAGCACCTTCTCACTTAGCAGTGCTTCCGCGGCCCGCTGGCGCTCGGTGATGTCATGAAAAACGCAGTGGGTTTGCTGGAATTCTCCATACTCGTCGTAGCCTATCTTCCCCTCGTACTCGGTGACAATGCGCGAGCCGTCCTTGCGCACCATCTCGAACTGCACTCGATGGGCCTCGCCAGCGGCCCTGAAACAGGGAAAATTCCGGCGGAAATGCTCCACGGATTGGGGAGCAAGGAAATCACCGAACCAACGCTCGATTATTTCTTCACGACTGTAGCCCAGGGTGTCGAGCCAGGCCTGGTTGACTTCCCGTATCCGTCCGCGCTCGTCCAGTGATTGATAAGCAAT
Source organism: uncultured Planctomycetaceae bacterium (assembly GCA_964520125.1). Lineage (GTDB taxonomy): Bacteria > Planctomycetota > Phycisphaerae > UBA1845 > UTPLA1 > JAFGQA01. The sequence goes on from CAZFMS010000206.1 coordinate 3,342, forward strand.
CGGAGCCTGCTCGTACAACACGCGGAACCGCTCCTCGCTTTCCTGCAGGGCTTCCTCAATCGCCTTTCGCTCGGTGATGTCGACCACGAAGGCAATCACCCCGACTATGTCGCCCCCATCGTCTCGATACGGTACTTTGTCGGTTCTCACCCATCTCTTTTCGCCCGTTGGCAGTACCATCGGCTCGATGATGCCCAGTTTGGGCCGGCCGGAGTTGATCACCTCCAGGTCATCTTCGTGGTACTTGCCGGCATGCTCGGGGAAGATTTCGGCTACGCTTCTGCCCTCGATACTCCCACGGGCCAGGCCCACGGCATCAGCAGCCCACCTATTGACCTTCAGGATCTTGTTCTCCTTGTCTTTGTACCAAACGCCCGCGGGAACGGAGTCGAAGATGACCTGCAATTCATCTTTCTGCCGGCGAGCCTCGCGCTCCGCCAGTTTGCGATCGGTGATGTCGCGGGCTATTCCGTTGACGAACTCAACGTTCCCCTCTTGGTCATAATGGAAGCTCGAGGTCCAGGTCATGTGGCGCACGTCGCCGCTACGGCTGATCTGGCGGTTCTCGATTGAGGCGCTGGGTGTCCGGGATCTCACGCATTGCGTAAACCAGCGCACGGTCCGTGCTCGATCTTCGGCATGGACGAAGGAGAAGGCCGACAGGCCGACGCACTCCTCGGGACTCAGGCCGAACACCGTTTGACCGGTGTGGTTGACATACCTGAACCGGCCCTCGCCGTCGACCTGGGTAATCAGGTCGTCGGTGCCCTCCACGACCTCGCGGTACTTCTCCTCGCTCTCGCGCAAGGCCTCCTCGGCCCGCTTGCGCTCGATCATTGTGCCGATCAGCTTCGCAGAAGTGGCCAAGCGGGCCTTGGCAATGTCCATCATGAAATGCGGCCGGGACTCGTATGCCTCGGCCTGCGCCATCAACTCGGTTGTGGTGAGTTGGTACCTCTGGGCGATTTCCTCCAGTTTGCGGCCGTCCCTCGGAGGATCGCCATATCCAAAGTTGATGGCCCCGACCACCTCTCCTCCAGCCCAAATCGGAACAGCGTAGAGACGAATGCCGCCGCGGCATTCGATATCAACCGGTCGGCCCGTTTCAATGGCAACCTTCGACGCATCCGTCCAGCAGGACTCATGACAATGCCACTTGCCACTTTCCAGGGCTTCTTGGTTATCCTCGGTGCCACACAGGCTACGTGAGGCCTGGTCGAGCAGGCGACACCATCCTGACGAAAGAATGCCCAGAGCATAGTCCCCATTCTTCTCGTAGACTGCCGCCGAAGTATCAAGCAACTCGAGGTAGTCGCCCACAATGCCATTGAGAACACGCTCTCCAACATGGTCAGCAATCACCCGGCACGAATTAGTCTCAACCAGGTTCCCGTAGGGTTGCTGGCGGGATTCCTCCCCGGGCTGGTGATTGACACCTTTGGTCAAGAGCCATTCGATCCGCCGCAGGCCCTCCTCGGCTTGCTTCTGGTCGGTGATGTCGTAGGCATAGTGCAGGTAGAGATCATCCGATATGGGGATCCAGTGAGCGTCCCAGATGCGGCCCACACCCTCAGTTTGCAGGTGATGGGCTCGGCCGGTCTTCCAGAGCTTGGGAGCCAGACACCAGGGGCAGGGCCGGTCCCTCTTGCCCCAGGTCTCGAAACAGGTCTTGCCGGGCACCGCCCCGACCTCTGTGCCGGCCTTGTTGCAGGCCACGATTGCCCGCGTACGGGGGCGCAGCAGCATGGCCACCGGAGGGAGGCTGTCCAGAAATATCTGGTGAAGATTGGCCTGCTCTTTCAGCGCCTTTTGGACCCGCTGGCGCTCGGTGACGTCCCGCCAAATGCAATGAATGGAGTCCTTCCCCCCGACGGAGATGAATCGGCAGTTAACCACCACGTCCAACAATTCGCCGCTCTTGGTGCGGAACTTCGCCTCGAAGCTGTCGCTGCCCTCCCCGGTGATCTTTTCGGCACGCCCCGTAACTTCGGCTGCGGTCACGGCGGCATCAATATCCGTTATCCGGAGCTTCTCGAACTCCGCCCGGGTGTAGCCCAGATCCTCATGGGCCCGGTCGTTGAACTCGACGATCGCTTGGGTCCGGGCATCAACCAGGACAATGGAGTCGGCCGCCTGGTCGAACAGTGTTCGGTAGCGCGCTTCGGTATCGTGCAACGAGGCGGTCCGCTCGGTGACCGCAGCCTCCAGATCCTCGGCATAGCCGGTCAGGCGCTCGCGGAAGGCCCGGTGGACATGGCCGACCAACTCGGCGGGATCACCGAGCTTCTCCACATAGGCAAAGGCCCCCAGATTGAGCGCCGCGTTGGCCGATTCGAGGGAACCGTAGCCGGTGTGGATGATGACCCGGACTCCGCCGCTCATTTCCCGAATCTTCTCCAGCAGGCCGGTACCGCTGAGGTCGGGCAGCCGGAGATCGACGACCGCCACGCCGAAGTCGTCCCGGCGGATGTGCTCGAGGGCCTCGGTCGCCGTGGGGCAGCCGATGACCTCGAAGCCCTCGTCGCCCATGATCTCGGTGAGGGTGGTGAGCTGGGCCGGATCGTCCTCGACGATCAGCAGGCGTGAGATGCGCTGTCTTTCCGCAGTCTGGGACATGGAACTGCCTATCCCCGAAGGGCCTGGCCTGCCGAGTTCAGGGAGTCCCTCCCGCCGGCTTGCGGATCTCGGACGAGGCTCGCTGTCCGGAAATTCGTTCGAGCATGCTCAGAACTTCGTCGATGTCCAGCGGTTTCTTGAGCACGGTGTAGGCCGTGCGCCGGACGGCCTCCTTGGCGATGTCCTCGAACTCCTTCTCGTTTCCGGTCAGCATGATGGCGGTGGCCGTGGGGGTCAACTTCTTGATCGCCAGGTAGAGTTCCAGACCGTTCATGGCCGGCAGCTTGGCATCGATGAAGACGATGTCGAAGCGAATCTGCTCGACCAACCCGAGGGCCGCGTGGGGCGAACCGGTCACGGTCACATGATACCCTTTTTCCCTGAGAGTATCCCGCAGGGTGGTGGCGGTGCTCTCCTCCTCCTCGACCACCAGGATCGCGGTATCCTTGACCTTGGAGATGAGCTTGAGCACGTTCTCGACATCCAGGGGTTTGGGCAGGAAGGCGATGGCCCCCTCATCCAGGGCGGCCCGCTTGAGCTGGTCCACGCTGTAGGCGGTCATCAGGATGACCCGGGCCCCGGCCTGCTCGCGGCGAATCTCGCGGAAGGCCTCCACCCCGTCGATCCCCGGCATGCGAACATCCATCAGGATGATGTCGTAGCTCCGCTGGCGGCACATCTCGACGGCCTGCTCGCCGGTCTCGGCGGTACTGGTTTGGTAGCCTTCGCCCTGCAGAATGTCGGCCAGCGTGGTCCGCATGTTGGGCTCGTCATCCACGATCAGAACCGATGCTTCAGTCTTCAAGGCGGTTGACGCGGTCATCGGAATCCTCCGGCCCTACCAGAACCTGTGATGCCCCCAGGCGCGGCAATCGAATCTCAAAGGTCGCCCCTGCTCCATCCGTCTCGACCCACTCGATCGTGCCGCCGTGCTTCTCGATGATCTGGCGACAGATCGTCAGCCCCAGGCCGGTCCCCTTCGCCTTGGTGCTGAAGAGCGGCTCGAAGGCCCGGACCCGGTGTTCGGGAGAGATCCTCGGGCCGCCGTCCTGGATGCGAATGATATCATAATCTCCGGCGCCGGCGGCGGCTATCGTGATCCGGCCCTTTCCGTCCATGGCCTGCACGGAGTTGGTCAGCAGGTTGCCCAGGACCTGCCGCAACTGGTCAGGATCGACCGACACTGGGAAGGGATCCGGCTCCAGCTCCGTCCGCAACTGGATTCCGTCGGGCAGATTCACCTGGGCGACGGCCTCCTGGACTATCCGTCCCAAGTCCGCCTCCTGCTGGACCGGTTCCTTGGGCCGCGACATCTCCATCAGGTTGCCAATCGTTCGGTTCGCTCGATTGACTTCCTGGTCGATGATGTCCAGGTACTCGGTCCAGGGCTCGGCACACTTGGGGCAGCGGCGCCGCAACAGGTAGACGGAGTTGCGGACCGCCCCCAGAGGATTGCGGAGTTCGTGTCCGATGCTGGCCGCGATCTGCCCGATGGCCGCCAGCCGCGTGTTCCTGATCAGCTCCTCGCGGACCTTCTCCAGCTCCTCCTCAACGCGCTGCTTCTCGCGCTGTTGGTGTTCGATCAACTGGGTTTGGCCGGCCCTAATCTCTTCCTCCGCCCGCTTGCGATCGGTGATATCGGTAATAACGGATATGAAACCAACCACTTTCCCTTCAGCATCCCGGCTGTAGTTCCAGCTAACGACTTGCTCGATGACTTCGCCGTCCTTTCTCCGGTTCTGCTGGAAGTAGGTCGTCGGCTCTGGCTGTTCCTTGACCAGCAGGGAGAGGTACTCATGCAGCTCGGGGCGCCTCGAAGCGGGCTCAATTAGGTCAACGATGTGTTTTCCTAGTAATTCCTCCCTGGCGTAACCGAGCATCTC
>CAZFMS010000207.1:0-7790 GCA_964520125.1 uncultured Planctomycetaceae bacterium
CCAGTTGGCAATGATCCGCCGATACCTCAAACTACTGTTTTCAGACAGAGCCTAGGCCGATAGCGCTAGATCTCGCGATTGGCGCCCCCAGAGCCCCCGAGCTTGCTCGGGGGGTGCTGCGGAAACCGTCAGAGTGTACCCCCCCACCAAGGTCGGGGGCTCTTGGCCGCACTCGACGTCGATGTAGCGCTGTCGTACCGGGCTGATAACCGACCGACTGGATAAGACAGCGGCATGGTTGAGAAAGTGGTCATGCGTGTTGTCATAGCCCCGGATAGTTTCAAGGGTGTTCTGGACGCCCCGGGCGTGGCCCAGGCCATGGCCGACGGAGTGCGTCGGGCCCGGCCACCGGCCGAGATCACCGTCGTGCCCCTGGCCGATGGCGGGGAGGGCACCCTGGACGTGCTGGTGGACGCCGCCGGAGGCAATCGCCGTCGGATGCAGGCCCGCGGGCCAATGGGGGATCCCGTCGAGGTCACCGTCGGGCTGATCCATCAGGCCTCCACTGCGGTAATCGAGCTGGCCTCCGTCGCGGGATACCCCCTGGTGCCCGCCCCGCAGCGCGATCCGTTGGCCGCATCCACCTACGGGCTCGGCGAGATGATCCGGGCCGCGGTCGACATGGAGATCGAGGAGATCATCCTGGCCGTCGGGGGCAGCGCCACCGTCGACGGCGGCGCGGGCATGATGCAGGCCCTGGGGATGACCATGCTGGATGCCGCGGGCAGGACCATCGCCACGCCGGTCGGCGGCGGCCGATTGACCTCCATCGCCCGGTTGGTGTGGGACCGCCCGCCGGAGAACTTCGAGAACGTACAGTTCACCATAGCCTGCGACGTGCTCAATCCGGCCTGCGGCCCGAATGGCGCCGCTGCCGTGTTCGGACCGCAGAAGGGGGCCGACGCCGACGGCGTGGGCCGGCTGGAGAAGGGCCTGGCCCATTGGGCGGACCTGCTCGAAGCGGCGGCCGGCCGGGCGATTCGCCACGAACCCGGAACCGGTGCGGCCGGCGGCGTGGCCCTGCCCTTGCTGGCTCTGGCCAATGCCGCCCTGGTGCCCGGGGTCGATCTGGTCAGCGAGGCCACCGGCCTGGCGAGCCTGGTCGGCGGTGCCGACCTGGTCATCACCGGCGAGGGGCGGCTGGACCGGCAGTCGATGATGGGCAAGGTGGTCGGGGCGGTCGGTCGAATGAGCAGGGCCGCGGCTGTCCCGTGCGTGGCCATCGTCGGCGCCGCCGGAGACGGAGCGGAGGCCTGTCTGGAGGTCATCGATCGATTCGTGACCCTGGATGCCCCGCTGGAGCAGACTGCGGCGCGGCTGACGGAGGCGGCGGGGCGGGTTGCTGCGGAGATGTTGTGACCGGATTGCCGCCCGGCAGCCCGCGGATCGGTGGATTCGGCGTTCGGCACCTTGGCGCTGTACACTGCCCATGTCGCCCGGAGCCCGAGACCCTGGTGAAGGCCAACTGCAGCGAGCACTATGAGCAACGAATGGCAACTGCGTAAGGAGATCTGCGAAATCGGGCGGCGGGTCCATGACCGCGGCCTGGTGGCCGGGACCGACGGCAATATCTCGGCTCGGACCTCCGCGGATCGTCTGCTGGTCACCCCCAGCGGATCCTGTCTGGGCCTGCTCAAGCCCGAGGAACTGATCGTCATCGACCACGCTGGTCAGGTCTTGGCGGGCCGGGGGAAGCCGTCGACCGAACGCTGGATGCACATCGCCGCGTACCAGCAGCGGCCGGAGGTGATGGGGGCCGTGCACGCCCACCCGCCGATGACGGTGGCCTTTGCGGTGGCCGGCGTGACCATGCCCCAACGGGCCTTGCCGGAGGTCATCCTGGCCTTCGGCCAGATACCGGTCACCGCCTACGCCACGCCGGCGACCGAAGAGGGCGCCGTCGTGGTCCGGAACTTGATCGCCCGGTTCGACGCCCTGGTGCTGGAGCGGCATGGATCGCTGACCGTGGGCCGGAGCCTGACCGAGGCCTTCTTCAAGCTGGAGCAGTTGGAGCACGCCGCCCGGGTCATGCTGTTGGCCCGGCAATTGGGCAACGTGCAAGACCTGCCGCCGCAGGAGCTGGCCAAGTTGGCGGAGTTGCGCGAGCGACTGGGTCTCGGCCGGGCCGATGACGTCCTGGCCCACCCGGGCAAAGCCTGACCACGTGGGCCGCGGCCTGGTGTGGTTGCTGTTGGCGGCGATCTCGTTGTGCGCAAGGGGGATGAGGAGAGCGCATGTCGGCCCCGGTCATCGATCTGCCCGAGCGAATGAACGCCGCCACCTACTTCGTCGATGCCAACGTGGAGGCCGGCCGGGGTGAAAAGGTCGCCATCCACGACGCCGGTGATGGATCAACCTACACGTACAACGACGTGCTGAGCCGGGTCAATCGGACGGGCAACGCCCTGAAGAGCCTGGGCCTGCGCCGCGAAGATCGGGTCATGCTGCTGCTGCACGACTCACCGGAGCTGGTCGCGTGCTTCTTCGGGGCCATCAAGATCGGGGCGGTGCCGATCCCCACCAACACCCTGCTCAAGCCGCCCGACTATCAATACCTGCTCAACGACAGCCGGGCCCGGGTGTTGATTATCAGTGAGCCGCTGCTGCCCCAGGTCGAGCCCATCCTCGAACAGCTCGACTATCTCGAGCACGTCGTCGTCGCCGGCCAATCCGCCCCGGGGCGGACGGGCCTTCGGGAGATCGTCGAGGCGGCCTCGGCCGAACTTTCTCCCGAGATGATGAGCAAGGACGACGCCTGTTTCTGGCTCTACAGCTCGGGCACGACGGCCTTTCCCAAGGGGGCGGTCCACCTCCAACACGACATGATCGTCGCCGCCGATTTGTATGCCCGGCCGACCCTGAGCATTTGCGAGGACGACCGCACCTTCTCGGTGGCCAAGCTGTTCTTCGCCTACGGCCTGGGTAACGGGTTGTACTTCCCTTTCCGCGTGGGGGCCTCGACCATCTTGTATCCCGGCAAGCCCGACGCGACGACGGCCTACCGGATCATCCAGCAACATCGGCCGAGCCTGTTCTTCAGCGTGCCCACCGGATATGCCGGCATGCTGGCCATCGATGACGCGGCCCAGCGCTTCGACACCGGCAGCCTGCGGCTGTGCGTCTCGGCCGGAGAAGCCCTGCCGGCGGCCCTGTTCGAGCGGTGGAAGGAGCGATTCGGCGGGGAGATCCTCGACGGGATCGGCTCGACCGAGATTCTGCACATCTTCATCTCCAATCGACCCGGCCAGGTGCGGCCGGGCTCGACCGGCCATGTTGTGCCCGGCTACGAGGCCCGCATAGTCGACGAGCACGGCGACGAGGTGCCGGACGGCGAGGTCGGCGACCTGCTGATCAAGGGCGACTCGACCTGTGCGTCCTACTGGAACAAACACGAGCAAACCAAGGACACTATCTGCGGCCAGTGGATTCGCACCGGCGACAAGTACCGGCGCGACGCGGACGGGTACTTCTGGTATCAGGGTCGCTCCGACGACATGCTCAAAGTCGGCGGTATCTGGGTCTCGCCGGCCGAGGTGGAAAGCGCCCTGATCGACCACCCGGCGGTCCTGGAGTGCGCGGTGATCGGCCTCACCGATCAGGACGGCCTGGTCAAGCCCAAGGCCTACGTGGTGCTAAAGGCCCCGGCCCAGACAGGAATCGGCCAGGCCCAGGACAACCCGACTGCCAATGCAGCCCTGGCCGCCGAGCTGCAGGCCTTCGTCAAGGAAAGGCTGGCGGTATACAAGTACCCCCGCTCCATCGAGTTCGTCCCCCAACTACCCAAGACCGCCACCGGCAAGATCCAACGCTACAAGCTACGCGAAGAAGGGGGGGCAGGAGTCGTTCTTTAGACGCCCCCCCCCAGCCTCCAAGCAGCCCGGCTCACCCTGCGTCCCCAAATAAACGCTCAATGATCATCCTGACCCCTTTTCCTCCCAACAAACATCCTGGCCCCTTCTTCCTCTGGAGAAACCACTGCATCTCCAGGACGTGCCCGATATGGGTCACTGAGAATGCCCGCCGATTCTATCGCTGGGATCGCGGCGCTGGGCGAGAAGTGAATCCCGGAGGGACGACTGAAATCCGAGGCCGCCTGCAAAGAAACAAGCAAGCCTGAGAAACGGCTCCCGACCCCTTTTTTCCGTTCAGAAACTGATGCGGGTGCGGAGGCCGAGGATGAGGGAGTCGTCCAAGGTCGAATCAATGCCCGGGCTGGAGACGTATTGGAGGTCTGGGGTGATGACCAGCCATTTGGTGATCTGGATGGCGTAGAAACATTCGAAGACCGTCTCGGCCTCTGCCAGGCGGTTGACGCGGTCGTTGAAGCGGCGCGAGGGGATCGATTGCAGGACGGCTAGACCGAGTAGATCGTGGTCCCGGGTGGGGACCAACCCTTGATAGACCAGGCCGGTGGACCAGAAGTTCTGGATCCGCTGGATGTCGCCATGACGCAGGCTGTAGCGGCAGAACCAGCCGAGGCCCTGCTGATCGGTTTGGTTCTCGCGGTATAGCTTCTGGTCGAAGCTGAGGTAGAAGCCGACGTCGTCGCCGCGCGACCGGCGCCACTCCGGCGGGGTGTTCGGGGTCATGAAGACCGGTCGGCTGCGGGGGTCGTAAACCACTCCAAAGCGGTAGTGTCCTTCTAGTCGGCCGTCATCGAAGAGGCTGGGCAGGGAGAGGTGAATGGTCGGCTCGGTGAACCAGACGAAGCGGGCGGAGTCGTGGAAGGCGGTGGAGAAGCCGGGCTGGTGGCTGCTGCCCTGGGCGTCGCCGACGCCGGTGATGATGCTGAACCACTCGCAGGGCCGGTAGGTCAAGGACGCACCGAGGCCGATGTTCAACGGCAACACCGGGTTGTTGTCCAGGCCCTGGTTCATGAAGTGCTTGTCTTCGCTGTTGCTGAACTTGTTGCGGTCGAAGATGGTTTGGAAGTCGAGGAAGCCGAGCCTCAGAGACAACTGATCCTCGAGCAAGTCCCGTTCGTACCATAGTTGATCGATGTAGAGTTCCCGATCCCCGTCCTGGTCGTCCTGGACCTGCCAGACCGAGCCGACGAACGGGTTGACTCCGCGGCCCCACTCACGTTTGACGTGGATCAGGCCCCGGCCGCCGAGGGTCCAACCCATCTTCTCGAAGTCGGCGGTGATCAACCAGTCGATGGTCGCCCCATGATGACTGCCGATCTTGCGCCCGCCGCCGACGTTCCATTGGTAGGTATTGTTCAAGAAGAACTGGGTGGTCAGACCGGCCTCCTCCAAGGCGGTACGCAGGCCCAGCCAGTCACCGCTGGCATATGGAGAATCCAGGGCCAGGGGAGCATACCGCGACCGAGGCCAGGCGGCGGGAGTTTCCGGGGCGGGGGCCGGTGATTGGTCGGTTGGCGTTGCCGGGGTCTTTGTCCGGTGTTCGCGGGCGGAGGTGGGGTGGTCGGCCGGTTTTGCGGTTTGGCCTTCGCCCGTCGGGTGGATTCCCTGTGCGAAGGCCGGGCCGCTCAGGAGCAGCAGGGATAAGGCTGCTGGGAGAGTTCTCATCAAAGGCAACGGGGCACCATCAAACCATCATGCCAGGTTTTCCGAAACGTCGGAAGATCAGGATCGCAACGCGACCCATTAGCAGCGCAGAGCCGGGCCTGCCGGTCGGGCAGAAGGATTTGGCAATAGTCGTGCCGCGGTTGGTGAATGGCCCAGCCGTGGGGATGTGCGCAGCGCCCGGCGCGCTGCAGGGGAGATGGCCTCGGGAGGCAATCATTCCTGCGAATAAGAAGCAGGCCTTGTGGAAACTTCCCCACGGCCGCGCGGTATTGCGCGAAGAGTTTGGATCGCCAGGCAAGAGCAGGTTGCCGACGCCGTGTTGAAGAGATACATTCCCCATGGAAAGTCTGGGCGACGGCGTTTGAGAACCAGGATCACCAACCACACGTTTGGGATCGTCGCCCAACATGACGTCTTGCTGGAGGAACAGCCATGTCTAACACATCTGCTTTGTGGCGTCTGCCCCGGTTGGCATTGCCGGTGGTCGGTCTTTCGATTTTGGTCTTTGCGGCATGCAGCCAGTCTCCGCGGCAGCGCTACGAGAGGAAACTGGCGGACACCGGCAAGCCGGCTATTCACGCGGTGCACGACGAATGGCTGCGACAACTCATGGCCGATCTGCGCGAGATCGCTTTGGAGCAGATCACCCAAGAGATGGAGCCCGGCCTGGCCGGTGGGCCGAAAGCCGACGAGATTGCGGATATCGCCGAGTGCCTGGCGGAAACATCCCGGGAAATCCCCACGGTGCTGCAGGACGTGCGGCTGAGCAGCGAAGACCAGCGGTTCTTCAAGGCCCTATCCAACAAGCTGGCCGCCCAGGCCCTGGAGTTGGCGGGTCTGGCCCGGCAGAACGAGGTACCGGCGATGGAAGCAAAGCTGGACGAGATGATCTCGACCTGCAACGCCTGTCATAACTCGTTCCGCATCCTGCCGGTGGTCAAGGCGGATACACGGTAGGTGGACGGGTTGGTTTTGCGGCAGACGCACTCTTTCCCGCCCGCTATACCCGGATGCTCTAATCAGCCGGGTTTGTGAACCGACCGCCGCGCAGTCGCCCAAGTCCTGGACGCCTCCGGCCGGAATGAGCGGATAGAGTGTTTCACCTTTTATTGCCGGGCGATGACGGCCGGGGCATGATGAACTCATGCTCTTGTCGCCGGAGCGGTGGACTCACCTACCCGGGCCGGACGGCCCCGGTGCTCCGCAGCCTGGGAGATGAGATTGCCTATTGCCGTCGTGGTGAATTCACGGGCCCGGGGCGTCGGGGCCCAGGCAGAACGCAGCCTGCTTCGGTCCGCCGAGTCTCGGTCCCCGGTCATGCCGGTAGGCGCGGCCCAAGCCCCCGGAGCAGCCAGGAATCAGAGTGAGCGGGTCTGAGGAAGTGGTAGGCCGATCCGGGGGCTTCTCGCGGGAATGAGAGCGCGTGGGGACGCTCTCCACCGCAGTGGCGGCCTCATTCCCGTCAAGCATGGTGAAGTAACCAGGTGTCTTCGCGGGGGCCGCGAGTTGGTTGGTCTGCAAGAGCCATGCCCGGAACGACCTATCCAAGCTATACCGGGTTTTTATCGAGACGGCTAAGCGGATCCTGGCGAAGTAGGAGCGACGATTGTGCTATTCAACGCTCGCCGAGGTGCGCTATGTGCTTGGCCCGGAGTTGTCCAGCTCGCCCGGCTCTTCCCATGATTGATAATTGGCCGCGGCAGGTGAGGGGCCAGAGGCCCTGGGGCGTGGACTTTTGCGCAGGGATGCGGATTAGGTCCGAGTTCGGCACGGGACTTTCACCGCGGAGATCGCAGAGAGCGCAGAGTGGCGGAGTGTGAGGGTGAGGCGGAGATCCGCCTTTGCAGACTCGAGGCGCGCTGTTACGCAGAGGGACGTCCATCGTTCCAGTCAGGATGTCTCTGTTGAAGACCATCTGCGGTCTCGGCGGGGTCAGAAACGCGGGTTAGAGGTCCCGTCCAATGCCTGGGGAGTCACGAAGGCTGACCGGAGGAGCGAGGATCTCGGCCATGATTATCGCCCGGCGCAGGGCCGACCGGGTCATCTTGGCGCGAGCAACAGGCACGGGCAGGGCATAGGCACCCGGCGGCGGGACCGGCTCGGTTGGCGGGGTGGGTCGAGAACGGGCTGGAGGCTTGGCTGGCACCGGCCGTCGCGGTTTGGTCGCGGTGGCGGGACGCCGGCGGACGGGCTCGAGGCCCTGAGCGGCGGCCTCGAGCATGCGCTTGAGTGAGATAGCCGGGGGCGTTTGCAGCCGCT
>CAZFMS010000208.1:0-7738 GCA_964520125.1 uncultured Planctomycetaceae bacterium
GATGACCGAGAACCTGCGCTATGAGCCCGAACAAACTGCTGCTTCAGCCCGCGCGGCCTCCGAGTCCGTCCCCCAGCAACCGGACACCATCCTCGATTTCACCGCCCACGGTGGCATGGCCGGCATGGCCGGCATGTGCAGCGGGGTCGGTCAATGCCGACAACGACTGGTCGGCACGATGTGCCCCTCCTACATGGCCACCGACGACGAGCAACACACCACCCGCGCCCGGGCCAACGCCTTGCGCATCGCCCTCTCCAGCAGCAACCTGCTGACCGGCCTCTCCGACCCGGCCATCGACCAAGTCATGGACCTCTGCCTGAGCTGCAAGGCCTGCCGGACGGAATGTCCCACCGGCGTAGATATGGCCCGCCTCAAGGCCGAGTGGCTCCACCGCTCCCATCGTTCAGGCGGCATTCCACTACGCAGTCGCTTCATTGCCGCCGCCCCCGACCTGGCCGCCCTGGCCGCCCGCTGCACCCCCCTCGCCAACTGGGTCGCCCAGTCGCGACCGATGCGCGCCCTGTTGGAGCGAGTGCTCGGGCTCGATCGCCGCGTAGCCCCACCACGTTTCGCCGACCAGACCTTCAGAGAGTGGTTCGCCCATTCCCAGCGGCACGACCGTCACCCAGCCTGCGCAAACACCGATGAACCAAAGCCGCAGGTCGTCTACTTCGTTGACACCTGGACCAACTTCTACACTCCCCAGGTCGGCGTCGCCGCGATCCGGGTGCTGGAAGCCCTCGGCTACAAAGTAATCGTGCCGCCGACTCGATGCTGCGGGCGCCCGGCCATCAGCAAGGGCCTACTGTCCAAAGCCAAGGAACTGGCCGAGGCCAACCTGGCCATCCTCTACCCCTACGCCGCAAGCAACCTCCCCATCGTCGGCACCGAGCCGAGCTGCATCCTCACCCTGGTCGATGAGTATCCCCAACTCGTCCGCACCTCCCAGGCTCGGCGCGTCGCTGAGGCCGCCCTGACCATCGAGTCCTTCGTCGCCGCCGCCCTGCGCGACCGGCCCCATGCCCTGCGCTTCAAGGAAGACCACCCCCCCCTCCTCTATCACGGCCACTGCCACCAGAAGGCCCTGGTAGGCACCGACGACGTCCGAGCCGTTCTGGCGGCCTGCACTGGCGGAAAGGCCACGGAGATAAACAGCGGATGCTGTGGCCTGGCCGGCTCCTTCGGGTTGGAGGTCGAGCACTACGACGTAGCCCGGGCCATCGGCGAGCAACGCTTGTTCCCCGCCGTCCGGGCCCGCGGAGATGCCGATATCGCCCTATCAGGCTTCAGTTGCCGGCAGCAGATCGAACACCACACCGACGCCCGGCCCCGACACGTCATCGAGTACCTGGCCGACGCCCTGGCCTGAAGCCCGCGCCACCCCTCACAGCACCAAACGGAGAATCGCCAGCACCACTTCGCCCGCCACATAGATGATGTCGATGACGTCCCCCGAGGACCAATCATCATCATCGCAGCCGGCCGCCAGCAGCGGCAGACACAGCGGCAGCACACCGACATATCGTCGAATCAGGACGGCTCTCATGGCCTGGTCCTCCCAACGCGAGGCGGGTTTCATGGTGGTGCCTACATTCTCATACAACGATCCCCCGCGGCGGATCGCACGGACCCTTGACCCGACCTCAATCTGGGCGACTTCCGGATCGGCACCTCTCAACACTCGTCCGGTCGGGTATGCTTGATACCGCCCGAAGATCAGGCCTGTTTGGATGCGTTCATGGTCAAGTTCGATCCAGATCCCGGACCGACCCCCGATGCCGATCTCCTCGACGCCCTCGGCCGCGGCACCATCGCCGCCTTTGAGGAACTCTACCAGCGCCACCGGGACTGGGTGCTCCGCCTGGCCTATCGATTCACCGGCCGCCAGGACGACGCCCGGGACGTCTTGCAGGACACGTTTGCCTACCTGCTAAGGAAGACCCCGCGCCCGCAACTGCACACCAAGCTGACCACCCTCCTATACCCGGTGGTCAAGAACCTGGCCGTGACCATCCTTCGCAAGCGCGGTCAGACTTTGTCGAATGATGCTCTCTTGGACCAAGTGGCAAGGCCCGCCCCGCCCGGCACTAATCTACCAAGGGCGGAACTCCCCGCAGCCCTCGGCGCATTGTCCGAGTCCCAGCGCGAGCTGCTGCTCATGAGATTCGTCGACGACCTGTCCCTCGAAGAAATCGCCGAGGCCCTGAGCATCCCGGTCGGCACCGTCCAGTCCCGCCTGCACGACGCCGTGAGCACCCTGCGCAACGACCCCCGAACCCAGAACTACTTCAGCCCCTGACCCGGACGCCCGCCACCACACCCCCCGCGAAGAACGCCAGGCGCCGTTACCAAACGGGGGGCCTTCCGCGAATCGCAGCGAGTTCAGCCATGGAAGTGACTCCTCCCCCGCCGACCGTCAATCCCCTTCTCCCTGCCTCTCCGCGATCTCCGCGTGCTCCGCGGTGAATTATTCTGGCTGGGCCGGCGGCGTGATCACCGGGAGACCCGCTCTCGGACGACGAGCCGCCCCCCCCGACGGAACCAGCAGACTAACGATCACGTTGACCACCAGGGCCGCCACAAAGGCCAACGGCAGATTGTAGATCTCCACCTCCCGGGCCACGGCACAGTAGGTCAACTGCCAGCCGATCGCCGTGGCAAACCCCACCACCATGCCGGCCAGACAACCGGCATAAGAGGCCCGCTTCCACAACAGGATCAGAATCATCTGCGGCCCGAACGACGCCCCCAGGATCGCCCAGCCGTAGTTCAGCACGTATTCATAGACCTTGACCTCCCGGTCGATGACCAGCAATACGGCCACCATCCCCATCAACAGCACAAACAGCCGGTTAACCACCATGTGCGACTTGCCCCCCGCCTTGCTGAACAGACGGGCGTACAGGTCGTTGGCCGCGGCACTGGCGGCGACCACCAGTTGGCTGTCCGCCGTGGAGCAAATCGCCGCCAGCACCGCCGCCAGGACCAGCCCGGCCAGGATGCCCGGTAACATGTTCATCGCCGAGAGGATGAGCCCGAGTTCTCCACCGGCCTTTGTGGCCAACAGGGTTTGTCCCCACTCGGCGCCTCCCTCGGTCATGGCCCGGGCCATCAGTCCGACCGTAACCGCCCCCCAGTACACCAACAGCCCCCACGTAACTGAGATAACGCCGCCCATTCGGGCCAGACGCCGGTCCTTCAAGGCCATGAACCGCACCAGGACGTGCGGCTGTCCCGCATAGCCGAAGTTGATGCCCAAGGCCCCGTTGCCCAGCAGGAAGCCGAAGAAAGCCACCCCGGCCTTCTGGGGAGTGAACCTGAGCAGAGCCCCACCCTCGATGCCGCCCAATTCGCTGGCGATAAACCCGTAGCCCCCCTCGGCCAGCAGCAGATACGCAGGAAAGACGACCAGCGTTCCGACCATCAGCAGGGCCTGGAGAAAGTCGGTCCAGCAGACCGCCCGAAATCCCCCCAGGACCGTGTACAGCACGACCACCCCCGCCACGATCAGCACCCCGACCCGGTAATCCACCCGGCCGCCGAAGCTGGCCGAAAACGCCTTGCCCGCCGCCGCCAACTGGGCCGCCACGTAGAGCAGCATGGCCACCAGGATGACCATCACCGCCAACGAACGCAGCAGCGGCAGACGCTCCCTGAAGCTGAAGGCGAAGAAGTCCGGCAGGGTCACCGCGCCCAACTGCCGGGAGCGATCGTTCAGCCGCCCCGCGAGCACGAACCAGTTGAACAGGAAACCCAACAGACACCCGGGAATGATCCAGTAGGCCGCCACCCCGTTGGTGAACGCCCAACCAACCAGCCCCAGCGTCACCCAGCCGGACTCGCTGGACGCCGAGGCCGATAGGGCGGCAACCCAACTACCCAACGACCGCCCGGCCAGAAAAAAATCCTCGTCGCTGCGCCGGGCGAAACGCGCCGAGTAGATGCCCACCGCAATAATGGCCACCGTGTAGACGGCGAACGAAATGACGACCACGGACGTGTTGACGGCGGCCAGCATGCACATGTTCTAACTCGTCGGGCTCGTCCCTCGACCGGGGCGACGCCCAATACCCTCCGGACACCAAGCCACGGGTGTTTGTGACTCTAAGAATCGACGGCCGCACATCCGCCGGAGATCGGCCTCCAGACCGACGGATCCAGGCCGCCGCCGATCCTACCACATCCCCGCGGCCGCCGGGCCGCGATGCACCTTGCGGTATGGCCCCCGGTGGCCGGTGGCAAGACTGTGGCACCGGCGTCTCGCCGTTGGTTCTCACGGCCTGGATCGGCGTTCCCGGGCCGCGTAAGGCTCCTCCACCCGCGGCCGACAAGGGTTCCAACGGCCGGCAGGCCGTTTTCCGCCTCCTCACCGCCGCCCCAAAGGCCGATTGCCCGGGGTTCCGGTCGCCTCGCCGCGTTGAGAGGCGTATTATCAGAAGGTCCCACCAACCTCGGGCCCCGGGAATGACCGAGCCCCGGGAGGCAGGAAGACCGCCGGGCCCTTGCGACGGGATCGCAAAAACAGTAGTCTGGACAGGTCGGCCAACCGGCTGGCCGTCCTGCTGTAAGGTACAGGGCGCGCCGACCCTGGCCGTTCGGGCCGGATTGACAGGGTGGACGATCGCCTTTCGGAGGAGCGAGGGCATCACGTCTCCAGAGTGGTCGCTGCACATTGGTCGGCCGCGCGTGGGAAGGAGCTGTGTCGCCGGACTGCTGAGATGAAGATGCCTCGAGACCCAGAGCAGATCACGGGCGGCTCGTCAACGTCGTAGGAGGGAGCGGAACATGATTGTCATCATGAAGCCGCGCTGTTCCGAGGAAAACCTCGAGCACGTCGTCAGGCTCCTCGGGGAGATGGGCACCGAACCCTGCGTGATCAACAACTCGGGGCAGAAGGTGGTCGAAGTCCTGGGCAAGAGTGATCGTCTCGACAGCCACCGCCTGGAAAGTGCGCCCATGGTGGAGAGGGTCCTGGAAAACGCCGAACCCATCCTGGCGGCCAATCGCCGGCCCGGCGACCGGACCTGCGAGGTGCCCCTGGGAGCCCATGCCACCGTCGGCGGCAAGAAGCTGGCCGTCATCGCCGGACCCTGCAGCGTAGAAACCCAGAGCCAACTGATGGAAATCGCCGCCGCCGCCAAGGAGGCCGGCGCCGTCGCCCTGCGCGGCGGGGCCTTCAAGCCGCGGACTTCGCCCTACTCCTTCCAGGGACTCGGTGAGCGCGGGCTCGAGATGTTGGCCCTGGCCCGCGAGGAGACCGGCCTGGCCATCGTCACCGAGGTGATGCACGGCGAACTGGTCGACCTGGTCGCCAAGTACGCCGACGTCTTGCAGGTCGGCTCGCGCAACATGCACAACAGCCACCTCCTCCTGGCCGTCGGGAGGCAGAGCAAACCGGTCTTGCTCAAACGCGGCTGGAGCGCCACCCTCGATGAATTCCTCCAGGCCGCCGAGTACGTCATGCAGGGCGGCAACCGCAACGTCATCCTCTGCGAGCGCGGCATCCGCACCCACGAAACATACGTCCGCAACACCCTGGCCCTCGCCGTGGTTCCCGAGATCAAGCTGCGCTCCACCTTGCCGATCATCGTCGATCCCTCCCACGGGACCGGCCGCGGCCCATTGGTAGCGCCGATGAGCAACGCCGCGGTGGCCTGCGGGGCCGACGGCCTGCTCATCGAGGTCCACCGGGCCCCGGACCAGGCCTGGAGCGACGGCGGCCAGTCGCTGGATCCGGATCAGTTCCATGCCCTGATGCAAGGCCTGCGGCCCATCGCCCAGGCCTGCGGCCGCGAACTCTAGATCATTCCGCTGTAAGGTAACTCGGCAACAGACCGCCGCGTGCCGGCTAGCGCTTCGCGCGGCTGGTGCCGGCAGATGCTCGTTTGCGGACCTTCGCCCCTACACCCTGGTGTTGAAGGAACAGACAGTCGGCGTCGCCGCCTACCAGGACGCAGTTGCCGTCGCTGTGGGCGGTGCATTGCAGACAGCAATCCTCGAAGGCCTGATCGGCCCGGGCCAGGGTGCCGCTGATCTCCTCGAGCAGCTCGATCCAGCGGCCCGCCCCGCCGCGGGACGATTGTCTCATCGTGCTACGCACCAGGTGACGCTGCTCGTTGCGGACCTTCTGTATGACCCGCCGGCCTTTGGCGGTCAGCTTCACCTCGACGCCCCGCCGGTCACGCTTGGATCTTGTCCGGACCACCAGCCCGTTTCGCTGCACCAGGGCATCGACGATCTGGGTTACGGCCGGTTTGCTGACCCCCAGGAAACGGGCGATCTGCGTTGCCGTCTGACCTCCGCGCTGGCCCAGCAGACGCAGGATCTGGATCTTGGACTTGGACAACGGTTCGGCCGCGGCCTGGACCGCCCGCGTCTCCAACACTTGATCCACCGTTCGCGAAAAGATCAACATCGCCTTCAGCAGGCCGTCCGTCTGTTTGGTATCCAAGCGTTTCTTAGCCGCCATGTCTCGCCTCTCAACTCAGCCAGATTTGCCTGATTAGCCCGACTAATCATCGGTCAGCTTACCAGTCAAACGGGCTGCCGCCAAGTGCGCAGCGTAGTCGAAGGGGACAGAGGACAGGGGCCGGGCGCTGGGCCCCTCGCTCGCCGGCAGCCGTATACCACTTCGACACGGACGGTCCGGCGATGGCAGTCCGATGGCCTGCCAAAGTGGCCGATTCGCCGGTCACGCGTCGTCCTGCCGTCACCTGGCGGGATCCGTAAGGCGTGGTGAGCAAACCGGTTACGGCGACATGGTCTTGCTCCACAGCCCTCGGCACGCCGGATGCCCTTAACCATGCGGAACGAGACGTTGAAACGAGAACCAGCTAACTCTACGAGAAGGGAGGTTGTAGCCATGATCCTGAACCACTATCCACTGGCCGCCTTTGGAAGACTGCCTGGCGAGATGAGTCGGCTGTTCGACGAAGTCTTCGACGGCTGCCGGGCATTCGCTCCCCGGCGAGATGTTGCCCTGCCCCCGTTGAACGTCTGGCAGGATGGCGACTGCATCTATGTCCAGGCCGAAGTTCCCGGGCTGAAGGAGGAGGATCTCGACATCCACGTGGCCGGCAACGAACTGACCATTCAGGGTCAGCACCGGGTGGCGGAGGATGAGAAGGTCGAGTATCAACATCGGGAGCGCTATGTCGGGAAGATCGCTCGGACGCTGGCTCTGCCGTTCGAGGTTGAGGCCGCCAAGGTCGAGGCCAACCTGAAGGACGGGCTGTTGACCGTCAAGCTGCCCATGGCGGAGACGGCCAAGGCTCACAAGATCACGGTCAGCTCGAACTGAGCGGCGTGGTCATAGGGTAATTCCTCTCACCACAGGTTGCGGCGCCGGGTGCCACTGGCGGCTGGTCCGCCAGGGCCCGCTCGCGCGGTCGGTGCGCGGTCGGGCTTCATCAGGCCGCCTCACTCGAATCCGCCGCTCAGCGGGGGGCGCGGACTAGCCCAGGGTGCAGGAGAGCAGGGGGCTGAACAGATCGGCGACGCTGGGGACCGCCAGGCCGAAGAGGGTAAACGGCGTCCAGGCGAAATTGAGGGCCAGTTGCCAGATTTCCACCAGGGGTTGAAGAAACGTGCAGATGGTGATGTCAGCAAGACTCATATTCAACTCCTAACCACTTGATTCCGCTCGCCGGAGGTCGCGACGCCGGGCGCCACTGGCGGCTGGTCCCACTACTGTCCGGTTATAAGTCGAATAACAGCAACTGGTTATGATCCTGGG
>CAZFMS010000209.1:0-7702 GCA_964520125.1 uncultured Planctomycetaceae bacterium
AGGGTGGTTTACCTCATGTGGGTATGCGCCATGTCATGCTTAAAGTGCTCTAGCAAGCCCCCATCGGGGCGACCACCGATCCATCTCGAGAACCTCTGGGAGCCCGGCCGTGGGCCTGACCGTGGCAGTTTCAGGGTCTGCCCCGAGGGACGCCGGCAGGATCGGTAGCATCTGCCGGAGGCCGGTGACCCTCCCCAGACCGCTTATCCGCCAAGAAAACTCACATCTCTGTGCCACCTGTATGGCACTCGGCCTCCTGGGAGGCCTTGAAAGCGTCATTCCCGACGTACTACGATGCCATCCGTTCGGGCGTCAAGGGCCGTCGCGCGGGGCGCCAGGCCGAGCCCTACCGCGGTGAGGAGCCTGGAAGCCTCCTCTTGGAGCGCCGCGGCAGGACCGCAGGCGGCGATATCTTGGCTCGCCGGCCCTCCGTCGGACGGCCCAGGCCAGTCGAAGGCTGAGTGCCCCCTGTTCGGGCGACGCTGGAGACCGCGACTTCTGCGGCCGGGCCGGCCATGGCACGCTTGAGTTGCGCGCCAGTCCGAGCAGACCGAGTATCGAGCGCGCTCTGCCGTGTGCGGAGGGCGTTGCCCTTCTCCGAGGAACCCGAGGCCGACATCGTGGCAAGCTGGGTTCGGCCAGGCAAAAAGTGCAGATCGACCCGTCTTCTTCGCAAGGAAACAAGTATCCAGGGCAAAACGAGGAGACATCATGGCCAAGAAAGTAGCCAGGAAGAGACCCGGCAAGAAGCCGGTCCGTCAATCGGCCAGCAGAAAGAAATCGCCAAAGGCGCGGACGAGAGTCCAAAAGAGGGTGAAGGTGGAGGTCGGCCTGCCCCGCTTTGAGGTCCATGACCGGAAGGGAGGCCTCGGTGAGCTGAGGGCCGCCGCCAAGGTCAAGACCCAGCAGGAACGCATCAACTGGGCCGAGCGGATCCTGGGCATCCCTTCTATTTGGGTCAAGACTCGAGGCCGGGGGGTGAAGGTGGCCATCCTGGACACCGGGATCGACCTGGACCACCCGGATCTGGCCCAGGCCATCGCGGCCAAGAAGGACTTCTCCGGTGACGGGGTCGAGGATCGGGACGGTCACGGCACCCACTGCGCCGGCATCGTGGCCGCCCGCCTCAATGGCGTCGGATTCGTCGGAGTAGCCCCCCAGGCCGAACTGCTGATCGGCAAGGTCCTGGGCAACGACGGCACCGGCAGCTACGAATGGATCGCCAGGGGGATCGACTGGGCCGTCTCCCGGGGGGCCGATGTCATTTCCATGTCTCTGGGCGGTCCGGGGTCGAACCACCGGCTGTTCTCCGCCCTCCACAACGCCCTGGCCAAGGGGGTCCACCTCATCTGTGCCGCGGGCAACGAGGGTTCGCTTTATCAGAACAGCATCGGCTATCCCGGTCGCTATGGGAGCGTCATCACGGTGGCGTCGCATGATGAGGACGGCAATCCGTCGGGCTTCTCTTCTCGCGGGGGCGAGCTGGACTTCATGGCCCCGGGTTCGCGAATCTGGTCCACCTACCGCGACGGCGGCTACGCCGAACTGAGCGGGACCTCGATGGCCACCCCGTTCGTCGCCGGTCTGGCGGCCTTGATCATATCCAAGCACCGCTCCAGCAGAGCCAACCAGACCGCGTTGGAAAACAACGAGGACCTCCGCGAGCACCTGATGCGGATGGCCACCCACCCCGGCTACCACGATCCCGAGCGCGGCTACGGCCCGCTGCAACCGTTCATGTACTTCGCGTAGCGGCCGGGCGAAGCCTGCCGGTCCGACGACACGAGGGTAAGTATGACTTGTCTAACAGGAGAAACACTGATGACCCGGAAGCATGTTTGGATATCCACGGCTCTGGTCGCGTCCCTGACCATACTGGCCGGATGCTCACAGACTCAGAGGGATGCCTTGACGGTTCCTATGATGGCGGACGTGAAGAAGGTGGCGGATAAGGGCGTGGAGATTGCGGAGCAGCACGGGAAAGACATGAAGAGGCAGCACACGGCGATGCATCCCGAAGCCGAAGCTGCAATTGCCGAATCTGCCAAGCAATTCGAGAAGGAACTGGCCCGCATTGCCAAGGAAATCAAGACGATGGAAGGAACAATGGGGCAGAACATCCTGAACATAGCAGGCTTGCTCACCAAGCTCACCGGCATCGACGGATCGGTCTTTGATTTCGTCAGTATCGGGGACACGGCGGGGCGAACGGCGAACGATACAACCAATGCCCTGGTCGGCGGGGTCGCAGACGCCAACGAGAAAAACCGCGCGGAGATCGCGGCTTTCAAGAAGGCTTACGAGGGCTTCTCAGAGGAAACCAGGAAAGCCCGCGCCGCCCTCAACAAGAAAACTGATGTGAAGTTCAGCGAGGTGACAGCACAGACAGTCAAAGATCTGGCCGCGGCGGCCAAAGTAAGCAGAGCGGAATTCGACAGGGTGCTCACGGAGCGGCTCGAGCTGACCTCAAAGGAGATGGAGGCTCTGAGCGGGATGTCCACAGATCAGATTCTGGCGCTGATCGGGGCCTCCATCGCCGCCGCCGGGGCCGGCGCGGTCGCCGGCAAGGGCGGCAAGAGCCGTGCCCAAGGTGACATCGACCGGATGAAGGATGCCCTGGCGGCGGTAGAGGCGGCCATCGAGCGGCAGAAGCAGCCCGAGTGATCTGATCGGAGTTCCGATTGGCCGCACGCCGTGTGGGCCGTCTGCCAGTCGGTGATGTGCCACGCCCCCAGTGTCAGCAGCATGATGCTACGACGTGGGCGAGGGTGATCAAGGTTTCAACGTGCGCGAGGAGGACCGGCCATGCTCTCACTCTTGGCCCAACTAGATGGGAATACAATGTCATATGGGGCGTTCGGGGCCTCGGTACTTCCGTTGGTGTACCTGCTCTTGAAGGCCTGCTGGGAACACGCCGAGAATCTCAAGAGAGACAACGACGTCCTGCGTCGTCAGCGAAGAGTAGCACTCGATAAGGTGAGCACCCTGCTAAGGAAGGCCCGTGAAGCGACATCTTCCCATGCAGTACTTCGGGGGCCCCGCGCGGGCCTGATCGCTAACCTACAAGACATTCACAAACGGCTGGCCGCCCTCTGCCAGTCTCTGGCCGATGGCAAAGCGACGGGCGCCGTGGAGTCCTTGAACACGATGCTCGAGGAGATCGAAGAGCGGGTTGGTGCCGGCGGGGGCGCCTCCATCCCCGGCGACCCCGGCAAGATCGACGAACTGTGCAAGATGCTCGAGGGGCTGGTCACCAAACTGAGAAAAGAGGAGACCGCGACGGACGAGGCGCGGATCAGCGAGATCGCCAAGGACATGAGGTCCCTGCTGAAGGAACTCAAGACTTTGACAAAAAGTGATTGACCACCCCCGAGTTCCCCGTTGCGCAGAGCCTCATCGTGCAGGGAATCTCCAACCGAAATCGCGGCCCTGGTCAGGTTCTTCCACTTCAAGCGCAAGTACCTGAGGGCCTGACCGAGGCCGATCCCTGCGGGGCATGATGTTGTCCGCCCGGGTGGGGGCGTGCCGTGCTGAACAGTGAACGACCGGGTCGTACGACCAGAGAGTGAGGAAAGTCATGGGCTCCAGGAACCGCTTTACACCGCAGGTGATGTCCATCTTCTGTTTGGGCAGCATGCTCGGTGTGTCCGCCGGTTGCAGCGATCTGGTCAAGGACACCGTGCAAGAGGCTACCGAAGACGTAGCCACGGGAGTCTCGAACGCCATGGACGAGGCTTTTGTGAGGCTTGACCAGCTGCAGGTGCGCACTGCGGAGAGGCGACATGCTCTCGAGATAGAGAAGAGTGAGGGGCAGGTAATTCGCGATCGCTTATCTCGGTTAGAAGTTCGTTCCGGCACCCTGGACGCGGCGTTGCAGAAGGCCGTCGCCCAAGCGAACGCTCACGAGAAGCAAGCTGAGCAGCAATTGCCGCTGCTGTGGAAGCGTTTGGGGGAACGCACCGAGCGGCTGGACTCGCGGCTGGGCGACGGGGAAAGTCGGCTGGACTCGAAAATCGATACCGAAGCTGCCAACCTGCGCAGACAGATCGACGGCGATGTCCGGCGCCTGGAAGTAAGACTGGACAATGCGACGAGTCGGCTGGACGACAAGATCGAATCAGACACGGCCATCTTACAAAGCAGCCTCGATCAGCAACATGTGGAGATCGAGTCGAAACTCTCCAAACTGCAAGACAGGATGGACGAGCAGTTCACGAAGTTGACGGATCGACTGTCCAATGAAACCAAAACGTTGGGAAATACCCTACGAGAAGAAAGACGTGACCTCCTCTACCTCGTCGGGGCGATCGTCGGGATCGGCACTCTGGTGGTGACAATCATCTCGGCAGCACGGAGCCGCAGAGGGGAGGCCACGGCTTTTGCGGGGGCACCGCCGTCGGAGGGTCCTACTGGTCAGGCGGCCGGGAAAAAGTGACGGGCAGAGCGTGAGGACATCCCCATTTGGGTGCAGGCACTCGTGAAACGCCGTAGAATGGCTCCTGCTCCGGCATCCCTCGATCTCGAGCCGGCAGAGGAGCAGCGTGACTTCCGCGGAGAATTCCCCAAACCCGGCCTCTGTAGATGGACCCCAAGGCGCTGGCGGGGGCCAGGGGGTGAGCGGTGCGGCAGGGCAGCAATCGGCCGGGGCCGGCGGGGCGGGGACGGTGACAGTTGCCGGGGCTCGTCGGGGAGGGGACGGCGCGAACCCGGCGGGCTCGGGAGGCCCGGGGGGCTCGGGAGGCTCGGGGGACGTGGGACGGGGCGCCGGGATCCTGGAAGGGCCCGTCCGGGCCGCGGTCTTCTGGCTGGCCTTGCCCGTCCTGGGGGAACAGCTCCTCAACGCCTGCGTCACCTGGAACGACGCCATTCTGGCCGGCCGCATCTCCGCGCTGGCCACCGGGGCCATCGGCCTGGCCGGCTACGTCGGCTGGCTGATGACCATGCTCTTCGGGCTGGTCTCCATCGGGGCCACGGCTATCGTTGCCCGGGCGGTCGGGGCCCGGAACCCCCGGGAGGCCGGACAGACCACCAATCAATCCTGCGCGCTGGCCGTCATCGTGGGGCTGGCGGCCACGGCGTTCGTCTACGTCGTGGCCCCCTCATTCGTCCGGCTGCAGAACATGCACGGCGAGGCCGCCACCATCGCGGTCACCTACATGCGGATAGACGGCCTGGGCTTTGCCGGAGCGGCGGTCTCCTTCGCCCTGGCCGCCTGCCTCCGGGGCGCCGGCGATACCCGAACCCCGCTGATCATCCTCGGGGCGGTCAACATCTTGAACCTGGGGATAAGCTGGCTGCTGACCTTCGGCCTGGGACCGATCCCGGGCATCGGGGTGAACGGCATCGCCTGGGGCACGGCCATCGCCCGCTGGCTGGGGGCCATCTGGGTCTTGGGCATGCTGATCCGCGGCCGACGGGGTCTCCGGCTGCACCTGGGGGAGATGCGGCCCAACAGCGACCTTATCTATCGCATCCTGCGCATCGGCCTCCCTGCCGCGGCCGACGGGGCCCTGATCTTCACCGGCCACTTCATCTACATGACCATCGTCAACCGCATACCCACGGAAGTGCCGCGCGAGGTCCTGTATGCCGCCCACATCGTCGGCGTCCGCCTGGAGTCGCTCAGCTATCTGCCCACCACGGCCTGGGCCCTGGCCGCCTCCACCCTGGTCGGCCAGAACCTGGGGGCCGGCAACCCCGTCCGGGCCAAGCGCTGCGCCCACGAAGCGGTGCTCCAGGCCGCCCTGCTCCTGGTGGGCAGCGGCCTGCTCTACTACCTGGGCGCCGGGGTGCTGTTCCGGCTGCTGTCAAACGATCCTCTGGTCTGGAGATGCGGCGTGCCGGTGCTGATGTGGCTGGCGCCCTTCCAGTTGGCGATGGCCCCGATCGGAGTATATGTCGGGGCCCTTCGGGGGGCGGGCGAGACGCGGGTCCCGATGGTCATCAGCGCTATCGGCCTGGGGCTGATCCGCATCCCGGTCAGCGCTTTCTGCGGGATATACCTGGCCCGGGGTCTGCTGGGCATCTGGACCGGCATGTACGCCGACCTGACCGTCCGGGCTATCTTGACGGCGCTGTACTTCCGGTCGGGGCGTTGGCAACGAGTGAAGGTCTGAGACGCCGGGCCGCAAAGCCCCCCTGGGGGCAGGTTGGGGCGCCTTGACAGCAATCGAGGTCGGTCGTAAGACACCTGCTTGCCAACGGCTGACGCCGCCGGCCGGATTGGCGTCGCGCGTACTGATGCCCCAGACGGAATTGTCGGTCAACGGGCGGCAGGTCATGCCTCTAGGAATGTTTCCAGCAGAATCGTCCTCTGGTAACGGATCTTCCCAGGAAGGAGTTTTCAGCATGAAGCGTATTGGTGTTCTCACGACCCTGGCCTTGTTGATGGTGATCACCGGTTGCAGCAAGAAGCCCACCGCCATGGTGGACTTCACCTACACTATCCAGCCCAGACAACCCCTTAGCGCAGACTACATGAGTATCGCGATCTACGATACCCGGATGGAAGGCGACACCGGCGAGTACGACCAGAAGAAGTGGTCGGAGATGACCGCCGACCTGATCCACCATCACCTCCAGCAGGCGGCCGAGAAGCACGGCATCCCGCTGAAGCTGGTGGATCGCCAGCACATCAAGCTGGCCCTGGCGGAGAAGGACCTGGCCGCCGCGGACATCACCGACAGCGGCGACGACATGGCCTCGGCCCAGATCGAAGGGGCCACCGCGATTCTCACCAGCAAGGTGAACATCAAGATCGACAAGCAAAAAGGCAAGGGGCGCACCATCAGCTCGCTCGGGGCCATTGCCGGAGGCTGGGGCGGAGGCGGTCACGTCGGCAGCTCGGAGGTGGACAAGGAATCCCGCAACATCACCGTGATGTGCCAATTCCAGCTCAAGGATGCCGGGACGAATTCATCCGTCGTCTCCCATACCGGCGACTTCGAGCAGCGGGCCGACAAGGGTAAGCCCAGTCCCTTCTTCGGCGGCTCCAAGACCGAAGCCGACATGACCCCCCGCGACCAGGTCATCGGCGACATCGTCAGCTTAGAACACAAAGATACAGAAATTGATCGGAAGGTCGCGGGAGGATTAGCTACCGAAAGTTAATCTCAAAAATAGAGATATACGGATGATATTGGATTACCTTAGCTACGATTATATCGCAGTTATTTACCCTAAGAGGCTGCTAATGACATTCGAAATGAGATCGATTTAGCGATATTGGAAAGAATTAGTTTATAAAAACAGGCGAACCGCGTTATATGTTATTCGCTTCCTTTAGGAATAAAAAATGTCTATACTCATATGCTGGCGCAATGTTATAAAATAGAAAGGGGGCAAGAATCATGGTTAAAAAAAAAGTTTTTATCAGTTTCGATTACGACAACGACAAAATTTATAAATTTATGCTCCAAGCATGGGATGCTAATCCTAATTTTGATTTTGTTTTCAAAGATCAAACACCGGGGGAAATAGACACCAACAATATTGACCGCATTAAAGCCGCTCTTACCTTAAAAATTAACGCTGCAACACATACCTTGTTTATTGTTGGGGCACATGCAAATCAACAGCATAAAGATCATAGACTTATTGGTTTTATAAATTGGATTAATTTTGAGGCACATCAAAGGGAAGACAACAGGGTCAGGAGCAGCCGACAAGGCTGCGATCCAGCAGGTGAGTGAGGGCGGAAGCC
>CAZFMS010000210.1:0-7693 GCA_964520125.1 uncultured Planctomycetaceae bacterium
ATAGGTGCGCAGGGTCTGATAGTTCTCGATGATGCCGTTGTGTATCACCGCGATTCGACCGCTGGAGTCGAGATGGGGATGAGCGTTGACGTCGCTAGGCACCCCATGGGTGGCCCAGCGAGTATGGGCCATTCCGCAGCAGCCCTTCAGGTCGGACTCGGAGAGTTGAGATTCCAGCACCGCGATCCGGCCGGCGGCCTTTCTGACCGCCAGCTCGCCGCCGTCCAGAATGGCAACCCCGGCGGAATCGTAGCCGCGATACTCCAGGCGCTTGATGCCTTCCATGAGGATCGGAAGTGCGTCACGAAAGCCGGTGTACGCGACAATGCCACACATATAGCTACTCCACCAGAGACGAGAGACCAGTACCGAGGAGTGCGAGATTTTCCCCACTTCCTCCAGCCCGGATTCTAATCCATCCGCCGGGCCTGATGAAGTGGATTGTCAGATTCACTGCTCGACGACGGACCCATGGGACGCATCAACCTCCGGATTGATACGGCCGGCACGCCGGCAGGTTCGTCAAACGCGGCCTTTGCCCCCGCCCAGCCGGCCCGGAATCATCGATCCACCGAATGCCAGAATCGCTGTAATACCTTTAACCATAATGGATTATGGCGTATCACCTCTTTCGGCCCGGACATTGGCGAGGCGGCCGCCCCACAACTCGGGCTGCCTGCACCAGGCCTGGTCGGGGGGCCATGGGGCCAACGTCCCGAGGCCGACGATCACGCCTCGGCCGTTGGGCATCGACCGCTGGTGCGGTCCAACGGCACCAGACGGGACAAACGACTTTCAGACCACGGCCGCGAGCCGGCGGCCCCTGGAGCATGTGCCGGGTACGACAGGTGGCCGCAGCCGGCGACGGACCGCGTCTTCGTTTCTGAAGGAACCCGGGCCGGCCAATTCAAACCAGCCGCCCCCAAAGCTGAATTGCATCCTCCCACGGACCAATAGCAGCCTTGTCGACGCCTGTGCCCCGCGTTACTTTCTATGGTCTGGCAAGCGCCCGTAGCTCAATTGGACAGAGCATCGGACTTCGGATCCGAGGGTTGGGGGTTCGACTCCCTCCGGGCGCGTTACTTCTCTCCCAAGGCCAGGCCGTCACGCCGGGCTGGACCGCAACACCACCAGATAGCAGTGCCTCGACACAGGGTCGGCAGTGTGCTCTTGGCCGGGTTCACCGGCTACATCGCTTGACTGGGCGCAGATCCAGGGCGTCACGGATTGCCAAAGCGGTCCCCAACGCCGGCACGGTCAGCTCCTTGGGGGCAATGCGGTGCACGGTCCCGTGCGGCGGCCCGGCGTCCATGGGGAGGCGGTACATGGTCCGCGGGTTCCACAAAATCGCTGTTCGCAGAGCCTATATCAGGGTGCCCCGGGAAATGAACCGGCTCCTGATCCACCATGGTCGGGCCGCCGGCTTCGTCGGGGCCGGTAACACCTCCAGATCCATTGCTGCGAGGGCCCTTGCTGGCAACGTCTGTCCATCGCCAGGACCGCGGGCCTTGCTCCAAAGCTGCCGTTCCAGAAGCCCGGGCAGTCCAACATCTCCAGTGCCGACCGGCCCAGGTGTGCTCGAACCACGTGTTGAAGAGGAAGGCGTGGATTCCCGTATGCCCTGCCCTGAAAGCCACTTGTGACGACGTGGGGCCGTGGGCCGGGCCCGGTGCCACGTCTTGGGCAGGGCTCTTTTTCTATGGGCCGGGCTGCCGGAAGGGTGGTGCAGCCGATTCCCGTCTGCCGCTCGATGCAAAGTGCCGGCCAAAACTGTTGACTTAGGAGCGATATGGCTGTATGCTGAGCTTCTCGTTCGGGATACCGTCTATCCAGCCGCCGAGGGTCGGTCGGCTAGGCGGACGAAGTTCAGGTTTGCGTTCTGCGGGTGTGCCCGGGGCAAACGCTCGGAGGGCCCACGTATCGGTGCCCGGCAGAGAACGAGCTACCTATCGAGGCCGTTGCTGTTCGTTCTGGTACGCGTTTGGCCGGACGAGCAGCCGCTCAGGACCGTAACTACAACACTATCCCGGACGAATGGGGAAGCCTCGTTGGCTTGGTCGTAGACCGCCGCGTAGAGTCTCTTCTCGGCGAACGCTTTGCCAACGAGCCGGCAGTGGACTCTGCCGCGGCTTGGCCGCGGTGCGGAGGGGAAGTTGTCTGGTAGACCATCAACCTATTCTTGCTCTTGTGGCATGTCTGGATGCGGGGCCGCCTCCTGCGGCAGAAAACATTCATCGGGTGGTGTAAGGAGTATTACGATGACGCAAAGAAGAATGTTGGTGACGGCACTAAGTGTGGTCACGTGTTTGTGTTTGTGTTGGGCCGTAGGGAACACGGCCGCTGAGCAGGGTGATGATCCGCAAGGGGGCCTGACTGCCGTCGCCTCTTCCGAGACGGCACCGAGCAAGGTCCTCCCCAAGACCCACGGGAGCACCCCGCGAGGCTCGGTCATCCTCGGCGACAACATCCACTCCCTCGAGGCCTCGGGATCGGCCACCGGCAAGACGGTCAAGAATACCAACGGCCGTGGCGGCGGCTGCACCGGGAACGCCTCCCTGACGCAGAGTGTCGACCCCGTAACGCTGGCCTCCGGAAACCTGCCCGCCTGTGGTTCGGGCACCCCTCGGTCCACCACCGATAATGCGTTTTGCCGCTCGTTTGACCTGGCCACCACCCACGTCTCGGGCATGGACTTCACCATCAATTGCGTCGAGTTCGGGGTCGGCACCAGTACCGACAACTCCCCCGGAGTCGGTCCCGGTTTCACCGTCCAGATCAACGTCTTCGAAGACACCGATGGGGGCGCTCCCCAGCATCCCACCGTGGATCTGAATCTCCTGGGTACCGTCGACGTCTTCATCCCCGACGAAACCGAGTTGGAGTTCTTCGAGGCCGTCTTCGCCCCGCCGATCGCGGTCCTGGCCAATACGGTGGTCGTCGTCGAGATCTGGGCCGACGACAGAGGTAGTGATAATGGCCAGTTCTACCCGGGCAGCAACAGCCTCGGCGAGACCGGCCCAAGCTACCTCCGCGCCGCAGACTGCGGCATAGTCAACTACACGACCAATGCCGCCATCGGCTTCCCGGACGGCCACCTGGTCATGACCATCTTCGGTGACGCCACCGGTGACTGGCCGACGGGCGCCTGCTGCATCGAAGGTTCCTGCGCGGGCACCGAGATCTTCAACGATTGCGCCCAGTGCGGCGAGTGGTTCCTCGGCGAGACCTGTCCGGGTTTTCAGTGCGGCACCCCTTGTCTGGTCCCCTGCGATCCGAGCAAGACTCCCGAAGGCGAGCCCCAGTGCACCGATGAATACGAGGATGCCTACAATGCCGGATGCGAGGCCAACCCACCGGTCTTCCAGACCATCGGCTGCGGGGCCAGAATCTGCGGCGAGTCCGGCACCTACATCGTCACCGAGGAGATCGATTGCACGGATGACGCTGAGTGTCCCGAAGGACAGACCTGTGATCAGGGTCTGGGGATCTGCACCGGCGGCCAGCACCCCGTCCCCCATCGCGACAACGACTGGTACGAGCTGGTCCTGGACCAGGAAGTCACCATCGAATGGACCGTCGAGGCGGAGTTCCCGGTTCAAGCCCAGATCCGCGACGGCGGTGATGGCTCTTGCACCGCCGGGACCTACCAGCTTGTGGCCAGCGTTGATTCCCCGTCCTGCGATCCACTCACTATCACCAGGACGATCGGCCCGGGAATCTACTGGCTGACCGTCAGGCCGTCGGTCTTCGACTGCGTCACCTGCGGCAACAAATACAACTTCGAGCTGCAGTGCTACGGTAGGGATCGCTTCCCCTCCAACCTCGAGGTGGTGCTGGAGATTGACGGGATCACTCCCGGGCCGACCATGGTCGCCCTGACCTCCACCGACGTCTTCGATTACGCCACCGTCTTGCGGGATCCCCCGCCCTATGCGACCGGCACCCCCATCCAGACCGAAATGGTGTCGATGAGCCTGGTAGGCTCTGACCCGATCCTCGGTCCCATCACCGTGATCGAGAGCCCGCGCATGCCTTCCACCGGCCAGATCACCGACGTAGTGGCCCCCGGCGGATTCTTCCAGCAGGGAAACAGCTTCTTCGACATGTGGCCGGAGATCGAACTCGGCAACATGCCCGACTTCGGCACCATCATAACCAAGGAGCCGCACCACCTGACCGCCAACGGCATCACCGACTTGCCTCCTTGGGGGGCGATCTACGAGTGGCCGCCGTCGGGTGGCCAGGCCTGCAAGGGTGACATGGACGGCGACAACGACATTGACGGCGATGACATCAGGTTGTTCATCAATTGCCTCCTGGGGCTGGCTCCCCCACCCGCCGATTGTCAACTCGCCGACATGGACAAGGACGGCGACTGGGATATGGCCGACGTGTTCGCCTTCGTCGATGCCCTGCTGACCAAGACACCCTGTCCCCGTGGCGGGCCGGTCGCGCCTATCGAACTCCACGTCTGGCGCTGCAGTGAGACCTATAAGCCTCATTTCATCGACCCCGATCCCAATCCGGTGATCCCCGATGTGGGTTCGGTCAGCGATACCTATACCGTGAATGAGGCCGGGAACATTGCCGACCTGAACGTCGACCTGCATCTCGCCCACGACGAACTCGGTGATCTCACCATCACCATCGAGCACCTGGGCACCGTGGTCACCCTGTGGGACGGCCAATGCAGCGGCAGTGAGAACATGGATGTCCTCTTCGACGACAACGCCGCCGCCGCCGCCTGTGCCTCGCCGGTAGTCGGCGACGTTGTTCCGGCGGAGCCCCTGGCTGCCTTCAACGGCCTGGACAAGCTCGGAGATTGGATCATCACCATCACCGACAACGAAGCCCCCAACTGCGGCTTCCTGCTCGAGTGGTCCCTGCACTTCTGCAACGGCACCTTCGATAACATCGCCGTCGGTCGCATCCACAGTGTCCGGCACATCGTCAAGCAGCCGCCCCCGGTGAAGTGCGAGCCCAACATCCACCACAACGGCGAGCCGGATGAGATCCACGCTCTCTCCGCAGAGCGCCGGACCGACGACAGCCGGGTCTACTATGTCATCGACGACGTAACCCTCGGCGAGGACGCCGTCGTCGAGGACCTGCACTGGTGGACCAGCGATCCCGATTTCTTCAACTGGACCGGCACGGCGGACGTCATCATCGTCGAGGATCTGGCCGGCGTCCCCGGGGCCACCCTGTACGAGTTCCTCGATCTGCCCGCCCTCCGAGCGCCAACCGGTCGGGAGTTCTCCGGAGACCTGATCTACAACTACGAGGTCCTCCTGGAGCCCGGCATCTTCCTCCCCGCGGGAACCTACTGGTTCGGCATGCGTCCGGTGCAGTACATCCCGCACGGCGGGCCCACCCGCTGGATGACCGCCCCGTTGACCGGCTCCCAGGTGTATGTCGACTACGGCAACGTACCCGGCGAATGGGTGCCCGGCGATTCGCTGGCGGGTTGGGAACAATACGGCGTGGCCTTCTGCGTCACCGGACAGATGCCCGCCACCGAGCAGACCAGTTCCTGCTGCCTTCCGACTGGCTGCACCGTTGTTCCGACGAATGCCCAGCCGGATCCGCTGACCTTCTGTGAGGTGACTCTCGGCGGCACCTGGCATGTCGAGCCCTGCACCAGCACTCCCCCGCCTTGCGACGACCCGATCGGGGCCTGCTGTTACGGTCCGGCCGGTTTGGTGATCGAGGGCTGCGAGGTCCTGACCCAGGCCGACTGCAACACCGCTCACCCCAACGAGGTGGTAACCTGGACCGAGGGCGAGGATTGCAGTGTCTGCCGGGGACGGTGCTGTTTCGAGGCCCAGGAGACCTGTAGCGATGAGTACGAGTGGGATTGTAATGCTTTGAGCGGCGCGCCCGACGTGCCCGGCACTACCTGTGACGCCCTGTGCTCGTGTGCCTACAGTCTCCCGCCGAACGACGACTGCGAGCAAACCGGACCCGCACCGTTGCTGCAATTGGGCCAGGAATTGGTCTTCACCGGAAACAACTCCTGTGCTACCGAAGTGGGAGCGGATCCCTACGGACTCGTGGTGTGGATTGCCTTTGAACTCGACGTCTGCATGGACGTCACTATCCACGCCTGCGATAATCCCGAGCCGATTGAACACCCCTGGATCTACCTGCTCGAGAATTGTGCCGGGTCCACCCAGGCCGAACCTTGGAGCTTCGATGAGTGTGCCTGCGGGCCCAATTTCTCGATGCCCTTCGCCCAGATGATCGCCGGCACATATTACTATCCGCTGGTCGCCGACCCGTCCGATGACCCGATCGGTGACTATATCATCACCGTCGTGGCCGGTGATCCGTGCGGCGATCCGCCGCCTAATGATACCTGTGAGTTTGCCATCGAGGTCTTGGCCGACACTCCGACGCCCTATACCACGGCCCTGGCTAATACGGAGTATGACCCCTACACGGGTGATTGCGGCGATCCCGATTGGCTCCCCGGCGAAGTGAACTGTGGACCCGATAGGGACATCTTCTTCGCCTACCTGCATAGCGGGGGAACCGCGCCGGTCTGCTTCAGCCTGTGCGCCACCGCGGACGCCGACTACGATCCCATGCTCTCGGTACACGGTCCGTTCGACGTAGAACCATGGTTGGCCTGTCCGACTGTCCCCGATGGCTTGACGCCGTTGGAACAGGGTTGTGACGACGACTTCTGCAGCACGCCTGGCTATGGCGCGCCGGGGCGCGTGCTGACCACCGCCGAACGGTTCAAGTGGTATCTGGTCCGCGTCGGCGGCTGCGGCGGATCGTGGGGTTCTGGTGAACTCCTCATCACCGTCCTGGGCGCCGGTGAACTTTGTGGACCGGAACTCGGCCGCTGCTGCTACATCGATGCCGATGGAGTCCAGTGCGTGAAATCGACCCAGGATGGATGCACCACCAACGTCAACGGCATCTGGACCGCCGGTCAGGACTGCCCCACTACCCCCCAAGCCGACTGCCCGCCGGTCGGCCGGTGCTGCTACATGCAGGGAGGCAACCTGGTCTGTGCCGACAGCTTCGAGGTCGAGTGCGTCGTCCTCGTCGGCGAGTGGACTGAGGGCCTGACCTGTGCTGATGCCTGTCCGCCCCTGGGCACCTGCTGCTTGTGGGATGTCGGCACCGGAGATCCGATCTGTCTGGATGCCACTTCGGAGGCCGTCTGCACCGGAGCGGGCGGAATCTGGAACGAGGGTCTGGACTGCACTGCCGATGCTCCTTGTCCGTCCGGCCAGTGCTGCTATGACCCGAATCCGAGCTGTGTCAACACCAGCGAGGCCGCCTGTGTCGGGTTCTGGAGCGGTGCGTGGGACGGCGGGCTGACCTGCGCGACACCGTGTCCGCCCATCGGCAAGTGCTGCTATGACCCGGCCCCGAGTTGCGTGGACACTACCGAGCAAGACTGCCTCAACAACTTGCCTGGCGGTATTTGGACCGCCGGCGAAGACTGCACGAACAACCCGTGCCCCTTCTAGGCTGGTTGCCGAGAGCAGAGTCTGACTGAATACCAACACCTGCCCGCCTCGATACTTCGGGGCGGGCAGGTTCTTTTTCGGCATCTAAACGCCCGCCCCCGCCCCCCCCCCCCCCCCCCCCCCCCTCCCCCTCTCCATCCCCCGGCCCCGCGGGGCCCCCCCCTCATGTCCGGCCCCCCGCCCCCCGGCCCGAGGCCCCCCCG
>CAZFMS010000211.1:0-7689 GCA_964520125.1 uncultured Planctomycetaceae bacterium
CAAGATGGTAACCTGGGACTTCGTGAGGCCTTACCCAGCATACGGACGTATTGTCGGTTGATCTGAGATCAGGCGGGCACGTCCCCGGGCAACTGGTCCAGGCGGCGGAAGATGAGCACGGTACCGACGATACTGCGGATCGCCTTGGTCGTTGTGTTGGCCTACTCCTCCGGCAGGGCATCTGCGGCTCGGGCATCCGACGACCCCATCGGTCAGATCGAATCGCCCTTCGTCATCGTACAAGTCCCCACCGGGCTGGACCTGGAGAGGCAACCCGGTCGCGCGGCGGGGATGTTGCGGGCCGACTATGGGGACCAGGGGCGACTCCTGCTCATCGATCCCGACGGCCGGCGGCGGGTGCTCACCGAGGGTTTCAGCAGCGCCGCGGAGTTCGACGTCTCGTTCGACGGCCGGCGGATCCTCTTCGCCGCCAAGGGCAAGCCGCAGGACCCTTGGAACATCTGGGAGATCGGGGCCGACGGCTCCGATGCCCGGCAGATAACCAGGGGGCTGGGAAACTGCCGCAGCCCGGTCTACCAGGCCACGTTTTACACCATTGTCTCCCCCAAGCCCTGGTACCAGGTCATGTTCGTCAGCGACGCGGCCGGGGATATGAACGAATATGGCTCCGGGGCGGCGAGAAGCCTCTACAGTTGCCGGCTGGACGGCAGCGGCGTGCGCCGGCTGACTGTGAACCTCAGTGACGACCTGGACCCGTACCTCATGGACGACGGCCGGGTGCTGTTGGCGAGTTGGCAGCGGATGGACCTGCGCCGCGGCAGGCTCGGGCGGGTGGCCCTGTTCGGCGTCAACACCGACGGCACGGACTACGCCCTGTATTGTGGGAATCAGGGGCGGCGAATCAAGCATCTGCCCTGCCTCACGACCGACGGCCTGGTGGTCTTCGTCGAAGCCGACGCCGTTGGTTGGGACGGCGCCGGCCAACTGGGTTCGGTAACGGTGCGGCGTCCTTTCTACTCGTATCGCCCGGTGACTGGGGATCCGGCGACGCTCTACCACTCGCCCTCGCCGCTGAAAGACGGCTCGGTGTTGGTCTCCGGCCGACCGGCCGACGGGAGCGGTTCCCACGCCGTCTACCGGATGAACCCGCGGACCGGTCAGAAGCAATTGATCTTCGACGATCCGCAGTTTCACGACCTGCATGCCAAGGTCCTGGCACCCCGCCGGCAGCCGGACGGGCGCTCCAGCGTGGTCAACGAGGAGTACTCCACGGGCAAGCTGTATTGTCTGAATGCCTATGTGACGGACCCGCCGATCATTGCGCAGATGCGTCCGGGGATGATTCGGGGCCTGCGGGTGATCGAAGGCGTGCCCGAGGCGGTCGGGGCGCGGGAAGGCAATCCGCCTGCCGGGGGCCGGACACCGGTCGGCAGTTCGGGCGTGAAGTCCGACGGCAGCGCCACCGTGGTTCAGAAACGGTTGCTGGGCCGGGTTCCCGTGGAAAAAGACGGGTCGTTCCACCTCGAGCTGCCGGCCGATGTGCCCGTCCAACTCCAAACGCTGGACGAAGAGGGCATGGCCCTGCGGACCTGCGGGTGGATTTGGGTCAAACATCGCGAGGCCCGCGGCTGTATCGGCTGTCATGAGGACCCGGAGCTGACCCCGGAGAACCGATTCGTCGAGGCCCTGCAGAAGGAGGGCCGGATGCTGACGGGGCCTGCGGAAGAGCGACGCACGGTCGACTTTCGGCGTGACCTCATGCCGATCATTGCCCGGAAGTGCGCATCGTGCCATGCGGGGGGTGAGCGGGTGCCGGATCTACGGGGCGATCCGCAGGGGCGCTCTAACCGGGCCTACGAGAGCCTGCGGGTTGAGGAGCCAGTTCAGGCGGGAGTCGCGCCCCGGGCGGATAGGCCGGTGGCCGGCAGATACGTACACCCGGGTCAGGCCCGGACCAGTCCGCTGATCTGGCGCATCCTGGGCCGAAACAGCTCCCGCCCTTGGGATGAGAGCTACAACCCGGGGGAGACCTTGCCGCGCTGTCCGCCCGCGGAAGCCGAACCGTTGACTGACGACGAGAGGTTGACCTTCATCGAATGGATCGACCTGGGGGCCCATTGGGACGGCATCCCCGGCCCGGATGAATACTCCGGTGGTGGTCAGGCGACTCCGGGCAAGGGGGCAACGCCGGGCAAGGGGGCGACGCCGGGCAAGGAGACCTGGAAATGACCTGGACCCGCGCGGCATGTTTGGGCCTGATCCCGTTGGCCGTGGGGACGGCGGCGTTGGCCGGGCCGGGGCTGCCGGTCTTCGAGGACGTCACCGAGCAGGCCGGCATCCGTTTCAAGCACAGTTACGGAGACCGCAGCCTCAGCAACATCGTCGAGGGGACCGGGCCGGGTTGCGCATTCTTCGACTACGACGGCGACGCCGACCTGGACATCTACCTGCTCAACGGGTGCTGGCTGCCGGAGGTCAACGACAATCTCGGTCGGGCCCTGCGCGGCAAGCTGGCCAACGCCCTTTACCGCAACAACGGCGACGGCACCTTCACCGAGGTAACTGCTCAGGCGGGCGTGGGCGACCAGCACTACGGCATGGGAGTCTCGTCGGCCGACTACGACAACGACGGCGACCTCGATCTGTACGTCCTGAACTACGGGCCCAACGTGTTGTACCGCAACAACGGCGACGGGACCTTCACCAACGTCGCCTCCCAGGCCGGACTCGACGACCGCAATTGGAGCGTCTCGGCCCCCTGGCTGGACTATGACGGCGACGGCGACCTGGACGTCTACGTGGCCAATTACCTGGAATACGATGCGGGTAAGTTCCGCGATTTCTACCCCGCCGCCGGGTATCCCGGTCCGTTGAGTTACCAGGCCCAGCCGGACCGGCTGTACCGCAACAACGGCGACGGCACGTTCACCAACGTCACCAGCGAGACCGGGCTGCATTTTCCCGACGGCCGGGCGATGAGCGCGGTGGCCACCGATCTGAACGATGACGGGCGGCCCGACATCTACGTGGCCAACGACGCCACGCCCAATTGCTACTTCGTTAACAGCGGCCGGGGCTCCTTCGAGGACCAGGCCCTGCTGATGGGCCTGGCCTTCGGTGAAGGGGGCCAGGGGGCCTCCTCGATGGGACCGGTGATCGGCGACGTGGATGGCAACGGCCTGCTGGATGTGTACGTCCCGGACATGGGCTACGGCTGCCTGCTGGTCAACAAGGGCAAGATGTTCGTGGACGTGACGGCGCCGAGCAACCTGGCCGTGGTCTGCGGACAATACACCGGATGGGGCGGCGGGCTGATCGATTATGATAACGACGGGCATCTCGATGTCTTCGTGGCCAACGGCAACGCCCACCACGAGTACTCCGAGGAAGACGTGCTGCTGCGCAACGACGGCAGCGGCCGGTTCATAGACGTGGCCGATCAGTCCGGGCCGTATTTTCGGGAGAAGCACGTCGGCCGGGGAGCCGCCTTCGCCGACTATGACAACGACGGGGACATCGATATCCTGGTCATGAACCTGAACGGGCCGGCTAAGCTGCTCCGCAACAACGGAGGCAACAAGAACAACTGGTTGAAGATCGTCCCCCTGTTGGCCGGGGCCAAGGTCGAGGCCATCGGGGCCCGAGTGACCGTTGTGGTGGGCCGGATGCGGATGGTTCAGGAAGTGGCCGGGGTGACCGGGTATCTTTCGCAGAGCGATGCCCGGGCCCATTTCGGCCTGGGCTCGGCGACCAAGGTCGATCGGGTGGAGATTCGTTGGCCCGGCGGGCTGATCACGAAGCTGGAGAATGTCAAGGCCAATCAGATTCTCGAGGTCCGGCAGGCTGCCAAGTGATGGCGCGTGTTTGCCGAGCTGCCGAGCCCTCGAGCAGGCCAATGCAGAAAAGTAGGAGTTTCGGGTTGTTGTCTTGCAGGCATGTCTGTGGTGCGGCCCTGGTGATTGCTGCCGCGGCGGCCTCGGCATCGGCGTATGAACCGGGTGGGCAGGAGAAGCACCCGATCTATGTCGGGGTGAGTGTCTGCGTCCAGTGTCATGCCGGGCCGGACTCCAAGCACTTGTTCAGCCAATGGCGGGCCTCGAAGCATGCCCAGGCCTACGCCTCGTTGTGGAGCCCGGAGGCCAAGGAGATCGCCAAGCTCAGCGGCATCCCCGAAGAGCCGCAACGGGCGGCCGCCTGCCTGGGCTGTCACGTCGCCGGCTATGACACCGAAGACTGGGAGAAGGAGGACACCTTCTTCGTCGAAGACGGCATCCAGTGTGAGTCATGTCATGGGCCCGGGAGCGAGTACATCGGGGCGGATGTCATGGGTGACATGATGGATCTGGACAAGGCCAAGCGCTTCGGCCTGAAGATACCCGGCGAGCGGGAGTGCCTGGCCTGCCACAACGTCAAGGGTTCGCACGTCGCCGTCCTGCAGGCACCCGCGGTCGACATCAAGAAGGAGTTGGCCAGCGTCTGCGGTCGGGCGCCGGACCCCACCAGCATGCCCGCCGACGTGCCCGCAGTCGGGACTACCCCGGAGCCACCGCCCCCGCAAGAATCGCCCGGCGCGGCGGGAGACGAGCAGCAGCACAAGTATGTAGGAGTGATGGCCTGTGCTCCCTGTCACCAGGGGCCCGAGATGGGCTATCAGTTCAGCAGGTGGAGGATGGGCAAACACGCCCGGGCCTACGCGGTGTTGGGCACCCCGGCCGGCTACCAGATGGCGGCCCGCGAGGGTGTCGAAGGAGACCCGCAAGAGAGCCCCCGGTGTTTGCGGTGCCACACGACCGGGGCCGGTCGGCCGGCGGGCGGCTTGCTGGAGCGCTTCGACGTCACTGAAGGCGTCCAGTGTGAAAGCTGCCACGGCCCCGGCAGTGAGTATCAGCCCGAGGCCGCGGTGAACGGCCAGCCGGCCTCGCACCGGGCAGGCTTGCAGCCCGTTGCGGAGAAGACCTGCCGGCGATGCCACGAAAGCGCCCACGGGCGGGCGTTCGATTATGAAGCCGCCGTAAAGGCGATCGCCCACCCGACGCCGCCGGCCGAAGCAGGCGACCGAGCCCGGCGTTCCCGCTACAAGACCCCGCTGAATCTGGCCCTCTCGCCCGACGGCGCGGAACTCTACGTGGCCTGCGAGGCTTCGGATACGGTCATCATCGTGGACCCCGCGGCGGGCCGGGTGGTCGCCGAGATCGAGACCGGCGGCCAGCCCACCGACGTGACCTTCAGCCCCGACGGCTCCCGAGTCTACGTGACCAATCGCCTCAGTGACAGCCTGGCGGTCATCGACCCGCGGATCCGCCGAGTCCTGCGGACCGTTGCGGTCGGCGATGAGCCGCACGGGGTGTTGACGGATCGATCGGGCGAGCACCTTTACGTGCTCAACACTGCGGCGGACTGCATATCGGTGTTGGACACGGAGACCTTCACCGAGACGCGGCGTCTAGCCGCCAGCCGGAGTCCCTGGTCGCTGGCCATGAGTCCCGATGGAAAGCTCATCGCCGCGACCCACGTCCTGTCGCGCTTAGTCGGCTTTCGGGCGCCGTCAGTGTCCGAGGTGACCATCATCGACACCGAGCGGGGCGTGGTCGAGAATCGGGTCGAGGTGGAGGGGGTGAACCTGCTGCAGGGTATCGCCTGGCATCCCAGTGGTGAATTCGCCCTGGCCACGTCGAACCGCACCAAGAACCTGGTGCCGATGACTCGCCTGTTGCAGGGCTGGACCATCACCAACGGGCTGGCCGTGATCTGGCGGGACGGCCGGGTGGACCAGGTGCTGCTTGACGAGCCGCATCTGTGCTTCCCCGACCCGGCCGACGTGGCCATCAGCCCGGACGGCAAGTACGCCTTGGTCACCAGCAGCGGATCGCACCGCGTGGCAGTCGTAGATGTCGACAAGCTGATCAGCATGCTGCAAGATGCCTCGCCCTATGAGCGGGAGCATGTCTTCCCGAATCATCTGGGCAAGCCTACCGAGTTCATCATCAAACAGATTCCCACCGAGCACAGCCCGCGGGGGGTGTTGTTCTCCCACGACGGGCGGACCGCCTTCGTGGCCAACGCCCTGGACGACTCGCTCACCGTGATCGACGTCAACAGGCTCGAGGCGGTGGCCCGGATCGACCTGGGAGGTCCGAAGGAGATCACCAAGGTTCGCTTCGGGGAGCGGCTCTTCCATGATGCCGACATCACCTTTCGCCGCCAGTTCTCCTGCCATTCGTGTCATCCGGACGGCCACGTCGATGGCCTGACCTACGACATCGAGCCGGACGGCATCGGCGTCAGCCCGGTGGACAACCGCACCCTCCGCGGGATTCTCGACACCGCCCCCTTCAAGTGGGAGGGTACCAACCCCACCCTGCAGCGCCAATGCGGCCCGCGGTTGGCGGTCTTCTTCACCCGGGTGGATCCGTTCACCCCCGAGGAGCTTTCCGCTCTGGAGAACTACATCTGCACGATCCCCCGGCCGCCCAACCGCTATCGCCCGGTCGGCGGAGACCTGACTCCCGCCCAGCGCCGCGGCAAGGCGGCCTTCGAGCGGACCATGACCAACGGCGGACAGCCCATCCCGGTGGAGAAACGCTGCGTCACCTGCCACTTCCCGCCGCTCTACACCGACCGCGCCCTGCACGACGTGGGCACCAAGATGAGGCTCGATCGCACCGCGGAGTTCGACGTGCCGCACCTGAGCAACATCTACGACTCGGCGCCCTACATGCACAACGGCATCGCCCAGACGCTGGAGGAGATCTGGACGCGGTACAATCCGTATGATGAGCACGGCGTAACCAACGACATGACCAAGGATGAGTTGAACGATCTGATCGAATTCCTCAAGACCCTCTGACGCCGCTCGACCCGGCGTCCGACGACGAGCAAGAGATGAACCAACCGATTGACCAGGAAAGAAGAGCCGCAGGCTTCAGCCCACGCGGAGTTGGTGAGCCAACCTGGCTTCACTGTGCCGTGCCCGGCCGGCCCGCGGTCCACCGTCTGGCGGTCTCGCTGGTTGTGCTCCTGATGGGCCTGACCCTCGACGCCCGGGCCAGCGATCCCGCCAAGATGCCCGCGGCCCCGCAGCCCGAGTCCCCGATGGTCCGCAGCAGAACAACCGGCCGACCGGCGGATCAGCTCGGCATGCCCTACGTGTACACCCAGTGGGAGCAATACACGACCAAGGACGGCTTGCCCAACGACCACATCTTCTCCGTCGAGGTTGACGGTGACTACGTGTGGATCGGCACGGAAGAGGGCTTGGCCCGTCTGAACAAGAAGACCGGCAAGATCCGGTCCTGGGGTGAGAAAGACGGGCTGCCCTGGCGCGTCGTTTCGTCCATCGCCGTCCAGCCCAAGACGGGAGATTTGTGGCTGGGGCTATTCGGCGGGGGATTGGCCCGCTTCAGCGGCGGGCGGTTCGACCATTGGCACCAACTCAACAGCGGCCTGGTCAACGACGTGGTCTATGGGGTCTGCGTGGAGAACGACAACGTCTGGGCGGCGACCACCGCCGGGGCCAGCCGCTACAACACCATCACCGGCGAGTGGTCGATCTTCACCGAGAAGAACGCCCCCATGGAGGAGATCTGGAACTACGGCTGCTGCTATGCCGACGGCCTGATGCACCTGAGCGTCTGGGGCAGCGGAATCCTGGAGTACGACGTCAAGAAGGGGACCTGGAAAGACTACCTCGACCCGGACGGCGAGATGGAGATCGACCTCTATCGCGAC
>CAZFMS010000212.1:0-7652 GCA_964520125.1 uncultured Planctomycetaceae bacterium
AGGGACGCTGCTTTTTATGACCTCCTACGATATCTCAGTTCACGGCGTTGCCCGCCAGGGGCGGAGGAACGGGCCCAGGCCCGCCTATCAGCAAGAGGTCAAGACCGCTCCCTACCCCCCTCGTCCCTCCTCGACCTCCGTGATGCCCGCCATCACCGACTGGGCATCGCACAACCGCACAAGAGGAGAATGATGTCGGCGACCAAAAAGGTCTTGACAGGAAGTAGGGTCAAAGGGTAAGTTACGCGCCGCAACTCGGAGCCAGGCGATCATCGCTGGACAGTCTTCATGCTGAATCCACGGCAGAGTAA
Organism: uncultured Planctomycetaceae bacterium; assembly: GCA_964520125.1. Lineage (GTDB taxonomy): Bacteria > Planctomycetota > Phycisphaerae > UBA1845 > UTPLA1 > JAFGQA01. The sequence goes on from CAZFMS010000212.1 coordinate 312, forward strand.
GTTCCTCGACGGCCTCCGGCCTTGGCTCGGCCCACCTTTGTTTCCGCCGCACTCCATAGACAGAGTTAAGGAAGGGTGGGAGTGGCTTCTTCGCACGACCAAAGGGCAGCCCGTGAAGGATCTCAAGGGCCGGTTGACCAAGGGCAATCAAATGCGTTCAGCCGTAGAGGAGATCCTGCTAGCGCGTGGTTTTGTAACGGTCTTCGGCGAGAACGCTGTGACAGCATATCCCAAGATAGGCGCTAGCGACAAGTGCGCGGAATTGCGCATTAGACACAGCGGAGGCCATTTTCTTGTCGAAGCGACCGGCCTCACATCTCCCGAGGAAGACACGTTTTTGACCAAGGCATTTGAGATGGGCGACTTCAAAGAGTATCACGAGTGGGTGAACACACATGAAGATATGGGACGTTTCTGCGAGAAGATCGCCACCAGAGCATCTGAGCGGCTCATCACTGGACCCCTCGTACTCTGTGTGAGTCAATATGTAAGCCGCCCAGATCCAAGCGAAGGTCGTGAGAGACTTCGCGATTTCCTGTTACAGCCTGGTTGCTATGGTGTTCCATCCTCGATACTGCTTCTCGCTGTGGCCTACTCGACTTGCTACAAAGCAAACGGAATCTGGTTCAACAAGTGTGTCTGCGAGCGTTGTGGCGTCACCTCGGAGACTGCGCAGAAGGTGGCAAAGGCGCTCCAGGAGGCGTACTTCCCGCGAGCAGATGACTTCTTTGAGTGCTGTATAATCAGCCCCTTGGGCGCCGATCCCAACCCATCCTGACCATCCGTTGCCCGCCACTTGACGGCAACGCACGCCCCCAAGCGGAACGCGGCTAACTGACCACCGCTCGCTGGCCACTGACCGCTGATAACTGCCCGCTCCGCGAGAGAGAACGTTGATCAAGACTGTAAGTTGTCTGGCAGGATGAGCCGCCGCATAAGCCTCGGCGGGCGGAATTTGCGGCCGTTTGCGGGCGTTTGCACTTTTTTTATTTCCGCAACCCGCCAACCAGCCCGGCAGGAGAAAGAAATGACCAATGGCCGAGTACTGACAACTGAAAACTGATGACTGAAAACTAGCCCCCACCCCAAATTCCGGCAAATACCACTTTTTTTCTTCGAGGGGGGGTGAAACTTCTCCGAGCCCGGCACCCGGGTATTATTCTTCGCAGGGCTCCGCCACCAGGTCATAATCCCGGCTCGCCGTGCAGCGGACGGTGAGAAATGCCCCGGGGCCTGCATTGCCGCCGTGGACCTGGACCGTGCCGTCGACCTCCGGGGCCTGGCCGGCGTGGCGGGCGACCTTGACGCTGCGGGGTGCCGAGCCGTCGTCGTCGCCGGCGACCTCATCGATCAGTACGCGGAACCGGCCGCCGACCCGAGCCGCGGCCTGCGCAAAGGCGATCTCCTGCTGGGTCAGCATCAGCTCCTCTACTCGGGCCTCGATGACCTCGGGCGGGACTTGCCCCTTCATGCGGTAGGACGGCGTGCCCGGCTCGTCGGAATAGGGGAATACCCCCAAGGCGTCGAAGCGGAAGTCTTGTATGAATGATCGCAGCTCGTCAAACTCCGCATCCGTCTCCCCGGGAAAGCCGGCAATGAACGTAGTGCGGATGGTCAGATCGGGTATGCGCTTTCGCAGCTTCTCCAGCAGCGCCTCGGTCTCCCGCCGGGTCACCCGCCGGTACATCGCCTTGAGCACCCGATCATTGATGTGTTGCAGGGGCAGGTCGATGTAGTTGACCACCCGATCGCAATCGGCGATAGCCTCGATCATCCGGTCGCTGAAGTCCGTGGGGTAGGCATACATCAGCCGGATCCACTCCACCCCGTCGAGTCTGTCGAGCCGATGCAACAACCCCGCCAGGCCGTCCGCGTAGCCGATGTCCCGGCCATAGCCCGTGGTGTCCTGGCCGATCAGGTTCAGCTCGACGGCCCCATCCTCGATGAGTTCCCCGGCCTCGGCCAGGATCTCGTCCAGCGCCTTAGAGTGCATCGGCCCGCGGATCGCCGGGATGGTGCAAAACGTACACTGCTGATCGCATCCCTCGCAGATCCGGAGGTAGGCATAGTGCCGCGGAGTCAGCCGCAACCGAGTCCGGTCCGACCGATTACCCCCCACCCAAGACGCCGCATGATACTCGCCCAAAAACATCGTCTCGCGGTCTTCGCGTTTCGACGTTTCGACGTTTTGACTTTTCGACTTTTTGCCGTCTCGGTTTTTCGACGTTTTGACTTTTTGACTTTTCGCCGTTTCCCCCACCACTGCCCGCACGATGTCGCGGCGGTTGTTCACCCCGACCAGGGCGTCGATCTCGGGGACCTGCTCGAGCAGACCCGGCCCATCGCGCTGGGCCAGGCAGCCGGCCACCACCAGCCGGCCGAACTCGCCCTGTCGCTTCCGCCGGGCGGCGTCGTGGAGGACCTCGAGGGCCTCGTCACGGGCGGCAGCCAGGAAGCCGCAGGTGTTGACTACCAGGACATCCGCCCCCCCGGCACCCTCGGCGACGATCGGACAGCCGGCCTCGGCCAAGAGGCCCAGCAGCTTCTCGGAGTCGACCAGGTTCTTAGGGCACCCCAAGGACACGAATGCAACACTGGGCTTGGCCACTGAAACAACTCCCGGGCTACGGATGGACCACCGTCCGACCAACCAAGCTGGAGACCTCATGATCCGGTTGGGACCGGTGGTACCGAGATCGCGAAGGCTGCCAGCGACATCCTCGATTGTAGCGTCGCCTTCCGCGGCCGAGAACGGAGCTGGTTTGGGGGGCCTCGGCCGGCCTCGCCGTCGAGGTCACAAGTGCTGTCGAGACAGCGCCTTAGGCTCCAAGCCGGTTTGCTCAGCGGAGATGCCGGGCATGGTCCCCGGCCGCTGGTCGTCCGCCGGAAATAGGGAAAGAACTCGGGAATACGCTCCGGAAGGTGAAGGTTCTAGGCAGTGTGGTGGAGCACGGTCCACCAGGCCGGAGAGAGGGATTTTGTCGTTAGGCCGGGGAATCAATGGGCTCAGCGGCCGCGCTGCGGCTACAGGAGAAAGACTATGAGAAAGCTAGGATTCTTGTTGGTCGTTATCGCATTAGGCGTGCTCGTGGTTCCGGTCAGCGCCGGCGGCGACGACTGCCTGTGTAAGACGATCAAGGCATCGGGGCACGGTTGGTGTGACGCCTGCAGCGGTGGGGCGATGTTCGGGGTGCCGATCAAGTCGGCCAAGCTCTACAAGTCCCTCGAAGGAGCGGAGGTCAAGGACCAGAGCAAGGTCACTTGCCCGGGCTGCAAGACGGCGCTAACGAAAAACGGCTCGTGCAGCCATTGCCGAGTAGCCTTCAACGATGGCAAGGTCTACCACGCGGTGGTGTCTTATACCCTGTCCAAGGGGGCCAAGGTCGATGCCCAAGGCCTCAAGTGCGGCGGCTGCGCCAAGGCTCTGAAGAAGGACAACTTCTGCAGCGCGTGTGACGGAGGCTTTGTCGGCGGGCTGGCCTTCCACGGCAAGAAGCTGTTCGATCAGGCCAAGGAGGCCATGGGGGTCTTGAAGGTTGCCGCCAAGTCCGCCTCGAAGTGCGAAGTTTGCGCGGTAGCAATGGTCACCGACGGCCAGTGCGATAAGTGCAAGGTGCAGTTCAAGGGCGGCAAGAAAGTCGAGAGCGGCAAGATAGCCAAGATCGAACCGTAGTCCGCCCGGCCGAGAGCGCCTTCGACGAGCGTTCTTCTCGGCCGGTTGACAGCAACTCAGGTTTGGAAGAGGCCGGGGTCTGTGTAACAACAGTCTCGGCCTTTCTCTTGCGCTGTCGGTGGACCGGCGGTGGGAGAATATCGGGGCATTCCGAGTTCATCCTGGTCTCACGGCAATCTAAGGTCGGCCCAGAATTTTCCCGATCACCGGATAGTATGATCTCCTGGTGGTCCAGCAAGAATCCCCAGAGCCACTAAGTCCTGCAGCGGCCAGGGAGACGCGACATTATGGGCTGGGGGCGGAGCATGAGTGGTGAGTTGCGCGCCGTGAAGGCGTGTGAATGCTCGGGAACCTGTTTCCCAGAACGGAGCGAGAGGATGAGGGAGCACTCTAAGAAGAGGCGAGGCATGGGACTTCGAATAAAGATGATCTTGCTGGTGGCCACCAGTCTGACCGTCGTGTTTGGGGTGATCGGGGCATTCGTGATCCAGCAAACCGGGAGCATGCTGCGTTCCGAGAGCGAGGCATCGGCCAGGCTGGTGGCTGAATCCGTCGGTGATTCCGTTCAGGCATTCGGCGAAAGCGGCGACATGGACGGGCTGGCGGCATTCCTTGACAACGTTCGGGGGAGGCAAGGCTTGACCGAAGTGCATGCCGTGCGCGGACCCATCATCGTCGCTGAGGCAGGTGAGCGCGAAGGCGCCTCACCAAACGACGATGTGGAGCAGGACGTGCTCCGCACCGGTAAGCCGCAGACGATCATCAACGCCGAGGCCCATCATATTCGATATGTGCTGCCGCAGTTGGCGGAGGAAAGCTGCATATCCTGTCACGATTCAGCCGGGGCTGGTGATGTATTGGGCCTGACCAGCGTGGTGGTGAGTACGGCCCGGGCGGACGCCAAGCAAGTGCGGCAAGCCCGGGTGTTGGGAGGGATCTTCGTGTTGGCGATCCTGTCGGTGGTGGCCCTGCTGAGTATCACCATTACCCGCAGTGTGATTCGCCCGGTCAAGGAGATCGCCGACCATCTAGACGATGGGGCCGACCAGGTCAGCGATGCGGCGGCGCAGGTGGCGGCCAGCTCGCAGCACCTGGCCGACGGGGCCAGCCAGCAGGCTTCGTCGCTGGAGGAGACCTCCAGCGCCTTGGAGCAGATCGCGGCCATGACCCAGACCAATGCAGAGAATGCCAAGCAGGTCAACGACCTGAGTATCCAGGTGCGACGTGCCGCCGAAAGCGGTGACCAGACGATGAAACGGCTCAACGCGGCAATGGCCGCCATCACCGGATCTTCCGGCCAAATCAGCAAGATCATCAAGGTCATCGAAGAGATCGCCTTCCAGACGAACCTGTTGGCCCTGAACGCAGCGGTAGAAGCCGCCCGCGCGGGGGAGCACGGCAAGGGCTTCGCGGTGGTGGCGGATGAAGTACGCAACCTGGCCCTGCGGGCGGCCCAGGCGGCGAAAGAGACTACCGGGCTGATCGAGGATTCGGTTACCAAGGCTAATGAAGGGACGGAAGTGGCCGGCGAGGTCGGCAAGGCCCTGAGCGCCATCGTTGCCGACGCGGCCAAGGTAACCGATCTGATCGGCGGCATTGCCACGGCTTCGCAGGAGCAGGCCCAGGGGGTCGATCAGGTGAATAACGGGGTGGGGCAGATGGACCAGGTGACGCAGCAGAACGCCTCGGAGGCGGAGGAGTCGGCCTCGGCGGCGGAGGAGTTGGCCGCCCAGGCTGCTTCGGTCAAAGGCACGGTGGACGAGCTTGCGACCCTGGTCAGCGGGAACCGCGGATGAGGACGAGAAGGCGTCAGGCTGGCACCGCAGAAGGCCGCGGTGTAGTCCTGGCAGCCCTTCGGCGCCGTGAGCATCTCTTTACCGGCGGACCGGCTTGACGCGGGGCGACAGGAGAAGGTGCCTCCGGGACGCACTCCACGCGGCTGGGAGATTGGGGATCTTTCCCCCAAACTCGGGGCGAACCCTACCCGGCTCGCCGCCATAATCGCCACAGCAACAGAATACTGACCAGGCCCACCACGCTCTTGCCGGTCCATTGCTCGTCAATATCCGCCAAGACGCCGAACGCGATGAAGAACGCCAGCAGGCCCGCGATCCAGGCCAGGCGGCGGCGTTGGTCCCAACGTGCCACTCCGCCCGCCCAGCGAACGACAATCCATAAGGTACCGCCTTCCAGCAACAACAACGGCGGCAGCAGGGCGATCGGGGCGATGATTCCCGTTTCCGGCAGCATGAACGCGAGAATGAAGACCACCGTGTTATAGATAAGAGCCAGCAGGAACAGCCAGATTGGCCGAGGGACATCTTTAGTGAACGCCCGCGGCATCGACGCCGGGGCGTACCGCGCCGCCACGACCAAGCCCACCGTCACCGCGATCGCGGCGCCGTGCCACCCGACAATGCGGACTCTACTGATCTTCTACCCGATCCGAAGTTGATCTCGCTGTGCAGCCCAGCGAGGCCGAGCGCCTACTTAGGCATCAGAAACGGGTTGGGTCAAGCCGGTCCGGGGCGGGGCGGCATCAGAGTCGGCTTGGCATCAGAGTCGGCTTGGCATCAGAGCCGGCTTGGCATCAGAGCCGGCTTGGCATCAGAGCCGGCTTGGCATCAGAGCCGGCTTGTGCCAAGCCGGTCCGGGCCGACACGGCCCGGCTCTGATTGGGGGCGGCGAATTGGGGGCGACGAATTTGGGGCGGCGAATTTAGGGGCGACGGATTTGGGAGCGACAGATTGGGGGGCGGCGGCTCGGTTATGGCGGCTCGGTTATGGCGGTTTGGTTATGGCGGTTTGGTGGCTCGTTGTCGTTGAACATAGTCGAACACGCGGTTGAAGTAATCCTCGGTCCACACCCATTTAACGCTACCACCTTCGGCCCACCAGGAGCATCCTTCGGCGAGTGGCCAACGATTGGACAGCGCCTCCCCCAACCAGCGTTTGAGCCACTTGCGGACCGCAGCGCCTTCGGCGCTTGCCGAAAGGAGCACGTGGACATGATCGAGGCCACAGGCCGCGTGGTGATGTTCCCAGTCACCGCGCCTGCAAATGTCGGGCACGACTCTTTCCACGAATCGCCGCTGTGTTGAGTCGAAGGCCACGATGGGAAACCGCATTAGCCGCGCCTCGGACCGCTGCCAATCCTGCTCGCTGCCGATGATCCGGTCGCCGGGCTGGTTTCGCAACCGATGGACGGTGCCGCGTGAATCACCGTGCAAACGCATTCCGTAGGTGCCGAAGGTGAGGTGATAGGCGAGTGGCTGATCCGTGGTCATGCGTTTCGGACCCGGGGAGCTCGGTCGCGTATCGTCAATTGGCGTCAGAGCCGGGTTGGGGCAAGCCGGTCCGGGGGCGGTGCGGCATAAGAGCCGGCTTGGGTCAAGCCGGTCCGGGCCGACACGGCCCGGCTCTGATTGGGTGGGCAACCGCGGCGTAGACATGGTATCGAAGCTATTGTGGTCCGTCCATCAGAGCCGGCTTGGGGCGGGGCGGTCAGGGGCGGGGCGGGATCAGAGCCGGCTTGGGGCGAGGCGGTCAGGGGCGAGGCGGGATCAGAGCCGGCTTGTGCCAAGCCGGTCCGGGCCGACACGGCCCGGCTCTGTTATGTGGGACTCTGCTGTACGGGGTTCTGTTGTGCGGGGATCTGTTGTGTGGGGT
>CAZFMS010000213.1:0-7613 GCA_964520125.1 uncultured Planctomycetaceae bacterium
ATCGACCCGGGCTCGGCACCGGGCAGCCTGATCCTGAATGTCGAGCCCACCCCAACCGCAGATTGAACCTCGATGGTTCCGCCGTGGGCCCTCACGATGCCGTGGATGACCGACAATCCCAGACCCGTGCCCTGACCGCGAGGCTTGGTAGTGAAGAAGGGCTCGAAGATCCGCGTCTGCACCTCCGGCGTCATACCCGTGCCCGTATCCTCAACCTCCAAGCACACCTCCCGCCGCCCGCCGGCTGGCCGGACTTCTGGCCCCCCGCCGTCCGAAGCCTCCACCCCAACCAGGCTGATACGCAGCTTGCCGCCCTCCGGCATGGCGTCCCGGGCGTTGATCGCCAGATTCAGGATCACCTGCTGCAACAGGCTCCGGTCACCGTTCACCAACAGCGGCGGATCATCCTCCGTCTCCAGCGACAGCACTATCGATTTCGGAAGCGTACGCTGCAGCAACTTTGACGCGGCCTCGACTATCACCCCCAGATTGACCGTCCCCATGTGCGTGGGCATCTTGCGGCTGAAAGTCAGCAGCGAGCGGGCCAGGTTGGCCCCGTCCTGCACCGCCTGCTCGATCAACCCCAGGGCCCGACTGGCCGGGTGATTCCGCTCCAGCATGCGCCGGGTCAGTCCCAGGTTCACGCTCACCACGGTCAGCATATTGTTGAAATCGTGGGCCAGACCACCGGCCAGCAAGCCGATCGCCTCCATCTTCTGGGCCTGGTGAAGCTGGTCCTGGAGCTCGGCCCGCTCCCGCTCCGCGATCCTGCGCTCGGTGATGTCCTCCCCGGAACTCAGGGTGGCGACGGCCTTGCCTTCCTGGTCCCGCATCACCGTGTTGCGCCAGGCAATGGTCTTCTCCGCCCCGCTCTTGGTCAGCACCGGATTCTCGAAGTATTCGACCGGCTCGATCTCCCCGGCAATCAACTTCACAAATGCGGCCCTTACCCGATCTCGGTCACCCTCCGGCACGAAGACGTCGAACCAATTCTCCCCGACGATCTCCCGCTCTTCATAACCCAAGATATCGCAGCCCGTCTTGTTGATCAGCCCCACTCGCTGATCCGCAGCGATGACCACCAGGATCACCCCCGCAATATCGAGATACTTCCGGGCCTTGTCCCGCTCTTCACGCAACGCTTCCTCTGCCTGCCGGCGCTCGGTGATGTCGTACATCACCCCCTGCAAGACCGGCGGGCTGTCCGCCTCGTCGTGGGCGATCACCGCCTCGTCATGGAACCACACCACCCGCCCATCACGAGCGTGCATCCGGTATTCCGAAACAAAGGGCCGGCCTTCGCCCCGGCACCGGGCCACCTCCGCCAGGACCCGCTCCCGATCCTCGGGATGAAGGCTCTGGCGCCAGATACTCGGGACCGCCTGGTACTCGGCCTGAGAATAACCCAGCAGGGACTCAATCTGCGGGCTGACATACAACGTCGCACCGGTCCCATCCAACGCCACCGTGTAAGCAATCGCCGGAATCTGCTCGACCAACGCCCGGTACTTGGCCTCCGACTCCCGGATCCCGCGGTCTTTCCGTTTGCGCTCCCGGCGAACCTCCGCCTCGCCCAGCTCCCGCCGAACAGCGGGCCCCAGCCGGCTCAGATGGTCCTTGAGTATGCGGTCGGGGCCGCCGACCCGGGTGTCCGCGACGGCCTCCTCCTCCACGGCCCCACTGGAAATGACGATCAACGGTAAATCAAGCCCCAGCTCTTCCACAATGGCCCGGGCCCCCTGCGCGCCGAACCCCGGCAGCACCTCGTCGCACAGCACCACCTCCCACAGCTCGTCCCGAAGGGCCGCACGCATCCCCTCCGCACTGTCCACCCGCCGGGACACCGGTGACCAGCCCCCGCGGCGAAGTTCCTGCAGGATCAACTCCGCGTCGGCCGGCGAATCATCGACGATCAGCACCCGCAGCGCAGCACCCATGCCCAATCACCGTTAGTTGGCCCGAGGCCCGTCCAGCACCGACCGCTCCGACCCAGTCGGCGCGCCACCTCATTGAATCTGACCTTCCTCCGATTCTAGAGAGCAGCCCAAACCACCCGGCTTCGTCCGACAGCAATGTAGCCCGAGCACCACCTCACACCCTCTCCGCGGCCGACCTGCGACCGCGGCCTACCCTTGGATGTTAGTGGCTCTTGGCAGGGCTTCCAATTGAGGGGAAATCCTACCATTGCCTTTCCAGCACCACAAGCTAAAACAACGCGCCGCCCGCCGAATCACCCCATGCTCATTGAATCGCGCCCTGCCCCCTCAATGCCCCGATCTTCTCCGAGCCGTATCCCAAGACGTCGGCCAAGACCTCCTCCGTATGTTCGCCAAGCAGCGGCGGCGCCAGCCGGATGGCCTGCGGAGTCTCGGAGTACTTTATGGGAATCCCCGCCAGACGCAGCGTCCCGATGGTCGAGTGCGGCACCTCGGCGACCATACCCCGGTGCAGCACCTGCGGGTCGGCGAACAGGCTCTCCATGTTGTTCACCGGGCCGCAGGGTATCGACGCCTTGACCAACAGGCTCACCCATTCGTCGCACGTCCTCCCGGCTATCACCTCGGCCACCAAGGGAAGCAGCACCTGCCGATTCTCCACCCGTCGGGCGTTGGTCTCGAACCGCGCATCGGCGATCCACTCCTCCTGCCCCACCACCTTGCAGAAGTTCATCCACAGCTTCTGATTGGCCACCGCAATGGCGATCGGCCGATCCTTGGTCCCAAACACCTGATACGGAATGATCGACTCATGGGCCGTCCCCCAGCGCTGGGCCTCCTTACCCGCGGTCAAGTAGTTGCTGGCGATATTCGCCAGGGCCGAAACCTGCACGTCCAGCAGGCTGATATCCAGATGCTGACCCCGACCGGACCGCTCCCGCCACAGCAAAGACGCCGTGATCGCCCCCGAGGCGTGCACCCCGGTGACCACGTCGGTAATCGCCCCCCCCACCTTGCAGGGCCCCCCCCCCTCCGGACCCGTGATCCACATCACCCCCCCCACCGCCGACAACACCATGTCGTAGCCCGGCCGGTCGCGATAAGGACCATCCTGCCCGTACGCCGTGATCGAACAGTAGACCAGCCGCGGGTTTATCTCCCGAAGCGTCTCATAGTCCAACCCGAAGCGCTGCATAAGCCCCGGCGTAAAATTCTCCACCAGGACGTCGCACTCCTTGGCCAGCTCCTTGATCACCTCCACCCCCCGACCATTGCGCAGGTCGACCACGATCGACTTCTTATTCCGGTTGCAGCACAGGTAATACGCGCTCTCCCCCCCCGAAAACGGCGGACCCCACGTCCGGGTGTCGTCACCCGTGCCCGGGCGCTCCACCTTGATCACCTCCGCCCCCAAGTCCCCCAGCATCATCGTGCAGTACGGCCCCGCCAGAATCCGGGAAAGATCCAGAACCCGAACTCCCCCCAACGGCAGCTCCACCTCGGCTCGTTCCGTCATCCGCCATCCTCCTCAAAGCCGAAACAACTTCACCCGGTGACGATTGCACCTGCCGCGACACGCCCCAAACCCCGCTCCTCAACATCCCTCCGCCCAGCCGCCGGGACAACTCGCGCCGCCAACAGCGATTTGTGGCACGGGCCTCCCGCCTGTACTACTACCGTTGAGAATCTGCGCGGCTCGCCAAGGAAACCGTGGCACCGGCGTCTCGCCGGTGGGGTCACAGGCGGGACGCCTGTGCTACAGCTTGGTTGCGGCCCACGGCCGCGCTGTGTCACCTTCAACTTTGGCGGCGGCGCCATGTCGACTCGTACCAGATGTCGCCGCCCCATTCAGAGCCAAGACCGTCAGGGAGCGGTCCCACCACTACGAACCTACCACCTCGCCCGGCCCCTGTAAACGACCGCGTGATCGTGCGCCCGAGAATGACCGCAGACCCGCGCCGGGTGCCACCGGCGGCTTGCCCGCCAGTGCCCACACCAGGTATCGACGAACGGGCCGGGATCGCTCTTCCGCAGGAGGCCGGGGGGAGTTTGACACGTTGGAGTAGCCCAACCGACGGATTCACCGCGGCATCCGCGATTTGTGCTTGGGTCGAGAGGCTTCATGCAGTAGAATGCTAATCGGAAGTTCGGCAATCGGTGAATCCCGGGCTAGGTGATTGAGCATCTCGCACATCTATACGAGATGCTGGACAAGCCGGAGCAGGCGGCCCAGTAGCTGGCGATGTTCCCGACGGCGAATCCGGCACCCGGATCGAATGGCCAAAAGCCATGACCTTGGAAACCGGCAGACATCTCGGTCCGTATGAAATCGTCGAACCGCTCGGGGCGGGCGGGATGGGCGAGGTCTACCGCGCCCGGGATGCACGGCTCGATCGGGATGTGGCCATCAAGATCCTCCCCGAACACCTGGCCTCGGATGGCGACGTCCTGGCCCGCTTTACCCGCGAGGCCAAAGCGCTGGCGGCATTGTCGCATCCCAACATCTTGGCCGTCTACGACGTCGGCTCTGACCAGAACACGTCCTTCGTAGTGACCGAGCTACTCCAGGGTCGCACCCTCCGCGAGCGGCTCGGGACATCCGTCCTTGCGTGGAGTGAAGCCCTGAGCGTAGCGGGTGCTGCCGCGGATGGACTCGCGGCGGCACACGCCAAGGGGATCGTTCATCGCGATTTGAAACCGGAGAACATATTCTTGACCGAAGAGGGCCTGGTCAAGATCCTCGATTTCGGGCTCGCCAAGTCGTCCTCGCCGGGGCCTATTCACTCGCCCTGCTCCGCTAGCACGATAGCCCAAGTCACGGCTCCTGGGTCTGTGGTAGGAACCCCCGCCTACATGTCGCCGGAGCAAGTTCGAGGAGAACCCCTCGATGGTCGTAGCGACATTTTTTCCCTGGGGTGTGTCCTGTTCGAAATGATGGCCGGGCGGCGAGCATTCGGTCGTGCAACAGCAGCCGACACGATGGCGGCCATCTTGCGCGACCAAACTCCGGAGATCGACCAGAACGAAGTCAAAGGCGCTCCCCCCAGCCTGATTACCTTGCTGCGACGCTGTTTGGAGAAGAAGCCCGACAACCGCTACCAATCCTCGCGGGATCTGTCCCTCGACCTCCAGGAGATCCTCGGCCAGGCCGGGCCGCGGAGCGCATCCGACCGCCTGCCCGCCGCCGCCACTTCGATTGCCGTCCTACCCTTCATGAACATCGGAGCTGAGTCCGGCGATGAGTACTTTGGAGACGGCCTGGCAGAGGAGCTCATCAACGCCCTGTCAAAGACCCAGAAGCTCCGGGTAGTCGCCCGAACTTCGGCGTTTGCCTTCAAGGGAATCAACAAAGACATCAGAGACATCGGCCAGCAGCTCGACGTCGAGACGATTCTGGAAGGCAGCGTCCGTCGGTCAGGCCAGAGGCTTCGCATCACCGCCCAGTTGGTGAATGCGGCCGACGGTTACCACCTGTGGTCAGAAACGTTTGACCGGCAACTGAACGACGTTTTCGAGGTTCAAGATGAAATCGCCAACGCGATCGTCCGCGCCCTGCGGATTGTTCTCGGCGAGCAGGAGAAGGCCGCCATTGCCAAGCCCCCCACCGCCAGTATTCAAGCGTACGATTACTACCTGCGCGGCAGGCAAGCGTTTCACCAGCAACTGAAGACGGGTTTCCAACGCGCCCGGGAGATGTTTGCCCGCTCTATCGTGCTCGACCCCGGCTATGCCCGGGCATACGCAGCCGTGGCGGAATGTTGTGCTTGCCTCTGTCAGATGTATTACGAAGAGACGGAGGGCAATCTGAACGAAGCGGATTCGGCGAGCAAGCGGGCGTTAGAACTCGACCCGCAGCTCGCTGAATCTCACGTTGCCCGAGGGCTGGCATTGTCCTTGCGAAACAAACACGAAGAAGCAGTGGAGCAGTTCGAGATCGCCGTGCAGTTGGATCCAAACAATTTCGAAGCCCACTACTTTGGCGCCAGAACCCATCGGGAACGAGGAAATCCCGCGGCGGCCGCTGAGTGGTTTGAACGTGCCGCGGCTGCCAACCCCGACGACTACCAAGCCCCGCACCTGCTGGCCAGCACCTATAGGGGTCTGGGAGAAGCAGAGCGGGCCGACGATTGGCACCGGCGCTCGCGCCAGGTGATCGAGCGACACCTCGAGCTGCACCCGGATGATGCTCGGGCGCTGTGCTTCGGAGGGGTCTGCCTGCGCGCGCTCGGTGAGCATGATCGGGCCCTGGAGTGGATCAACCGGGCCAAGGAGTTGGAGCCGCGAGAACCGCGAGTTCTGTACAACGTGGCCTGCTTCTACGCCCTCTTGGGCGACAAAGACCGCGCCCTTGACAATCTGGAGGCATCCGTCGACGCGGGGCGTGGGGGCCGCGAATGGATGGCCATCGACCCGGATTTCGCTTCCCTGAGGAACCACGCTCGATTCCAGGCAATACTCGCACGCTTGGCCAAGCCCGCGAATCCGGCGCCGCCCGAACCTGCAGACTAGCACTCAACAGGCACGACCGAGAAGATCGAGCAAAGCCGTAACTCTTATGAACGTAGTACCTGCGTCATCCCATCTTTGCGCCCTGGCAACCGATCTGACGGACGGATCAAAGCGCTTCTCGATCTCGGGCGGGACCGGAGATCCCTCATTGATGGGATGATGCTGCGCTGCCGGCCTCAACCTTCGGCGCAGATCTCTTCGCTGACCGACGATTCCTCAGCCCGCTGGGCCTGGCCCTGCACCAGGTCGTCAACGAAGTCCCGCGCTTCGGTCAGCGACATGCGGTACCGGTGACGCACCGTTCGGATAGCGGCCATGCGCCGCCCCTGCTCGATCAGGTCGATGATCTGCCCGTCCACATCGTCCCCGCCCGGGGAGTCGCCGCAGCCGCAGCCGGTCCGACGCCGGGGGCGGATGGGCACGCGATTCTGCAACGCCTTGATCATCCCCCGGCCGCGCCACTCCACCCGAACCACTCCCGGCTCCGGAACCTGCACCGGGACGTGATGAAACCGCGAAGAGGTGCGCCCCTTCTTCGGCGGTTTGCGGGCCGCCTCCTGGGCCACCGCCTGCCGCAACGGCTCGGTATCGGTGTGGGTCAGGTGCAGGTCGAGGTAGCTGGCCATCTTCATTTCCGATCGGCCTCTGTTCCCCACGCTCAAGGTACGGTGAACGGTCCGCTGGACCGCCGCGATGTCGCCCCACGGCAGATGCACCACCGTCGGACCCTCCTCCGGAAAGTGATGATTGAGATAGGAGCGAAACTGCAGGTACAGCCCCTCGAAGGCCACCCTCATCACCCAGTTGCTCCGCCGGAAACACGCCCCCACCGCTTGCCACGACGCACCGAGCACGACCACCCAGATCACCAGCCCCACCAGCCCGATCGGTGACGCCAACACCCACCCCCACCACGGCATCCCACCGCCGAAGATGTCGACCTTCTCGACCACCAGCACCACCGGCACCGCCGGGCAGGCCAGCACCATCGCCAGCATGATCAGCGCCCCCCACGGCCGGTAGCCGAAGCTCTTCGCCACCCCCCCGTGCGGCAGATCACCTATCGAAATCAGCTTCATCGGGCACGCCCCATAGCAACCACATAACTCCAGAACGCCCCCCCACCCTAATCGGCCAGCCCCCCCGGATTCCTGAGCCCCGAATCCC
>CAZFMS010000214.1:0-7611 GCA_964520125.1 uncultured Planctomycetaceae bacterium
GGCGAAGATCTGGCGGGAGGATCGGGCCAAGGCCTCCAGCCAGGCCGAGGACGTGACCAGGGCCGTTCGGGAGATGACCTCGGTCGCGCCGAGCGAAGGGGACGTTCCCTTCGAGACGGTGGTCCGGGCGGCCACGGGCTTGGCCCGCAGGTTTGACCCGGTCAAGGGGGGAATGTCCGGGGGAGGCCGCAACAAGTTCCCGCCTTCGATGGCCATGGATTTGATGCTTCGGGTATATCACCATTCGCTGGCCGGCGGGACGGGTGCGGCAAGGCCGAATGCCAAGTTGCTCGAGCTGGTTGAGCTTACCCTTGAAAAGATGGCCCACGGGGGGATATACGATCACCTGGGGGGCGGCTTCGCCCGCTATTCGACGGATGCCGACTGGCTGGTGCCGCACTTCGAAAAGATGCTGTACGACCAGGCCTTGATAACAGACATCTACCTCAAGGCGTTTCAGCTCACCAAGAAGCCGCTGTATGCCCGGGTGGCCGGCGAGACGCTGGACTACGTGATGGCCGATCTGCAGGGCCCGGAGGGGGGCTTCTACTGCACCCGCGACGCCGACAGCGAGGGGCGGGAGGGCAAGTTCTACGTCTGGTCGCGGTCCGAGGTGGTGGAGATCCTGGGTGAGCAGGAGGCCAAACTGTTCGGCGACTGCTACGACGTGACCGAGGACGGCAACTGGGAAGGGCACACCATCCTGAACGTGCCGCGCCCGATGGAGGTCGTCGCCAAACTGCACGGGATTTCGCTGGAAGAACTGGAGAAACGGCTGGCAGGGTCGCGGACGAAATTGTTCGAGGTCCGCTCCAAGCGGATCAAGCCGCATCTGGACGACAAGGTCCTGGCCTCGTGGAACGGCCTGATGATCGGCAGCATGGCCCGGGGCTATCGGGTCCTGGGGCAGAGCAAGTATCGCGACGCGGCCGTCCGGGCGGCCGAGTTCGTGCTGCGGGAGATGGTCGTCGATGGCCGGCTGCTGCGGACCTATCGGCGCGGGACGGCCCACACGCCGGGCTATCTCGACGACTACGCCTTTATGATCGAGGGGCTCTTGAATTTGTACGAGACCACCTTCGAGATCAGGTGGCTGGATCAGGCCAAGGCCTTGAACGAACAGGTCTTGAGCCACTTCCGGGACGACCCCCACGGCGGCTTCTTCTTCACTGCCGACGACGCCGAGGAAGTCCTGGTGCGGGCCAAGGATGCCAACGACGGGGCTATTCCGTCGGGCAATTCGGTGCAGCTGATGAACTTGCTGCGGCTGGGGGTGCTCTTGGATCGCAAAGACCTGGCCGAAGAGGCCGACCGCCTGGTACGGGCCTTCGGCGGCCAGTTGCGAAAGATGCCCTACCAATCCGAGCGGCTGCTGGCGGCGGTGGACTTCTATCATCGACGACCTCGGGAGGTGGCCTTCGTCGACGGCGAGGCGGACGCGGCCCGGCTCGAGGCCCTGATCAACGCGGCCTGGCAGACCTACGTGCCCAACGCGGTCTTTGCCCGGCTGGACCCCGCTGCCGAGGACGCCGCGGCCCTGGCCAAGAAGATCCCCCTGCTGGCCGGCAAGAAGCCGCTGAAAGGGCGATCGGCGGCCTATGTCTGCCGGGACTATGCCTGTCAAGCACCCACCAACGACCCGGACAAGCTGCTCCTGCAGATCAGCCGATAGCCAAGGCGGTCGGTGGCGTTATACTCTCCGACCGGTCTGTGAATCGGAGGTGAGTATCATGGCAGCGAAGAAAACCGAATTGCACGGGGCGGGAGTTTGGGTCGTGGCGGGGGCGGTCGTGCTCGCCAGTTTCACGGCATTGATCTACGCCCAGCCGAAGGACGACCAACCAGCGCAGGGCTCGCGACCGGCGACCACCCAGCCATCCCCGGCAGAACCGCAACAGCCGCCGGTCGGCCGGACGGTGCCCCCCGGCTCTGAGGCCGGCCCATCGGGTTCGGTAGTTGAGGTCCGGGACCAGGGCCCCGACCCGGCACCTCCGCGCGAGCCCACTCCCTCCGAAATCCTGCAGGCCTTGACCGAGAAGGCCAACGCCCCGACGCGCCTGGTGCGGCCGGCGGCCCCGGGCCGGAGCAGGCGGACTGTCCAATCCTCAGGGGCCATTCAGGACAACGCCATCCGGCCGCCGGAGCCCAAGCTCTTGCCCGACGGCTATCGGATTGTGGATCGGCCGGGTAGATTGGTGGGCGAGGGCGAGCAGTGGGTTTTTTCGTTCGAGGGCCGGGGGCGCGGGGCGGTCGAGCTTCCGATCCGGCTGCTGCCCAACCGCCTGTTGGAGGACATGGAGGTGTTCTCGGCGGGGGGGACCAAGCCGGTGGTCTTCGTAGTCAGCGGCGAGGTGACCGAATATCACAACGCCAATTATCTGCTGGTGCAGAAGCTGCTGACCCGACCGAACCTGGGCAACCTGGAGTAGCGGGTCGGGTCTGCCGCTCGGATCCCGGGGGGTATTTCGCGGTCGCAGGTGGTGGCCCGGCGAGGGTGGCACGCGGCTTGCTTACAGCGACCCACGACGACCACAATAGGGGTGGGCGTACCGCAAGCAGGAGCATTCCACGGCCCGGGCAGGCGGGGGGATAAGCCGTATCGATGCCGGCCGAGTCTGGTTCCGTCAGGTGCGGATTGTGGTCCAGCATCGCGGCGTGTAAAATCACGCGGTGGTGGCGGAAAGAACCTCAGAGTTTTCGCTGATCGGTCTGATTTTCAGGGGCAAACAGACCGGACCCCCGG
The DNA here is from genome assembly GCA_964520125.1 of uncultured Planctomycetaceae bacterium. Taxonomy (GTDB): domain Bacteria; phylum Planctomycetota; class Phycisphaerae; order UBA1845; family UTPLA1; genus JAFGQA01. The sequence goes on from CAZFMS010000214.1 coordinate 2,744, forward strand.
ATGCGGGCGTCTGCCAACCGGTTGTCGAGTTGGATACCCGCGGATGACTGCGGCGGTTCGGGCGTGCCTTGGCTAGAAAGAGGAGAGCAAAATGTCCAGTGGAGTCGACACCTTCATGGCCAGTGTGAAGGCCAGGGATCCCGAACAGAAGGAATTCCACCAGGCGGTGCACGAGGTGATTGAATCGCTCATACCGGTGCTGGACAAGCACCTGGAATATCGCAAGGCCAAGATCATCGAGCGGATCATGGAGCCGGAGCGGACCATCCTCTTCCGCGTCCCGTGGGTGGACGACGCCGGTGAGGCCCAGGTGAATCGGGGATACCGGGTGGAGTTCAACAGCGCCATCGGTCCCTACAAGGGGGGGCTGCGTTTTCACCCCTCGGTCAACCTGGGGATCATCAAGTTCCTGGGCTTCGAGCAGGTCTTCAAGAACGCCCTGACCACCTTACCCATGGGCGGCGGCAAGGGCGGGTCGGACTTCGACCCCAAGGGCAAGAGCGACAACGAGGTCATGCGCTTCTGTCAGAGCTTCATGACCGAGCTGTTCCGCCATATCGGGGCGGACACGGATGTTCCGGCCGGAGACATCGGCGTCGGCGGACGGGAGATCGGCTTCCTCTTCGGCCAGTACAAACGCATCGTCAACAAGTTCGAGGGAGTCCTGACCGGCAAGGGCCTGAATTGGGGGGGAAGCCTCATTCGGCCGGAAGCCACCGGCTACGGTGAGGTATACTTCGCCGAAGAGATGCTCAAGACCCGGGGCGAGAGCCTCAAGGGCAAGAGGGTGATTGTGTCCGGCTCGGGCAACGTGGCTCAGTTTGCCACCGAGAAGGTGCTGGAGCTGGGCGGCAAGGTGCTGGCTCTGTCGGACTCCTCGGGCTTCATTGTCGACGAGGAGGGGATCAACGCCAAGAAGCTGGCCTTCGTGATGGACCTGAAGAACAACAAGCGGGGCCGCATCAAGGAGTACGTGGGCGAGTATCCCAAGGCCGCCTACCAGGCCACCAATCAGGACGATAACTGCAATCCGCTGTGGCAGGTCAAGTGCGACGTGGCCCTGCCCAGCGCTACTCAAAACGAGATAAACGTCGAGGACGCCAACCACCTGGTCAAGAACGGCTGCCTCTGTGTCTCCGAAGGGGCCAACATGCCCAGCACTCCCGAGGCGGTCAACGTCTTTCTGGAGAGCAAGATCCTCTACGGGCCGGGCAAGGCGGCCAACGCCGGCGGAGTGGCCGTCTCCGGGCTGGAGATGTCGCAGAACTCCATGCGTCTGGCGTGGTCCCGTGAGGAAGTGGATGGCAAACTGCACGGCATTATGAAGAACATCCACCAGACCTGTCTGGAGACCGCCGAGGCCTACGGCACACCGGGCAACTATGTCAACGGGGCCAACATCGCCGGCTTCCTCAAGGTGGCCGACAGCATGATGGCCCAAGGCATCGTCTAAGCCGCCCGGGCGGCCACGCGCTAAGATAGGGGGGCGAGACCGGCAGACGGCCTCGCCCCTTTTTTTCATTTTGTTCGAGGTGGTCGGTCCCAAGCAGCGCTGGCAAAAGTCTGAACATTGTGGATGCGACTGGCGGCTGGTCCGCCGGTGCCCGCCCGCGTCGCCGTTGCGCAGGCCGGGTCCGATTGACAGCGATGAAGTTGTCAGGTTGAATCAACCGGGCCGGTCACATGGTGGCCGGGGGCGGAGCATCGCACGGACCGATCGTTCTTCCAACAGAGAGGTGAGCATCCGGGATGGCCGAAGAGGAGTACCAGCGTTCTGAGGAGCTGGAAACCGACTTCTCCGGGTTCCACAATCTCTATCCCTATCGAGTACAGGACGTCTTACTGGTCTGCAGCCTGTACGAGTCCTTCATCCTGGAAGAAGACGGACTGATCGCCGACCTGATCTTCAGCAAGTATCAGGAGCTTAATCTCAGCCACGCCCCGCGAGTCTCGCGGGCCTCCACGCCCAAGGAGGCCCTGCGGCGGATCGAGGAGGCCCATTTCGATCTGGTCATCGCCATGACCCGGCGCGGCGGGTGGGACGCCCGGAGGTTCGCCGAGTCGGTCAAAGGAATCAAGCCGGCCTTGAAAGTGATCTTGCTGTCCGATGAGAGGCGGGAATTGGCCCGCTACTCGGGGGTGGACGGTCGGGGGGCCATCGATCAGGTCTTCCTCTGGCTGGGCGACGCCAAGATTCTGCTGGCCATCGTCAAGTGCGTAGAAGACCGGATGAATGTCGAGCACGACACCATCGTCGGCAACGTGCGGGTCATCATCCTGGTGGAGAACTCGGTCCGCTTCTATTCATCATACCTCCCGGTGATCTACACCGAACTGATGAAGCAGACTCAGGCCCTGATGACCGAGGGCATGAATCCGGTACACAAGCTCCTGCGTATGCGGGCCCGCCCCAAGATACTGCTGGCCGAGACCTTTGAGGAGGCCTGGTCGGACTACGAGAAATACCGGGAAAACATCCTGGGGATCATCTCCGACATCCGGTTTCCGCGGGACGGCAAGTTGGACGGGCAGGCCGGCCTGGAGATCGCCCGGCGGATCAGGAAGGACTCGCCGCACATGCCGGTCTTGCTGCAGTCCTCGGACGCCTCGCTGGAGCCGGTGGCCGCCTCCCAGGGGGCCTATTTTCTATACAAGAAATCCCGGCGGCTGATCCAGGAACTGCGCAGCTTCATCCTCAACAACTTCGGCTTCGGGTCCTTCGTCTTCAAGATGCCCGATGGGACGCCGGTGGGTCGGGCCTCGGACCTGCGGGAGCTGACCCGGATGCTCAGTCGGGTGCCCGATGAATCTATCCTCTTTCATGCCGGCTCCAACCACTTCAGCAACTGGCTGATGGCCCGGACGGAGTTCGAGCTGGCCGCCTTGATCCGGCCGCGCAAGGTGTCGGACTTTGCGGATGCCCAGGGCCTGCGCTCATACCTGATCGAGACCTTTACGGAGTTCACCGAGCGCAGCAGCGCCGGGGTGATTACCGATTTCTCCCGGCAGAAGTTCTCTCGGGCGGCATCCTTCGTGCGTCTGGGCGGGGGGTCGATCGGCGGCAAGGCCCGGGGACTGGCCTTCATCAATGCGGTGCTGAACCGGGACAACATCCGTAAGCGCTTCGAGAACGTCCGCATCGCCGTGCCCAACAGCGTGGCCATCGGTACCGACGTCTTCGACACCTTTCTGGAGGAGAACAACCTGGGCCGGCTGGTGACTCAGGACACCGACGACCGGGAGATCACCCAGGCGTTCCTCGGGGCCCGGGTGCCGGGGTCGTTCAGACATGACCTGATCACCTATCTCGAGTCGGTGCGTTACCCGCTGGCGGTCCGCTCGAGCAGTCTGCTGGAGGATTCTCACGGCCAGCCATTTGCCGGGATCTACCGAACCTACATGATCCCCAACAACCATCTCAACCTGGAGGTGCGCCTGGAGCAGCTCTGCAACGCGATCAAGCTGGTCTACGCCTCGACCTTTGCCCGATCCGCCAAGCTGTACATGGAGGCGACCGGCCATCACCTGGAGGAGGAGAAGATGGGGGTCATCCTCCAGGAGCTGGTCGGGGCCCAGTATGGGGATCATTTCTATCCGACCTTCTCGGGAGTGGCCCGATCGTACAATTTCTATCCGCTGGGCAAGTTGACGCCGCGGGACGGCATCGCCTGCGTGGCCCTGGGCCTGGGCAAGATGGTGGTCGAAGGGGGGGAGATGCTCATGTTCTCCCCCGCCCACCCGCAGATTCTTCCGCAGCTCAGCACTACGGACAACATGCTGGCCAACTCGCAGCGCAGCTTCTATGCCCTGTACATGGGCCGCTCGGGGACCTACGCCCCGGTCAACGCCGATGCCAACCTGCTGACCTACGACCTGGAGGTCGCCGAGCGCGACGGCACCCTCGCTCCTCTGGGATCGGTCTATTGCCCGGAGAACGACGCCGTCTATGACGGGGTCAACCGGCCGGGCACCCGCCTGGTCACTTTCGCCCACGTCCTGAAGTCGGGTATTTTCCCCCTGGCGGACATCCTCAAGCTGCTGCTGGAAATGGGCCGGCACGGCATGGCCTGCCCCATCGAGGTGGAGTTCGCGGTCAACATGAACACCCGGCCGGTGGAGTTCGGCGTGCTCCAGGTCCGGCCCACGGTCTCCGACGAGGGCCACCAGAAGGTCTCCCTGGAAGAGACCGATCCGGCCGACCTGTTGTGCTACAGCCCCCAGACCATGGGCAACGGCTCGATCGGCGGCCTGCGGGACATCGTCTTCGTCAAGCCAGAGGAGTTCGACTCGGTGCGCACCCGGGACATCGCCGTGGAGATCGGCCGGGTCAACGAGCGGCTCCGGCGGGCCGGGCGACCCTGCCTGCTGATCGGCCCGGGCCGCTGGGGCTCGGCGGATCCCTGGCTGGGCATACCCGTCTTGTGGGACCAGATCTCCACCGCCCACGCGATCGTGGAGACCAGCCTGGACAACTTCGTCATCACCCCTTCCCAGGGCACCCACTTCTTCCAGAACCTGACCTCCTTCCGGGTCGGCTACCTCACGGTGAACCCCACTTCCGGCGGGGGCTTCGTCGATTGGGCCTGGCTGGCCGCCCAGGAACCGGTGGAGGAGACCGACTTCATCCGCCACATCCGACTAGACAACCCGGTGGAAGTAAAGCTCGACGGCCGCACCCGCCGGGGCCTGATCTTCAAGCCTACCCCGGAAGCCTGACGTAACTCCCACTGGGCGACGCCCGGCGCAGGTCCCCTATTGTCCGGGCACACCCGATGCGGGTTCCCCTTCGCCTGATGTCTCGAGAGAATTCACCCGGGTGCCCCATCCCTTCCAGGGGTGGGGGACGGACGAGTCTGTAGGATGGGCCA
>CAZFMS010000215.1:0-7604 GCA_964520125.1 uncultured Planctomycetaceae bacterium
TCGGCGATGTTGCCAGCTTGGTCCACTCGTTCGGCTTGGCAACCAGGTTGAACTTCGGGGCCGGTGGGGAATCGCTGATCCTCCACAACTCGACCTCCAAACCGAAGAAGTTGACCAGGTCAACGGTGATGCGATTCAGCCAGTCGAGTGCGGCCCGGTGCTCCTCGGTGAAGCGTTCGGCGATCCAGACGACGGTGACGGCCTCCAGGCCGGCCGCATAGGTCATCAGTTGGCCGAGGTGTGAATGATCGGTTCGTTCCAACTGGTTTTCGATGAGCACCATGTTTCGATCGGCAGTGTCGAGGCAGACGATGTCGGCCCGGAATGGCCCTACATTCTGCTCTTGGGCGACAAGCTCCAGTTCGATTCTTAACGTCTTGCCGAGCAGGGCGAGGTTGTCCTCCTGGGCCAGCCAGGGGGTGAAGTCCCCGGCCTCCGATTCCCAGGCCTGTCGCAGATCCAGTTTCTCGAGCTTGCCAAGCGTTTGTTCATTCATCAGAGTCTCCCGAACGTTGCCGACCGCCGAGTAGCGATCACGGATGATTATCGCCGGCGCTTTGCGCCGCGCCGGATAGAGAAGGAGCGCCGAACCACGGCTGCACCCGAGACCCCCGCCAAGGGGGCACACAAGACAACACATGGCCGACGCTCCCGTTCGGGAGCGCGGTCCAAGTGCTGCTCTTGTGTTCAAGAGCCCGAGGGCTCAGGTTGGCGGTTTCTCAGGTAGCAGCAACTTGACGCTCGCGCGTCGTTCCGGTTGTCACCAGCGGGATGGTCCCGCTGCCATTGAATCTGGCCTCCTTGTCCACTCGTTCAATCCACCAGGCCGGTCACCCGGACTCTGGCGACCACCAAGGTCTATGATCGACTGCTGAGCGGTCCTGTCAAGTGACATCGTCTCTCCAAGCCCCTCAGGGGGCCTTGCCCGCCGTGGTTGGCAGGGCGGTGCGGATCTCCTGCCTCGCCTGGCCATCGAGGCCGGCTGTGGGAACTGTACGCACCGCAAGTTTGATCTTGCCCGTAGCCTTGTCAATGTAGGTGCGTTCGATGCACTGCCGTAGGGCGAGGCGCTTCTCTTCCGGGACCCCGTCTCGGAACGCGTATTCCAGGCCTTCCAGGAACTTCGATGCCTCCGCGGCGATGGCCTGCAATTCAGTCTGGGACATCGACAGGCCGTCGAGTTGTTCGAGTTGGATCTGCAACTCTTCACGCCTTTTGCGCAGCTCGATGAGCCGGCGGTCGACAAGATCGCGGTTGGCCTTGGTGATGTTGTCCAGCAGGTTCTCGATCGTCTTGGCGATGGACTCTTGCTCGACGGTGATGCGCTTGCGGGCGGCGTCCACCTCCTTCGTCTCCACGCCGGTAGATTCGCGTATCGCCGTGGTCAGCCTCTTGCGACCGCCCTTGCCCAGGTAGGGCTGATAGAACTCCAGTAGGGCTTCGATGATCGTCACTTCCAGCTTCTCCTGGTCGATGGGGTTGAGTTGGCAGATGCTGGCGCCCTTGGTGATGTAGCCGCCGCAGGCATAGGAGAACGTGCGGACCACGGTGCCGTCCTTGCGTCGTTGGCCCTTGACGCGCGTGTAGCCCTGGTAGCGGTTGCCGCACAGCTCGCATTCCAGCAGGCCCGAGAGGATGAACCGCGAGCGTTGGCCGTTCCATCCGCCGGTCGGACGTGGGCATTTGCCTCGCTGCGCCGCGGACGTCGGGCGACCCTCACGCATCTGCCTGGCCTGCTCGAAGAGCCGCCTGGGGATCAAGGCCGGATGGGCATCGTTCACCACGATCCAGTCGGACTCGTCGTTGGGCACCAGCCTGGCCCCGTGAACCGGCGTTCGCTCGGTGGCCTGCCGGTTGACGATCTTGTGGAAACGCCCGTCGGTCCGTCGGTTCCAGACCATGTCGCCGGCGTAGATCGGGTTGACCAGGATGGCCCGGATGGTACCGTCCGTCCACTTGCCTCGATAGATGGGTGACCAGGCCGGTCCGCGCGGCGTGGGAACCTCCTCCTTATTCAACGTGGCGCCGATGGCCTTGAAGCCCTTACCCTGCCCGACGTACATCTGGAAGATCCGCCGAACTACCTGGACCCTCTTCGGATCGCCCAACGCCAGCTTGGCCCTATCGCGTTGAGAGATGTTCAGCGATTCGCCCCGGGCCAGCGTGCGGAGGAGCTTGCCCTGCTCGTTCATCTGTTGCTTCGAGCCGTCCGGCATGTGGCGGAGGATGAACAAGAATCCTCCCTCGGCATTCTCGTAGCGCAGGTCGTAGCCATGCGCCGGCACGCCGCCCATCCAGTAACCCGCATCCACCCGGCTGAGCAGGCCGCGGATGGTCACCTTGGACAGGTCCTTCGATTCCTCCCGGGCCTGCCACTGCTTGACTGGCCGCAGCAGGTCGTCGGTGCCGTCACCGTTGAAGTTCTCGCTGACGTAGCGGACCTCAACGCCGTTCTGGCGAAGCAGGTGCCGGTAGTACCCGGCCTCGTCGTTGTCGACCCGCCCGAAGCGTTTGACGTCGTATACGATGATGATGCTGAACCGCTGTTGCGGGCCCTGGGCGTCGGCCATCATCTGCTGGAAGGCCCGACGCCCGATGGTGCTGGTGCCGCTGATGGCGTCGTCGGTGTAGAACCGCGTGATCCGCAGGCCCTGCTCCCGGGCGTAATGCTCGAGGGCCTTCTTCTGGTCGGGGATGGACTGCTCCTGGCGGTCGGTGGAGCGGCGCAGGTAGCCGACCGCGGCCGTTTGGGCAGCCCTGGGGCTGGTGCGTGTTGCCATGTTCTGGCCTCCTATGAAGGTGTCTCGTTGGCTTCATAGGGGGCCTATTTGGGGAACGATAGCAAGGCCCAGGGCGAGGCTTCTGCGGCCGTAAGTCTTGTGTGGTCAAAGACTAACGAGAACGCCCGATCCTAGCCAGTTCTTCCTTGGTCAGCGGGCTCCGCCCCTCCTGCCAGGGGGCCTGCTCGGGGCGGTCGGCCTCCCCGTCCTCGTCGTCGCGGTCCCAGTTGATCTTGCCGCTTGCCGAAATGTAATGGGCGCGGATGCGGCCGCTCTTGCCGGTCACCTTGACGGCCATCTCCAGGGCGTCCGGCCCGTCGTCGTGGGCCGCCTTGGGGAATTGCCGCAGCTGGTCCATCAGGGTGCGGTGGAGCCGACTGAAGCGGATCGTACCAGTGGCCACCAGAGGCTGCAGCGACTGGATGCGGCCCATCTTGTCGCCCTTGCTGACGAGCTTCTTGACCGGTACATGGATGCCGGCTTCTCTGCCCCGCTTGATCAACTGGTCGGCAAGGTACTCCTGGAACTGATTGCTCTCGAAGCCGTAGGCCGCGTACCGCACATGCTCGTGAAGAGAAAGCACCGTGTCGATGATATGGTCTGGCGTCACTCGGGTGATGCTGGCGTCGGCGACATACAGGATGCCGTTCTTGCGGTCCTTCAGCAGGGTGATGAAAGCCGAGTCGTCCCGGTTGCGGCCCGCCTTGCCCAGGCTGGGGTCACAGGCCCCGTAGAATCTGCCGCGGGCGCCGATGGCATCCACGAGTTCTTGGAGGGATGAGTATTCGTCGTCCCAATAATGGAAGTCCTCCTCGCGGAACAGGCAGTCGGCCGGGTTGATCGGCTCGTTCTGCTTCTCGCTGTCGAAGCTGGCGGCGCCCTCGCTGAGGCGGAGGGCCATCAGGTCGTAGTAATCTTCCCATTCCGGCCAGAGCACATCGGTGCCCTCGAGCATCTCCCCGCGGTGCTCCTCGAAGAACAATCGGGCCGCCTCAGGACCAGATTCTCCCTCGTATTCGTGATTCCGCGTGTAGATGTTCTCCCACTGCTGCCAGAGTTCAGGACGGTCCGACCAGGATCGAACCGCCTGGTACTTCCGCCCGATCCAGCGAGGGGATTTGGCCGGGTCCACCAATGTCGCCAGCAGCGAGTCGTAGTGCATGATGGTCCCCACGACCACGACGTTGGTCCGGGCCTCTCCGGCCTTGAGGACGGCCTTGGTGAACCAGTTGACGAGCTTCTCGCGACGTTCGGCCGAGACCACCTGCTCCTCGTTCTCCACGTCGTCAAGGATGATCAAACCGGGCCGATGCTGCCGGTAACGCCGTCCGCGGATCTTCTTCTCTGCCCCGAAAGCGTTCACCCGGACCTCGTTGCGGGTAATGATCTCGTCCTGGCGCCAGCGAGGTGGTCCCGGCTTGGACCCCGGTGGCTCGCAGACCTCCGGAAAGTCCCCCAGGAGTCGGTGATTGGCCTCCAGTTCATTCTTGACGTGTGACAACAGATCGTTGGCCTGGCTGGCCGTGTCGGAGATCAGGATGATGAAGTCCTCCAGCTTGTAGCAGATGCACCACAACACGAAAGCCAGGCTGACGATGGTACTCTTGGCATGACCACGAGGGGCGGCCAGGGCCATGCGGCCACCTCGATCACGAAGAGTCATCTTTTCCATCAGGCCGAAAACCTCTCGGTGCATCGACGAGGGTGCTACGCGAAAGTGATTCGGCAGGTATGCGCGAGCGAAGGCCTCAATCGACTGCTGACTCATGGCGCGGCGGTGCAATCTAAGGAGTCGGTTCGCGAGTACGGTATGGTCCGGGCTACTCTGAGGGCTCATCTTCGTTCTCCTTGCGGGGCTCATTGTCTTCCAGTGGAAGACGGATCACTCGTTGAATGCTGTCGAGTTGGCGTTCCATCTCCCCGCTATCCGAGGGGCAGGACTGTTGGATGCCCTCGAGGCGCCGAAGCTCGGCCTGGATTGACTCCGCATCCAGTGGCCCGCCGAGGTGATGCGTCAGGTCGGCCTGCAGTTGGTGGGCCACGGTCGGCAGGTAGCCCAGGCGCTGGAGGCCCTGGATCAGTTCGGAGAAGATCCGCCAGCAGGAGCGTTCGGCGGCCACCTTTACCACCGCCGGGGTGTTCTTGTCCCGGACCGCCCGGCGGGTCCGACTGATGGCCAGCTCGGCCTCCTGCATCAGCCGGCCGACCATCTGCTCGACCAGCCTGGGGTCCTTCTTGACGGCGTGGGATTCCTGAATCGCTCCGCGATCGCGGAAGATGGTTCGTTCGGAGGCCTTGAGAACCTCGGCGATTTCGGTGGCGGAGTACCCCTCACCGGTCAAGTGCTCCACGCATGACCGACGATCCTGGGTAGAGAGGTTCTTGGGGCCGAGCGAGCCGTTCTGGATGCGCCGGATAAGCGTCAGGACGGACGGCTGCTCATCCTCCCTACTCTTGGAGGGAGAAGCATCGCCGTGCGGTCCATCGGCAGCGGGTAGGCCTTGCTCCCTCATGCCACCGCCTCCTTCTCCTTCCGATAGCGCTTGGCCAAACCAGCAGGCACCTGCTCCTCGCCTACGAAGGCGATGTACCTCCGCACAATCACGTCGCAGTACCGCGGATCGATCTCGATCCCGAAGCAGCGCCGCCCAATACGCTCCGCGGCAATCAGGGTCGTGCCACTCCCCAGGAAGGTGTCGAGCACCATCTGACCTGCCCGGGTGGAGTTGCGGATGGCCCGTTCCGCCAGCTCCAGAGGCTTCTGGGTGGGATGCTGATACGACTTGGTGGGATCGCGTCTGACCTGCCACAGCGTGGTCTCGTTGGTGGGGCCATACCACCGATGGCCGCCCTTGCGTTCGAGCCACCCGTAAAGGCAGAATTCCGTCTGCTGGTTGTAGTCGCCGTAGCCGATGGCGAAGGACTCCTTGGCCCAGGTGATGACACAGGAGACACGGAAGCCGGCCTTCTCTAATATCTGGTGCATGGAACCGAATTGGCGGTGGCCGTTCCAGATATAGACGGGCGAGCCCGGCGCAAGGACCTTCTGGACGTTAAGCACCACCTGGCCCAGCCAGCGGGCGTACTCGTCCTGGCTCATGTTGTCCGCATAGATTCGCTGCCACTGACGAGACCGCTTGGGGCGGGCCTTGGCCGGCATGGGGCGGTTGCCGCCGTAGTAATCCACGTTGTACGGCGGGTCAGTGAAAAGCAGGTGGGCCTTCTGGTCACCGATCAGCCTTCGCACATCGCAGAGCTTGCTGGAGTCGCCGCACAGCAAACGGTGGCGACCAAGTGCGATCAATTCGCCAGGCTGCGTGACCGGAGGGCCCTCTTCATCAAGGGCATCGTCAGGATCGAAGTCTTCGTCCTTGTCTTCCGGTGACTTGTGGAGCACCTCGGCGATCAGTTCCTGGATGTCTGGCAGGTCGAAGCCCGTACTTTCGACGTCGAAACCCGGCGTCTTGGTCAGCTCATCGAGCAGCTCGGCGAGCTTCTGCTGGTCCCAATCACCCTGAATCTTGTTGAGAGCGACGTTGAGGGCCTTTTCCTTCTCCGGCGGCAGGTCCACCAAGCTCACGTCGACCTCGGTCAGGCCCTGTTCGATAAGCACCTTGTAACGCTGGTGCCCACCGACAAGGTTGCCAGTCCGACGATTCCAGACGAGGGGCTCGACGCAGCCGAACTCGTCGATGCTCCGCTTGAGCTTCTCATAGGCCGGATCTCCGGGCTTCAGATCCACGCGGGGGTTGTACGGGGCAGGATTGATCTGCTCGATGGGGATTCGTTCGATCTGCATGGTCTTCCGTCCTTACGCTTCAGGGTCCTTCAACGGCACGGACCATCTCACGCCGACTGACGGCTGGCAGCCGAATGGTCTCGCCTTTACCAAAGGCGCACCCGGCAACCTTTTAGCGTGCTGCCGCACTCAAACAGACGATCTGGATGGCTGTAAACGGTGGTGGATTCACCGGTTAGCGGCGGGAGAAAAAACGGGATTGGGCCTGAGGGGGTTGTCACTCAGGGTTGTCAAAAGGTTGTCAACCGGCAGGCGTCACCGGCCGGTAACGGTCTCTTGCCCGCGACGGTCTCGCGGGAGTCGCTGCGCTCGGACCGATCTGGAGTACTTAGCGATCAGCTTCTTCGCCGCCCTCACTCGCTTGCCGACGGCTGCCGCCGAAATGTCCAATCGCTCCCCGATCTGTACATAAGTCTGACCGCCATAGTGAAGGAGATATGCCTCCATTTGCTTCTCAGTCGGAGTGGTTCGTGGTTGTCTCTTCCGCTTGAGCCTCGCCTTGGGGCCACGACGCCTCACAATCTGTCCCAGTTGTTGCTGTCGCTTTGGAGTGCCCAGAAGCTTGATGCCTTCTGTCGTGAGGCTCACGTAATGGCCGACATTCGCGCCCCCCGAAGATATGAGCGTTCGAGCACGCTCGCCATCGACTTTGAGGGAGATTGCTGGATGCCTGCACGTTCTTCCCCCCCGGATGACCAGCTTCACTTGAACGAACCGGCCGTCCCGCAGGCGCCACCGGCCACCAGGATTCGAGGCACCCCGTCCCTTCAAGTACCCGAGATCGAGCAGCGTTTTGATGTGACCCTTAAGTCCTTGCAGATCTGGTACGTAGACCCTGATCAAGTACTCCGGCACCGGCGAGATGGGCTGCTTTGCTTGAACGAGCTCCGCAGTGCCGGGAAGATAGGCATCATGCCCTTGAACCTGCCATGCATGCACGGCAGCGAGGATTGCGTTCTGCCCTGGCGAGAGCACCGTCATGCCGTTACCTGCCAACCAGCCCTGGGCAGCAGCGCCATCGGAGG
>CAZFMS010000216.1:0-7524 GCA_964520125.1 uncultured Planctomycetaceae bacterium
CCATTGGCAATCAACCCGACCCGAGGCTACGAATCATGAACCGCTGTGCAGTCATCATGGCCGGAGGCTCCGGCACCCGGCTCTGGCCCCTTAGCCGGCGAAGTCGGCCCAAGCAGCTCCTCCGCATCGTCGAAGGACGCAGCCTCATCTACAAGGCCTTCGAGCGGCTCAATGCGGCATTTTCCCCGAAGGAGATACACGTCATCGCCCTGGCGGAACACCTGCCCGCCATCGCCCGGGAACTGCCCGCCCTGCCGCCGGAGAATCTCATCGGCGAACCCACCGGCCGCGACACCGCCAACGCCATCGCCCTGGCCGCGGCGATCCTGCATGAGAAAGACCCCGAGACGATCATGGGCGTCTTCACCGCCGACCACGTCATCCGCCCGACGGACAAATTCGTCGAGATCGTCAAACGCGGTTTCGCCGCCGCCCAGGAGGACCCCTCCGCCCTGGTCACCTTCGGCATCAAGCCCACCGAGCCGCACATCGGCCTGGGCTACGTCGAGCGCGGCCAACTCCAGGCCCCCGGCGTCTGGACCGTCAATCGATTCCGAGAGAAGCCGGATCTGGAGACCGCCCGCCAATACGTCGCCTCGGGCGACTACTACTGGAACAGCGGCATGTTCGTCTGGCGGACCGACACCATCCTGGGCCAACTGCAGCGGCACCTGCCGGAATCCCATGATGCCGCCCGCCGGATCGCCCAGGCCTGGCCCACCGAAGCCGGCCTCACCCTGGCCCGGGACCTCTACCCCACCCTGGTGAGGATCAGCATCGATTATGCGATCATGGAAAAGGCCGAGAACGTCCTGGTCGTCGAGATGGACCTCGACTGGCTCGACGTCGGCAACTGGACCGCCCTGCCCGCCGTCCTGGGCACCGATTCATCCGGAAACACCCAGGCCCTGCAGCGCGCCGTCGGCCTGTCCAGCAAGAACAACATACTCGTCGCCGAGGGAGACCACCTCATCGCCACCATCGGCGTCGAAGACCTGGTCATCATCCACAGCCCGGACGCCACCCTGGTTTGCCACCAAGACCAGGTCCAACGAATCAAGGACCTGGTCGCCCAACTCGACCACGACCACGACGGCCACTATGCTTAACCCCCCCGGCGACCCTCGCTCAGCCCTGCAGCGAGGGTCTGCGAGCTTTGTTTAGCCCCGTCGCGTGCGACGGGAACGCATAGCCAATTTGGCCCCGTCGCGTCGGTAGGCCAGTCTTGTTTAGCCCCGTCGCGTGCGACGGGGACGCATCGAAACAACCATGCCCAAGATAATGGGAATCGATTACGGCACCAAACGCCTCGGCACCGCCGTCGCCGAGACCGAAATCCGGATCGCCAGCCCCCTGGGTGTCGTCGCCGGCCGCAACGACGTCACCCGAGATGCCCGGACCATCACCGACCTGGGCGACAGCGAGGCCGTCGGCGAGTTCGTCGTCGGCCTGCCCCTCAACATGGACGGCAGCGACAGCGCCCAGACCGCCCTCACCCGGCGGTTCGCCGCCGAACTCCAGCGGCTCTCCAATAAGCCGGTCCACCTGCAGGACGAACGCCTCACCTCCTACGCCGCCGATGAGGTCCTGGATGCCGCCGCCGTCCTGCCCAAGAAGCGAAAGCACCTCACCGACCGGATCGCCGCCCAGAAGATCCTCCAGGCCTACCTAGACATACGATAGTGCTCTGTCAACGCCGATTCGAGGGTTCGACCGAGCCGGGCGGCCCTCGGCCCGGTTTCCGCCCCACGCCCCGACGCTCACTCATCCGGGGTCAGCCCACCATCCCCAGCGTGACCGACCACCACGACCAGGTCTTGCCCACCATTTTCGGGGGACAGGCCGTTGCCAGTCGCCGGCCGGCTGATAGACTGTAGGCCGCCGGTCGGCGTGTGGCGGTCCGAGCGTAATCCCCCTCGCCGCCCGCCGGAGGCCTCGAGCACGGAGCGATTCACGATGAACGGATTCAATCAACACCTTCCAGCGGCAGCGATCAACGCCGAGACCTCAACAAGGACCGGACCGAAGTGCGCGGGCTTGATCGGCCTGCTGCTTTGCGGTCTGGTCCTTGCCCCCGGCTGCATCGAACGAACCATCACCATCAAGACCGAGCCCGAGGAAGCAACCGTGTTCCTGAATGATCAGGAAGTCGGCCGCTCGCCGGTCAAGGTCCCCTTCACCTGGTACGGCGACTACGACATCATCATCAGAAAGAAGGGTTACCAGACCATCCAGACCCACCACAACCTGCGGGCTCCCTGGTATGAGCTACCCGGCATCGACATCGTTACCGAATGTCTGATCCCCTTTACCGTCCACGACGATCGCCTGCTCGATACCTTCGTCATGGCCCCTCAGGAACTCCCCGACCCGGATACCCTCCTCGAAGCCGCCGCCGCCATGAGGCAGCAGGCTCTGGCCAACGAAGACTAGCCGCTCGGATCGATAATCCGCCACCTGGAGCATGCCGCCGATTACCGACCTCATCGCACCGTTAGGTTGAGCCAACAACGCCGTTGTGCTAATATAACGATGATAACCGTGGTGCCGGCGCTACCGATGCAGGCCGGCCGCCTGGAAAGTGGCCTTCCAACCGCATCATCCTCAGACCAGCCCGGCCGGAGCCTTGCCATGCCCCACCTTTCCCGACGCCGTATTATCGCGCCCACTCTCAGCCTGCTGATTCTCGCTCTCCCGGCCTTCGCCATGGGGGAACAACGCGACGGTCGCCACTCCGCGGACGACTCCCTCTTCTCCGCGTCCGAGTACCTCCAACGGGTTACCTACCTGGCCAGCGACGAACTCGAGGGCCGAGGGAGCGGCGAGGAAGGCATCGACCAGGCCGCCGACTACATCGCCTCCGTCTTCGAGGGCTACGGCGTCCAACCGGCCGGCGACGATGGAACCTACTTCCAGGAATTCACCCTAAAGCTCAAGAGCACCATCGGCCCGGACACCCGTCTGGCCATCGGCACCCACGGCCGCCGGAGCCGTCGCCCCGTCGATCTGCACGAGGATTACCTCCCCCTGCCCTTCTCCGACTCCGGGACCTTCAAGGGCGACCTCGTCTTCGCCGGCTACGGAATCGTCAGCGACAACCTGGACTACAACGACTACGAGAACATCGACGTGACCGACAACGTCGTGCTGATGTTCCGCCGGGCTCCCGATTTCGATGAGTTCGGCAGCCAGCACATGTCCTTTCGCCGCAAGGCCTCCCGAGCCAGGGATCGAGACGCCGCCGCCATCCTGTTCGTCAACCAGGTGGACCGAGACCAGGCCGACGAACTGTACGAGTTCGGCGGAGGCGGCGGCCGCTTCGGGCGAACCTCCTTCGGCATCCCCCTGCTGCACATCACCCAGGAAACCGCCAACATGATGCTGGAGGCCGCCGACCTGCCCGATCTGGCCACCCTCCAACAACAGATAGAGGACAACGAGGAGCCCGCCTCCGCCCCGATGGAAGGCGTCTCGGTCAGTGGCCTGGTCCAGATCGAGCCGCTCGAGACCCCGGTTCGCAATGTCGTCGGCCTTATCCCCGGCACCGGCGCCAATGCCGACGAGATCATCGTCCTCGGGGCCCATTACGACCATCTGGGAATCCAGAACAAGGGCCAGGCCGACTTCGACCCCTCAAAGCACATCTTCAACGGGGCCGACGACAACGCCTCCGGCACCTCCATGGTCATGACCATGGCCCAGGCCTATACCCAGGGCTCCCCACCGAACCGCTCCATCCTGCTCGCCGCCTTCACCGCCGAGGAAAAGGGCCTGATCGGCTCGAGATACTTCGTGGATCATCCCACCGTCGACCTGGACAAGTGCGCCGCCATGCTCAATTTCGACATGGTCGGCCGACTCCGGGACGACCAGCTGGAAGTCGTCGGCATGGACAGCGGCGGTTTTCGGGACATGGTCGAACGCCTGGCCGCACCCTACAACCTGACGGTCAAGGGCGGCCGCTTCATGCAGGGGGACTCCGACCACAGCAGCTTCAGCCGCCGGGATATCCCGGTCATGTTCTTCTTCACCGGCCTGCACCAGCAGTATCACCGGCCCACCGACGACTCCGACCTGATCAACACCGAGGGGGCCCTGCGCATCGCCAAGCTGGCCGCCGACTGCATCGACGAGATCGACGCCCGGCCCGAGCGCCCGCGGTTCAGGACTGAAGACGAGGTGGCCTCCACAGCTGACCAGTCCGACGATGAGGACCAGAAAGACCCGCAGCAAGTCGCCGGAGTGGCCCGCCCGGGGCGCGTCCACCTGGGCATATACCCCGACCGCAACAAGGGTCGCGGGGTCCGCATCGCCAAAGTCAGTGAGAACTCTCCCGCCCAGCGGGCCGGCCTCCAGCAGGGCGATCGCATCATCAAGCTCGGTGATACCGACATCGACGACCTCGATGACCTGGGCGCCGCCCTGGGAGGATTCAAGGACGGAGATGAGACTACCGTAGTAGTAAGGCGAAAGAAAACAAAAACCGAGCTGGCCGTCCGCTTCGGCGAGGCCCAGATAGCAGGCCCAGGCCACGACCATCACGCCGTCGCCGAGACCGTCGCCGACATGATCAGAAAGAGCCTCCCGGCCTGGGGCCCGGAAGCCGAGTGCGCCATCACCGTCGACAACGGCGAGCAGGCCGTCGAGCTAGTCATGGCCTCCGCCGACCTGGCCACCATGCTCGATCCGCATGGCCCGGGCGGCGGCGCGGCCGCGGTGCACCAGTTCCTCCAGGACCACTTCCCGGGCGGCAGCGGAACATTCATCGTCTCGATAGTGGCCCGCTCCACCATCGACGGCGTGGCCGTAGAGTCGAGCTTGAAGTTCGAGTTCGAGATCGCCGGTGCCCCCTCGGCCGCCGCCGACAACGACGATGACGGCGACAGCGACGATGACGGCGAGAGCTACAACGACGACGACAACGACAATGACGGCGACAATGACAACGACGGCGACAACGACGACGACGATGAGACGGCCAAACTCGACCGCCCGCCCGTCCGCCTGGGCATCATCCCCGCCCGCGGCCAATCAGCGGGCCCGGGCCTGGCCCTTTCCCGCGTCGTTGAGGGCGGCCCCGCCGACCGGGCCGGCATCAAAGACACCGACCGCCTCTACAAGATCGGCCGGCACAAGGTCACCAATCTCGCCGAGTGCCGCAACGCCCTGCGGCAATACACCCCCGGCGACCAAGTCACCATCATCGTCATCCGCAACGGCAAGAAGACCGCCCTGACCGTCACCACCACCGCCCCCAAACCCAAAAAAGCCGCCTAAAGTTCTTTCCCTGGCCGGCATCCCCTGGGGGCTCCTCCCAGTGGGACCACAACGCCCCCAAACCGCCCTCTCGGCCCTCCAAACCGGGATTGGGGCCGCTGAAAGCCGGGCGGTATCGCCACGGCAGGGCCTTAAACTGAGCTGGCGGTCGCCCGCTCAAACCTTTTTTCGGCAGGCGCGTTGCGCGGGGCGGTCAGGAGAGACTCTTAAGGGTGGGAGACCCGGGCCCGGCTGGATCGGCCCGGCCCGTGAGGCTGTCAGTACGTCAAAGAGGAGAATGACAAATGATGAGACCGCGAGTTGCCTTGAAGGGCTGTTGGGGAGCTGTTGTTGTTCTGTACGTTGGTCTTTACGGATGCGGCGGGGCGTTTAGATCCGTCACTGCACAGCGAACTGGTGAGCATTCGCTACCTGACGGAAGTTCCGTGGTTCTGGTTCGCAAAAACACGTCAGACGCCCTGACTGGCAAATCAGCTGGGACTCTCGAATTGCAGCATTTGATGAAGGACGCGCATAGGCGGTATCCGCTTGACATCACCGAAGCTGACGAAGAGGAGTACTTGCTGCGCGTCGATGGGCCAAGGCAGAGAGCTTGGGTCATTGCCCGACCGTCCAGGCAAGTCGTGCTCAGCGTCGACCTAGTTGGGCAGGTCAGCTGGGATAAGCCTCATGATCAGCCCGAGTGGGCTACGTGTGAATAGGTTCATGTGATTCTCTCGCTGGCAGACACGAAGCTGGCGCCGCTGTCGAAAGGAGACTAGTCATGACAGGTCGAACGATTCTGCTGGTTCTCGCTCTTGGCCTCTTGCCGGCCACGTCGGCGTGCGACACCGACCTCCTCCAGGACCCGTTGGGCACCAAGCCGTTTCCGGTGATCATCGGCGGCGACGATGCCCGGGTCTTCTACGCAACCAACCTGGGGGACGTAACCTTCGGGCTGCCCGGCATAGCATATGATGTCGTGATGCCGGGCTTCTTCGGCCCGAGCAACGTGTACCAATTCTCGAGAAGGAAGCCGGAGTTGATCCGTCCGCTCGTGCCGGCGGCACTGGGTGTACGGTTCGCGATCACTGACGGGCGATACCTGGTCCACGTGACTTGGTCCGGCGATCCGCTGGATTTCGGTGGTGGGACCATCGTCGTGGAGGACCTCGAATTGCTCGGCCCTCTCACGCCTCGCACTCTCCTCGAACGTGAAGAGGGGGACGGACGGGGCCCAATCCGTGTCGATCGCTTGGTCCTTGACTCAGGTCGTGTGGCCTTCGCCTTCGGTCACTATGGAGAGGACATCAGCCTGATTCGCATTGTAGACCTCTACGGAGACGCCACCCGCGAGATCGAGGTCGAGGGATACGTTTGGTCGCTCGCCCTCCGCCGCAACCTCCTGGCACAAGCGGCTGTTTTTGAGGGACAACTTCAGATCCTGCTGCGCGATCTCGTGACGGAGGAAGTGTCGCTGTTGGCCGAGGATGTCCGGTCCGACTACTCGCGCGCCTTCCTGACCCAGAACTCGGTGGTCTGGAGCGAGGGCGAATGGTCGGCAGAGTTCTCCCGGGTCTGGATCCACGACCTTCCCAGCGCGACGCAGAGCGTGTGGGCCGACAACGTCCAGGGCCACTTGGTCGGAGCCACCGACGAGTTTCTGATCACCGAGCAAGAGATCAGGTACGGACCCTTCCCCTTCAATCTGGAGATGAAGCCCGACATGATCATCGTGCGTCGCTATGACCGCGAAGGCAACGTTCGCAAGCTGGCCGAGTTCCGCTGGACCGGCCTGTCAGGCCAGACGCGGGTCATCGGTGACCGGGCCGTCTGGGTGAACCCCAAGCGAAAAATCGTCCTGGCCCCACTCGACGGCAGCGACCGCACCATCTTCGAGCCGTTCTGAAAGCCCTTCAGCGGCGCCTGGATGTTCCTGGCTCGCCGCCGACGGCCGTTCCACACTCCGGGCAAGCGCCGCTGACCTTCCCGGTGAGGTCATAGCCGCACGAGAAGCATATTGGCATTCCATGTTCTCGGAGTTGCATATAGCGTGGAAAACCCTGTCTTCACCGCTTTGGAGATCAGGGGGCCAGTAGGGCCGAGACCATGCCCGGGACGTCGGCCGGGTCGATCACTCCGTTGTCGCTGAAGTCGCCGGAGCAGAGGTCGTCGTGCTGGGTGGAGCCCGCCATCATGAGGTCGATGAACATGGATATGTCGTCGCCGTCGGATAGGCCGTTGGCATCCATGTCGCCGTCGGGATTC
>CAZFMS010000217.1:0-7506 GCA_964520125.1 uncultured Planctomycetaceae bacterium
ATCCGCACCAGCATCTTGGGGATATGGTTCCACATGACGCCGGCCAGGCGCTCGCCCCAAGGCCCACCGGAACGCAATCGACCCAGGTCCGGACCGACGATACCCCCCTGGCCCCAGACGGCGTGGCAATCGATACACTGTTTCTGGTTGAAGATCCGCCACCCGTTCATAACGTCGCCGCCGGCGAGAGTATCCGAAGGGCCATTGACGATTGCGGATTGGCGGTTCGAGGAGTCCGAAGCAGGCGGCTCCCCGTGGGCCGGCGTGCCGGCGCCCAGCAGACAAAGAACACCGGCCAAGATGACCCCAGTTCCTCCCGGGCGCGAAGAAGAGCCGCGGGCTTCAGCCCGCGCGGCCTCTCGAACACCAATCGCCCCCGACAGTGAAGACCAGCCGCGGCTCGCCGCCCGCGCGGCCTCCCGTCGTCCGCGTTGCGTCCAGGTGTAGCTCATGGTGCGGTTCCCCTTGACCGTCGCTCCTCAATCGTCAATCGTCAATCCCCAATCGTCAATCTGGAGGCGCTTTCTTACCCGACGCCCCTCCGGTCTCTCGCCTAGGCGCCGGGGTATGCGGGGCCGGCATGTAGGCTTCCAGCCGGGCGGTCACCTCGGCGATCGACTTCTCGCGCCCTTCCTGCACCTCCCATATCGAAACGATGGGGAAGAGCTTGGTGAACAAGACATACATCAGTATGAACGCCGCGAAACAACTGGCCAGGATGGACCATTCCACCCAACTCGGACTGTAGACCACTCCTTCGGGATGAGGCAGCCGGGGCTGCGACAGCGAGGGCACCACGATAATGAACCGCTCGAGGTACATCCCGATGTTCACGCTGATCGAGGCGATCACCGTACCCGTGATCGTGCGGGTGCGCTTGTTGCACAGGATCGCCGCCGGTATGACAAAGCAGGTGGCCACCATCGTCCAGAAGTGGGGGGCGAACGGCCCGTTGATCTTCATCCAGAAGATGCCCATGTGGGCCGGCTCGTTTCCGTAGAACGTGGTCAGGAACTCCGACCCCGTGAAATACAACCACAACAGGCACATCACCAACAGCAGCAACCCCAGGTTGCTGAAATGGACCGGCTTGAGATACTCGCCCAGATGATAGACCCAGCGAATCAGGGCCATGGCCACGATCAAGGCGGCGATGCCCGAGAAGATAGCCCCCACCACGAAATAGGGGCCGAAGATGGCGCTGTGCCACATCGGTTGAATGGTCATGGCGAAGACGAAGCTGACTACCGTGTGCACGGAAATCGCAATGGGGATAACCAGGATGGCCATGACGCTGATCATGATATCCAGCACCCGGTGTTGGCGAGGGGTGCCCGTCCAGCCCAGGGCCAGCATCCGATAGAACCAGTGGTACTTGTTGGTGTGGTCCCGCAGAATGGCGATGTCCGGTATGAGCGGGAGGTAGAGATAGAGCGTGCTGCCGGTGAGATAGACGGCGATGCTGCACACGTCCCACAAGAGCGGAGAGCGCAACTTGCCGTGGAAGATCACGTTGAGCATCCGGTCGGGCCGGCCGAGGTCCACCAGGATGTTGCCCACCCCGAACATGATGACCATGACCGTGATGACCTCGGCGGAACGAGTTATGGACCGCCGCCACTCGGCCCCGACGATGCGGAGAATCGCGGAGATCAATGTCCCGGCGTGACTGATCCCGATGAAGAAGACGAAGTTGGTGATGTAAATGCCCCAATAGACCGGCCGGCCCAGGCCGGTGACGCCCAGCCCCTCGCGATACTGCGTCAGGTAGGCATAACCTCCCAGGGCGATCACACTCAATAGGGCCGCCACGGTGATGTAGAAGCGGCGCCCCGTATGAAGAATCGGATCCAGTAGGATGGCGTCTTCGGTCAGGGGGGTGACCACACGTTTGCCGCTGGGAGAGGGCTCCCTGTGGGTCGGCGATTGCCGACCGACGTCCGACGATCGAGGCTGGGAGATCGATGATTGCGGATTGCCGCCGGCGGCCTGCGGATGGGAGGCTGCCGGTCGGTCGCCGGACGCGGCGCGTGGTTTGCTCTTCGCGGAATCAGGCCTCATTTTTGGTCCTTCATCCTCCATGGGGTCAATCGCCCTCTCGCAAGTACATCACCTTAGGTTCGGTCCCCAGATCTTCCAGCAGCTTGAAGGCCCGGCGGCTATCGGCCAGCTTGGCCACTTCACTGGTGGGATTGGAGAGATCGCCGAAGACCATGGCCCCGCTGGGACACGCCTCGCTGCAGGCCGTCTGATATTCGCCCTCCCGCAACGGCCGGTTCTCGGCCCGGGCCAGGTCGCGGGCATTCTGCAACCGATGGTGACACAGGGTGCACTTCTCCACCACCCCCATGGGCCTGATCGATACGTCGGGATTCAAGTGCTTGGACAGCGGCTCCGGCCAATGCGGCTCATACCAGTTGAAGTAGCGGGCCGTGTACGGGCAGGCCGTGGTGCAGTAACGGCAACCGATGCACCGGCTGAAAACCTGCCCGATGATCCCCTCTTCGTTCTTGAAGGTCGCTCCGACCGGGCAGACCTTCACACAAGGTGGTTCATCGCAGTGTAAACAAGGCCGCGGCAGCAAACGCCCGATCTCCTTGGGGCGCTCGCCCTCCCCGGCCCAGGAGATCATCTGCATCCAGGTGAAGGCCCGCCCGCGACCGCTCTCCTTGTGGCCGGTCGGCGGAAGGTTGTTCTCCGCCTGACACGCCGTGACGCACGCCTGACAAGCCGTGCAGCGGTCCAGATCGATTGTCATTCCCCACTTGGCCATTCACCTGCTCCAGTCAGCGGTCAGCTCTCCGTCGTCCCCAGGCCCAGGCCCCACCCTGTTTCGACCTTCTCGATCGAGGCCTGTGTCGAGTTCCACAGCGCCACCCCCGCCAGCGGGTCCGTGCGGACGTCAATCAGCTCGGCCGGATTCTCCCCAATATCCCGGCACCAACGCCCCCCGAACTTGTGCCCGAAGCCGAAGGGAACGGCTATCACCTCGGGCTTGAGCCCGGCGAATATCTTGACCGGCAGACGCAGCTTGCCCCGCGGCGTGCGGACCAGAACCAGGTCGCCCTCGGCGATGCCGTGGTGTTCTGCCGCTTCCGGGTGGATCTCCACCCAGGTCCGCCACTTCTCGAACATGTACGCCCCGGCGATCTCGTTGAGCCACGGCAGGTTGGGGCTGGAGACCGCCACCAGGTTGGGCAGGGCATACACGTAGAGGTCCAGCGGATAGGTGGCGTCGTGCTTCCGCTCCTCGCCCCGGCAATCCGGCAAACAACGACGATCGAGGTAGGACGCTCCACCCGGCTCGGTGATGGCCTCGAAGGAATGGGCCAGGTACTTGGAGCTAAAGGCGAACTTCCGCGACGGGCTGCGGAAGACCCGGTCCCATTCCCGGTGGAAGTAGATGGGGTCGATCCAGCCTCCCCCGGCCAGCACGTCCCGTTTGAAGGTCGCGTAGTCCCCGGCGAAGGGGGCCCGCCATCCGCGGCTCTCCAGCAGTTGGGCCCATTTCTCCTCGTTCGCCGGACCGAAGGCCGCCCCCTTGCCGCTGTCGAACAACTCGCGGCAGGCGGCGTCCACCGCATCCTTGCTGTTCGACCAGGGCAAAGCCGCGGCCGGCGAACCGCCCAGTCGTTCGGCCACGGATCGAAGCACCTCATAGGGTGCCCGCATACCCGGCATGGGCGGCAGCACGGGGTGCGAAAACGTGACCACCGGATGCCCCTTCAGCGTGTGGGCGACGTTGAAGTCCCAACAGTGCAGGCCGTGCATGATCGGCAGCACCAGATCGGCGTGCCGCGTGCTGTCGTTGTGGTAGCCGGAGAAAGCCACCACCAGAGGAACCCGGGACATCGACGCCGCAAAGCGCGCCCCCTCGGCCAACGAAAACACCGGGTCGGCATCGACCAGGAACATAGCCTCCGTGGGATACGGCCGGCCGGTGGAGATCGGCTCGGCCAGAAGATCGGGGGCGTTGTCCGACAACCGGCGCTTGCTGATCGGGCCGTCCAGGGCCGGCTTGGCCAGGCCCTGCTCGGCGATCGCGTCTACCTCCGCGTCGCTCTCCAGGAGTGATAGCTCCTGGAAGACCGTTACGCCGCCCGGCACGTCGATGCTGCCCACCAGGGCGTTGAGACAATGGATGGCCATCCGATCGTAGGTCGACTGGGCGCCACACCCGCCGCCATCAAAGCCCAGGGCAATGGCCGGCCGCTTGGTGCCGAATTCCCGACCAAAACGGAAGATGACACCCTCCGGAAGGCCGGTCGCGGCCCGCACCTTGGCCGGTGAATAATCCTGTAAAACCATCCGGCGAAAGCCCAGGTGCTGGACCCCTGACCGATCCGTCCAATCGTCGAAGCCGTAACTATGCCGCTCGACGAACTGGCGATCATAGAGGCCCTCGCGAATGATCACGTGGGCGATACCCAGGGCCAGCATCCCCTCCGTGCCGGGCCGGATCGGCAACCACTCGTCGGCCTTGGTAGCGGTCAAGGAGAGACGCGGCTCGACGTGGACCCACCGAGGCCGAAAACCCGGCCGGCCGCGACGGAAATCGGCGAAGGCCCTGGCCGACTGTTCCGTCGACCAATGAGCATCGAGCCACCCGCTGGAGAATGAGAGAACGAAAGCCGCGGCGGAAACGTCGTAGCCCAGCCGCTGCCGAACGCCATGAGTAGCCAAGACCGCCGGCAGCGAACCCAGGTTGTCGTCCGGGAAGGCGTCCACCAGATTAGGGGTGCCGTAGGCCCGGGCAAACCTTCGCCACGAGGCCCTGGCCAAGCCCCGGTTGCGGCCCAACACCACGCACAGGCCTTGTGGGCCCGTCGTTTCACGAATCTCGGACAGCTTGTCGGCCATGGTGCCGATGGCTTCTTCCCACTCGATCTCCCGCCACTGCTCCGAACCCCGGTCCCCCAAACGCTTCAACGGCTTCTGCAATCGGTCGGGGTTGTAGAGATCCTGAAGCACCGCAGATGCCCGGGAGCACAAGCCGCCGCGGTTCAGCGGATGTGACTTGTTGCCCCGCACCCCCACCGCGCAGCCGTGGACCATGCGCATGGTCAGGCCGCATCCCCCGGGGCACATCGGACACAACGAGTTGACAAACCGCTCGATCGGCTTTGCCCCCTCAGTGCTGCTGTAGTTGATGAACTCTGATCGCGGGGCGGCCCAGGCACAGGCGGCACCGCCGTAGGCAGCTCCCAGAGCCGCCAAGAACGCCCGGCGATCCAACTCCAGCCAGTCCTTCCTTGCCCCCCACGAGGCTGCCGATGGCCGGTCGACCGATCTGGTCTGTGAACTGTCACCCATTCTCTGACTCTCTCGTCGTCCTTTTGACCGGCCGGTTATGTTCCCGGCTTCCTGATCTTCCTCTGAACCGAAGACACCAGGAACTTCATCTCCGCCGGCTCGAACCGCTTCTGGCCTTCCTCGACCACCAATGTCTCCGTGCTGTACTCGTAGAACAAGGAGACGCTGACGCTCAGTTTCGAGGCCGTGATGTCACGGAAGGCGACTTCAATCTGTCTGGCTTCGTCGGGCTGCAAGCGCGTATCGCTTCTAACCTGGGTCGCATTGAGGAACACCTCATGCTCTCGACGAATGGGGCGCCCCTCCTTGTCCGCCAGGACCCGCTCGAAGGGGATCTCCCGTCGGTCGACCTCCTTGTTTCCTTCGCGAAGCACCACCTCCAACACTGCCCGATGCATGGGCAGCCCAGTCGGGAAACAGTGCCCGCTGCCCTCGTTGCTCACCCGCAGATAGACCCAGA
Organism: uncultured Planctomycetaceae bacterium; assembly: GCA_964520125.1. Classification (GTDB taxonomy): domain Bacteria; phylum Planctomycetota; class Phycisphaerae; order UBA1845; family UTPLA1; genus JAFGQA01. The sequence goes on from CAZFMS010000217.1 coordinate 5,774, forward strand.
CACGCTTGTCAAACCACTCGGTTCCCTCCAGCTTCAGCTTCACCGCCTTCCGGACCCGCTCCAGGTCGTGCGAGCCGGAGACGTCGTGAAGATTGACCGACTTGGGCGTGTCCCTCTTGACCGTCAAGGCCACCACACTTCCCGGCACCAAGGGCATGTGACAGTCCTGACACTGGCGACCGCGCTTGGCGTAGCTGCTGGTCTTCCATTCGCTATAGGTTCCCAAGACGGTCAATCCGTGCCGGTTGCGGTACTCGTGGCAACCGGCGCAAAACTCCGAACGCGTATGCAGCTGAGAGTCGACAATCTTGTGGGCCGGCGACTGGGCGTGACGCAACGGACCGTACTTCACCTTGCCCACGTCCAGTCGGATCGGGTCCGCATGATCGCCGAGTTCTACGCTCTTGACACTGTGGCAGAAATCACAAGTGACCCCCTCTGCCGTAATTGCCTCCTTGACCTGGTAGTCCTTGGTGTGCCGGACGGTCGGGGCATGGCAGGAGAGGCACATGCGGGCTTCTTCCGCCCCGTAGGACTCCACGGCCCGATGATAACCGGCCTGGAAAACCCCATTCGTCCAGGCATTCGCGTGCAGCGAATGCTGCCAGACCGCGTGTATCGCCTGATGGCACTCACCGCACACCGCCGACTTGGTCAACCCGTCCGGGTTGATCTTGGGCAGTCCCTCCTGGACCTGCCCGCGGACCTCCGCCCCGCCAATCACCAGAAACCAGACGCCCAGCAGGACCGGTCCCGAGATGCGTCCTGTCAGACTACGCCGTGCCGATCTACTCGTGCCTCTATACATTGGAAGTCTCTCCTGACGCCCGAGGCCGCATTCGAGGGCCACACGCTCACCGAGGACCACACCGCACCGCTGCACGATCGTACACTACCAGTGCCCGATGCCCCTTCCGCCCCGCCGGCGTGCAGCGGATCACAACGTTCCGTCTAGCCTCCCAGTCGTTGCTCAAAGAGAAAAGCATCACCGGCATCTTCCAGGACCGGGCCCGAAGCGTTCCCAGCGCCTAAGTCTCCAGGCGTTTGATTGCGCTGGTCTGAAGATCCAGCAGCCAAATGTTCTGCATGGCCTGTAATCGCCGCCCGATCACGCCGGCCAGATTCCGCATGAACAAATACCCCACCTGGGGCTCGTTTCTGAAAAACTCCTCCAGGGCCTCACGATTCAGGCTGGTCAGTACGCAATCACTGCCGCAGCGGGCGCCCAGCGTGCATCGGTATGGACTGACCAATGCCGACCAGGCCACCACTTCGCCCTCATGCTTGCTTTCCAACGCCAGCTCCCGCGTAACCCCCATGATCTGCACCGGAAAGAGCAGTTCCACCACCCCCTCTTGCAGGAGCAGCAGGTCCTGGGCCTCTTGCCCGCGCTCGAAAAGACCGTGGCCGGCTTTGCAGATAAGCTCCCGCCCACGCGAACATAGCGCTTCGATGGCCTCCCCGGAGATGCCTTCGAAGATCACGGAACGCGAAAACTTCTCAGCGTTTCCCATAGTTCAAGTCCACCAACCCGCCAGCGGCGGTCACGGCCACCATGGTCTTTCTGCCGGAAGAACGCCTCAGCTCATGAAAGCCCGATTATCCGGTCCGGTTGTTTCTTGAATACCCAGGATACTGCTTGCCGGCAGACTGTCAAGTCCGGGCCCTCTCCCGGGTGCCCATGCTCGACAATCCCACCACCCCGCCCGCCGCCGATCCACCGCCGCCAGCCC
>CAZFMS010000218.1:0-7499 GCA_964520125.1 uncultured Planctomycetaceae bacterium
GAGCTGCTGATCATCGACGTCCCGGAAATGGTTGACGAACTCGACCGGGCCCAGGCGGTCCTGGCCGCCCAGCGCGCCCAGGTCGGACGGGTGACCGCGATGATTGAAATCGCCCGGGCCCAGGTGCAGCGTGCCGAGGCGGAACACGAGTTGAGCCACATCAACTACGAACGCCGCCAGACCTTGCGCGAGGGCCAGGCCATCCCCCAGCAGGAGCTGGACGAAGCCAAGAGTCGCCTGGCCATCGCTGATGCCCTGCGAAGGGTGGCCCAGGCGGAACTGGCCAGCGCCCAGGCGGATGTGAGCGTCGCCGAATCCGAGGTCGCCGTGGCCCAAGCCGCCGTCGGCCGGCTGGTGACCGTCATGGGCTACGCCACGATTACGGCCCCTTTCGAAGGGGTCATCACCGAGCGAATGGTGGATCCGGGGGCGTTCGTTCGGTCGGCGGAGGGTGGAGCGACAACGCCGTTGCTGACCATCGCCAACATGGACCGGCTGCGCCTGGCCTTGGACATCCCGGAGTCGGACGCCCCCTTCGTTGTTGTCGGCACCGAGGTCCTGGTCGATGTCAAGGCGGTCGGCGGCGGGCCGATCAAGGCCCTGGTGGCCCGCACCGCGCGGGCCCTGAGGGCCGACACCCGCACCATGCGGGCCGAAGTGGACCTTGATAACCGCGGCGGCCGCCTGGCCCCCGGGATGTATGCCCGGGTGGTGGTCAAGCTGGATACCAAGAAGCAGGCCATGGTGATTCCCTCGAGGGCGATTCGAGTCCGCGGCCGAGCCCTGAGCGTGCTGGTCGCCGAGGCCGGCGTGGCCCGGGCCAAGCCGGTGGAGCTTGGCTACGACGACGGCATCCGCGCGGAGATCACCGCCGGCCTGGACGGCAACGAGCAGATCATCGTGTCGGCGAACAACGCCCTGGCCCCCGGGGCGGCGGTCAAGGTGGCCGGCGCCGCTTCTCCGAAGAAGCCCTTACTGGCAGCGGAGCACGCGAAAGAGAAAACATGAATCAACTCCCAGATCGCCACTCCCCGGCCGAGCAAACCGGCCCCGGGCAGATGAATCGACGTTGGCTTGATCCATCACCGAGGCCGCGCCCGTCTCCTCGAACCTGCCTGACGCTGGCCCTGCTGCTGACCGCGGGCTGCATGGACCCACGATCGGCAGACCCGGTGGAACGGCCCAACGTCGCCCCGACGGGTCAACCGTCGTCCGAAGATTCGCTCTCGCTGGACGCTTCGAAGATCGAGCCGATGTACCGCGAGCTGCTGGCCATTGATCTGTCGACGGTGGCCGGAGTGGCCACCGCCCAGAACATCGACATCCGTCTGGCCCGATACCAGGTGGAGAAGTCCCAAGGGCGGCTGGAGAGCGCCGTCGGGGCGGCCTTCCCGGTGCTGGTGCCGAGCGCGGTGTTCGAGCATGTCGAGGGCACCGTCCGGGCCACCGAGGGCAACCTGGTCGGCGTGGGTTTCAACACCTTCCAGCCCTCCATCGCCGTGCAGTGGGTGCTAAACCCCGGCAAGGTGATCTACGAGATCATCGCCGCCAAGAAGCGCCTGCTGGCCTCCGAGCACCAGGAGCGGGCCGTGTTGATGGAAACCCTCCGCACCGCGGCGAATCAATACTATGAACTGGCCCTGGCCCAGGCCCGGGTGGCCGCGGCCCATGAGGCGGTGGCCGAGGCGGTGGAGCTTCTGCGGATCAGCCGGCTGCGCCGAAAGACCGGCACCGGTGTCCTGGCGGACGAGCTGCGGGCCGAGGCCCGCCTGGCCCAGCGGCAACAAGACCTGGCCGTGGCCATGAATGCGTTTTACGGCGCGTCGGTGTCACTCACCGTGACACTGCACCTCGGTGATCCCACCATCACCCTGGTCCCGCGGATCGACCACTTGCCGCCCATCGACCTGGTGCGCGACGATCTCTCGATCGACGAACTGCTGGCCTTTGCCGTGCAGTTTCGCCCGGACCTCGAGAGCGTGCGGACCCTGGCCGGAGCCGCCGACGCCGATCGAGGAGCAACCTGGTGGGGGGCCTGGGGTCCTCAGTTCCAGGTCGGATACCAGTACGGCGGGATCACCGGCCACGCCAACAATGTCAAGCAAGGTCAGGGAATCCCGGGCAATCTGATCGTCAATCCCCTGTCGTCCACCGGCTCGTTCTCACCCAACCCGGTAGCCAACGGATGGATCAAGGAGGGCATCTTGCGCGGCTCCCGTCGGGCCGCCGGCCGCGACGACCAGACCTTCGGTTTCAGCGATCAACAACGATTCAGCGCCGCCACTCAATGGCGGTGGAGCCTGTCGGCGTTCGGCAACCTCAAGGCCGCCGGGGCTGCGCAGAAAGAGGCCCTGCTCGATGCCGAGAGGCTGCTTGATAGGGTATCCGCCCAGGTAGTCCGCTCCCAACAGGCCGGCCGGACCTACAGGGAGTTGATCGCCCTGTCCCGCAGGCAGGTTACTTCGGCCGAAGAGGCCCTGCGCCTCACCGAGGCGAACTTGCAGGCCGGCACCATGACCACCTTGGACGTGTTGCAGGCCCAGGATGCCGTCGCCCAGGCCCGGCTGCGCTACGCCGAGGCCGTGGTCGGCTACAACCAATCCCAGGTCAACCTGCTGGCGGCTATCGGCCTGCTGGATGCCACCTCGATCCAGCCATCGAGCCACCCGGATGCCGCCGCTGATTCAGCGACCGTTGACGCAGAACCAATCGCGAGTTGAGCGACTATCACGATAGGGCAATTCACGTTTCACTGTAGCGTCGCCCCTCGTGGGCGCCGCCGCCCTGCGTAACATTCAGCGGCGCCGGGGACAAGCCCCGACGCTACATCTATTCGTGAAATGCTCCAGTGCTTTGTCATTGTTGACTTGAGGGCTCTGAGCGAGCCGGGCCGTCCTCGGCCCGGTCTCTGCCAAACACGTCAGACGCCCGCCGCCTGGAGAATCAACCCCTCAACGTATGTGTGATCGAACAATAGGGCGGCCCGGGATTGTTGCCTGTGAAGCGCCCCGCCCGACACCACCCCCGGAGACATCGACTGCCGACCATCAGCAGCCGTTAAGGGCACAATCCAGGAACTTGCTGATGTCCAGGCCGTCAGTCTCGCCGTCTCGGTTGGTGTCCGAACGGTCGATCGAGCCCTGATCCTGGTTCTCGCCCAGCAGAACGCTGATGAAACAGGGCAGGTCGCGCCGCAAGGAGAAGCTGCCGTCGCCGTCACAATCCCCGATGAGTTCCACGCCGGGCGTCTCGGGAATCCCGGTAACCTCCTCATTCGGGTCGAGCGCGCAAGGATCCGTGCCGCCGTCGCCGATCAGCCCCATGCTGTAGCCCACCTCACCGGGCAAATCGGTCCGCGGCAGGGTTATCTCTTCACCATTGCCGAAGCCGTCGCCGTCCGAGTCCTCCGCGTCCAATTCCTCGAGCGCGTCTTCGATGGTCATGCCCGACAACACTAGTTCTCTCAAGTCGTGCTTGTAGCAGTTGCCCGATAGATCGAAAGCCGGCGGGTGATGGCAGGTAAAGCACGGGCTGCCGAACATCGCCTCCATCCGAGTCGGGATCGTAGAAGTGGGATAGCGGTTCTGCCAGGCGGCCAAGAACTGCGGCATCGCCGCCACCTGCACCGAGCAGAGCGCCGCCAGGGCCAGCCCACACCACACCAGCGTCTTGATCCGCATCCAGGATGCCCCCAACCGCCATCCGAACCGCGGTACTCACCCCCGGCTGTTCCGGCCCGTCTATAATACCTGCCCTTTTGCAATGATACCCGGTCTTGAAGGCCAAGGCCAGCCCCCTTGCCGGAATCCCCCCGCAGGTCCCCTCCACTGGCCCAAGAGCGCCACTCGACCTACGCCTGGCTGCCCCCCAGTGGGCTTTCGGCATTATCGGAAAGCCCCGCAGGTTTCACTTGTCACCGGTCGGTCGAAGCCACCTCCAATAAACGCTCGGCCAACGCCCCCGCCGGTTCGTCCGCCTCCACCTCCAGCCAGCGCCCGGTGGTGAACTTCCGGAACCAGGTACGCTGGTGTTTGGCCAGCCGGCGAGTTTGGATCTTGATCTCCTCTACCGCATCTTCCAGCGACCCCTCGCCGCGAAGGTGCCCGATGATCTGGGCATAGCCCAACGCCTGATCGGCCTGTTCCCCCAGCCCGGCCGGCTCCGCCAACAGGGCTTCCACCTCCTCGACCAGACCGTCCTCGATCATCGCCTTGACCCGGGCGTTGATCCGCCGCGAGTTGTCCTCCTTGCTCCGCCGCATGCCCACGATCTGCACCGGGTAACGCATCTCCGGGGCCGACCATTGCTGCTGCTGTTCGCTCAGCGGCCGGCCGGTCAGCCGCCAGACCTCCAGACCCCGTTCAATCCGCTTGTAGTCGTTAGGGTGAATCCGCTCCGCCCCCCGGGGGTCCACCCCGGCCAGCTCGGCGTGCAGCGCCGCCGAACCCTCCCGCCGGGCCCGCTCCCGCAGCTCACCGCGAAACCCCTCATCCGCCGGCGGCCCCTCGAACATGCCGTACAGCAGGCCCATCAAATACAACGGCGTGCCGGCCTGGGCCAAAACCCGGCCCCCGCGGGCCCCGATGTCGGCGATCGCCCGATCCGCCGCCTCCACGTAACGGGCCACGCTATACGACTCCGCCGGCTCGGCCACGTCGATCAGATGATGCCGCACCGCGCCCAGCTCGGCCGGCGTCGGCTTGGCCGTCCCGATGTTCATCCGCCGATAGACCTGCATCGAGTCGATGCTCAGAATCTCGGCCCCCAGCCGCCGGGCCAGCTCCAGGCAGACCGCCGACTTCCCGCTGGCCGTGCAGCCCAGCAGCAGAATCATCGAAGGCCGGTCGTTCTTGGGTGCCGTCATAGCCCTTGACCCCGGGTCCCGGCCGCCGGTAGCATGCTCACCGATCGTGCCGCCTCGCGTCCGTCCTCGCTTGAAGGAGATGATACCATGCCCCAGTTTCGTTCGCTCGCCCTGCTGTCCGCGGCTGCTCTGCTCGTCGTCGGCGCCTCTTTCGCCGGCTGCGTAAACGTCAAAGCCCCCGAGCAGATCAACGTCGGCTCCCGCCCCGGCCGACAGCCCATCGACACCCGCCACGTGCCCCCCACCAGGTCTCACCAAGAAGCCCGCCAGAAGCTCGCCGAGGCCTACGACCGCATTAGCTACCTCCAGGCCAAGAACGAAGACCTCGAGGAAGACAAGCGCGACCTGAAAAAAGAACGCGACGAGTACAAGCGCAAGTACAAGCGCGAAAAAGACCGTAACGACGACTGATCTCCCGCGCCACAGGTCAGCCCCAACCAAGTTGCCCGATCACTGCGCCGCCGACCACGGGCACGCTTACCCAGGCCTCCCCCGGCAAACAGGCCCGGCGACACAAGATGAGCATTTCAACACTCAAGAAGCAGATTCAAGTGATCCCTGGATACCGCGACGTATTTAGGCGAATGCCCACCGAGGAGGACCTCTTGGAGATCGTACGCCGCTATCCTGTAAAGGAGTGGCTGAACTACCTCTCTCGCTTCCAGAACGTGTTCTGGGGCCGGCGAAGTCGTGATCCAGAGCAGATCCGATCAGTGTATTACGGGGCTCTGAGCAAAGAACTGCGCGATAAGATCGAAGCGTTCGCTCGGGATTCTGGTGTCGAAGAGAACCTTGTCCTCTTCTATGAATGGCAAATCAGCACGCTCCAACAATTCGTCATCTTGCATGCGCCCTCAGCCGGAAACTGCACGTTCGATCACGAGGTTGGGCGGCATGATCTCGGCTCCGCGCTGTTAATGACATACGACCTGATGGACTTGGGCCGGGATCACGATGGACAACTCGAAGGACTACTCCCAAGCATCATTCAGGATCGCATCCGGATGTCGACGACGGCGGCGGAACGGTTCGCGGTGAGAGCTCTGCATTTCTATGATCTGCGAAACGAGGCCCCCGCGAGCTGCATCGCCAAGTACTTGAAGCTGTACACGACCGCCACTGGCGTCGACGCTCGCGATGCCATTCTTGGGTGCCTGTGCGAGGTCATCAGGGAGAAGACACGTGACTGCACCGAACTCGCACACGGCTGGCATGCTGTGCCGCATCCTGACCAGTGCGAGAATCCTCTGGAGGCAAGGATTCTGCAGGCGTCCGCCGAGGTTCGCTGGGGTACCCTCGATGACATCCGGGAGGCCATTCGGCAATTCGACGCGCACCACCCGATTAGAGACTGGAGTTTGATCGCCCTATCCAAGTACCCAATTGTCGACCTGGGAGAAATGGGGGCCTTCGTCCTCAACCATACCGCACTCGGCCGTAGTCTCTTTGACGGCATCCGCCATTCGATCCTCACAGCTGCGTTGGATGGGCACCTACCGAGACCGTTCGACACAGAAGCTGCTGTGGGCGACCTCTACGGAAACGTGTTTCAAAGATACGTAACTGATCTCCTGAGGCACTTTCTTCGCCACCAGGTTGTCGAGATTCCCGAAGGACCCGAGGAGCGATGTGATCTGTTGATCTCGTATCCCGACAAAGTGATCCTGGCAGAGGTCAAGGGACGGCATTACATCGCAAAGAGACACTCCTCACATCTGCCGCTTTCTCAAAGACACGAGGAACTACTTTGCAGCAGCGGAATACCAAAGGCCGTCGATCAAATCGCCTCCACAATCGGGCTGCTCAGAAGGGGCACCCTGACTTTCCCAGGGTTGCCGGCATACGACTGGACGACGACGCCGATCATCCCCGTGATCATCACCGAAGAGGAAGCGCCGCAGGCCCCTTTTCTTTGGGAGCGCCTTTATAAACCGTTCAACCGCCCCTTGGAGGCTCTCCAAGGCGCCGGGCCGATCGTGCGATTGCGATTCCTGTCAATTGACGAGGTTGAGACGCTTCCCGAGGTCGAATCCCAAATCGACCTGGCTACGCTGATGTATCGCTGGGCCGCGAATGTAGAGTATCACGAACTGCCATGGTTGGCCTACCTCGACGCTACGGGAACACGTACGACGGGGCGTGTCATCCATGACCGGTTCGTTGAAGCCATGTCGTTCCTCACAGAGAGGCTTGACCTCGATGTAGAGCCGCTGAAGCGACTTGTGAAGTGAAGTAGGATCCGCTATGCGTACGGGGTCTTGCTCGATTCTGCCCCGACTACCCCAAAACCGCCATTCCCCGCCTAAACGCCCTCCCGCAAGCGAAGCGCAGCGCTGAGCAAGACTGTACTATGTCAGTGGCGGAAGGGACCTTGCTAGCGCCGCCCGGCGGTCCCCGCGGTCGATCTGCGCTCGCGTAGAACGGAAAAACCCGAAGTGTTGCGCGCCGTTGCGGCAAATTGCACTTTCAAAAAAACGAAAAAGTGCAACATCGCCTCGCTCAGCCGTCGGTCAAAGAAAAACTCGTCGACGCGCCCCCGGCCAAGAGCCCCCAACCTTGGTCGGGGGGTACGTTCCCACGTCTTGCCCGGCCACCCCCCGAGCAAGGTTGGGGGCTCTTGGGCCGCTGTTGGCGT
>CAZFMS010000219.1:0-7490 GCA_964520125.1 uncultured Planctomycetaceae bacterium
CCCCGGCCCCCATGAAACAGGCCAGCTCGTCGGTGGTGTGGTTCTTGGCCCCCAGCTCGAGCAGGTGGGCCCGCAACTCGGGCTCGCTCATGGCGGCCGGGAGGTCTAGCGTGCCCTCGAGGCGAAGGTCACCGGGGATATCGCTGAACAGTTCGTCGATTGACGCGGCGCCGATCGTGCTCAGCATGGTCCGCACATTCTGGTCGGTAAACTGCGTGTATCTCATGGTTTCTCGATTCCGCTCCGGCCGACGATGGTCGGGACCAGGGCGTCAAGCGCTCATCCACAAGCCCTGCGGGGGTCCCACCTTTTCCAAGAGCGGGGGACGGACCGGCATCCGAGTGTACGCCGCGGTTTGGGTGGGTCCCCGACGGTCACCGAAGACGAGGCACCCATGCCCGATCCGGACCGCCGTGTTCAGTGGTCCAACTGGGCTTGATAGGCCTCCGCGGTCATCAGTCCCTCATACGCCGACGTGTCCGACACCTTGACCTTTACCATCCAGCCTTGGCCGTGGGTGTCGTTGTTCACCAGCTCCGGGGCGTCGGCCAGTTTCTCATTCACCTCGGTGATGACGCCGGGGACCGCGCAGGCCAACTCGCTGGTCGCCTTGACGCTCTCGATCTCGCCGACCGCCTCGCCGGCGCTGACCTCCCGACCCGGGGCGGGAAGCTCGACATAGGTGATGTCGGTCAGTTCGTCGGCCGCGAACTTGGTGATCCCTATCGTGCAGATATCGCCTTCGAGCTTGTGCCACTCGTGCGATGCCAGATATCGCCGGTCAGTTGGATAGTCCACCCTGGGGTCCTCCGCCGTGGTCGAATCACGAATCCGCCGATGATCCTGCTGATCAGGCGTAGTACGCGTAGCAAGCTACATGCCAATCACTTGGGGCGCTTGTAAAACGGTAGGGGCACGACTGTCGCCCCGACGCGGGTGCCGCGAACGTCGACGGCCAGGCGTTCCTCGGACGCCAGACGGGCCGCATCCACGTAGGCCATGGCGATCGACTTGCCAAGGGTAGGGCTGAGGGTCCCGCTGGTCACCACGCCGACTTCGGCATCGGCGCCGTGGGCCAGGACCTTGGCCCCCTGCCTGGCAATCCGGCGGCCCTCCAGGACCAACCCGGCCAGCTTGCGGCCAGGGCCGTCGGCGTCGATCTGTCGCAGGGCCTCGGCGCCCACGAAATCCTCCTCCAAGTCCACACACCACCCGCATCCCGCGGAGAGGGGGTCGGTGTCCTCGGTCAGCTCATGGCCGTACAGGGGCATGCCGGCCTCTAGTCTCAGCGTGTCCCGGGCCCCCAGGCCGGCCGGCCTGATCGTCGCCTGCGGACCGCTTCTCTCCTGAGTCAGATAATCCCACACCAGCCCGCCGGCCGCGGCCGGAAAGATGATCTCCAGGCCGTCCTCACCGGTGTACCCGCTGCGAAAGACGCTGTACTTGGTGCCCATGTAGGATCCGGTGATGAAACCGTAGCGGTGTATCTCCTCGAGCTTGACGGGCATGTTCCGGCGGAACAGCTCCATCGTGGCCGGGCCCTGGACGGCGAACATGGCGGTCCGGGTGGTCATGTCGTCGATGGTGACCGTCCGCCCCTCGGCGTGGTGCTGCAAGTGGGCCACGATCTTCTCCCGATTCGAGGCGTTGCAGACCATGAGGAAATACGAGTCGTACCGCGAGACGATCACGTCATCCAACACGCCGCCGCGTTCGTTGCACAGGTGGCTGTAGCCGCAGCGCCCCACCTTCAGTTTGCTCAGGTTGCGCGTGCAGACCTGCTGCAACAACGGCTCGGCCTCTTTCCCGCTGATCAGTAGCCGCCCCATGTGCGAGACATCGAAGATGCTGCTGGCCGACCGGGTGTGGAGGTGCTCCTCCTGGACCCCGCGATACATGACCGGCATCTCCCACCCGCCGAAGTCGATCAAGCGGGCGCCCAGTCGCTTGTGGGTGTCGTACAGGGGCGTGCGTAACATGAAACCGAGTGTAATTCGGGCCTGTCAGGCGGTCAAGATCGCGACGTTTCCGCCGGACCCACGCTGTCGGTAGGCCGATCAGTCTCCCGCCCCTGGAAGGGTTGGGACACCCTCTAGGTTTGTACGACCAGTGTGCAGCCCCAGAGACGGATCGACGTTCAGCGCCGGCGGCCGCGAGGGGATCGGCGGACGCGTGGGGCCCGGCTTTTTTTCATGGTCACTTTCTTGGCCGGGCCTTTGCGGGACCGCTTGGTCGGGCCGGCCTTGGTCCGGCCGGTCTTTGACGGCCTGCTTCTACTGGCGTCGGCGGCCAGGGCCAGATTCAACTGCCGGGCCGCCAAGTCCACCCCCGCGATCTGAACGGCCACCCGGCTGCCCATGGTGAAGGTCTGCCGGCTCCGTTCTCCGACCACGCGGGCGGTTCGTACGTCGACCTCCCACCAATCGTCGCCCAAGTCCTCGAAGCGCAGGAGCCCGTCGATCAGGAAGCGGGGATGCTGCACGAACATGCCGAAGTTGGTCACTCCGGTGACCACGCCTTCGAACACGTCGCCGATGTGCTTGGCCAACAACTGCAGGATCTTGAGGGCCTTGTACTCCCGCTCGGCGCTCTCCGCCCGCCGCGAGGCATAGGACAGACGCCGCCCCGACTCGGTCAGCTCGGCCTGATCCGGCACATCCTCATGCCCGCCGCGTTTCTTGGCCTTGAGTCGCCCCTGCAAGAATAGTTCCAGCAGGCGATGGACCATCAGGTCCGGGTAGCGTCGGATGGGGCTGGTGAAGTGGGTGTAGCACTTGCTGGCCAGGGCGAAGTGGCCGACGTCCTGGGGTGAATACTCCGCCATTTGCATGGACTTCAGCACCGCCAGATTCACGGCGTAGGCCGCTGGCCGGCCGCGCAGTGACTCCAGCAAGGCCTGCAAGTCGCGCGGGGACAAGTTGGCCGGCACGGCGAAGCCCGCGGCCCGCAGGAACCTGGTCATGGCCTCCAAGGCGGCCTCGTCGGGGTCCGGGTGAATCCTGCGGATGAACGGGACCCCCAGGCGCTGCAGCAGGCGGGCGGCCGCCTCGTTGGCCTCGACCATGAACATCTCGATAATGGTGTGACTGAAGCTGGTGTCGGCCGGCTTGGCGTCCACCACCTGCTCGTGGTCGTCGAGGATCAGGTCCACTTCCGGCAGGTCGAGCACCAGCATCCCTTCGTCCAGTCTTCGCTTTCGGATGGCCCGGGCCAGCTTGTCCATCCGCCCCAGCAACTCGACGACCGCCTTGCGAGAACGGCCCTTCTTGCCTTCCAGAATCGCGGTGGCCTGCCGGTAGGTCAGCCGCTTGGCCGAGCGGATCACCGTATTGGCCGGCCGGGAGCCCACCACCCGGCCCTGTTCGTCGTAGCGAATGAACACGCTCTTGCAAAGCCGGGGCTCGCCCTGCTGCAGGCTGCACACGCCGTTGGACAACACTTCCGGCAGCATGGCGATGACATGGCCGGGGAAGTAGGCGCTGGTTCCCCTCTCCTTCGCCTCGGTATCCAAGGCCCCCCCTTCCGGAACGAATGCACTGACGTCGGCGATGTGCACTCCCAGCTCCCACCTGGCCTGGCCGCCTTTTCGCCGGCCGCGTTTCTTGGCCGACTTGGCGGTGCCCGCAGCCTCGGGTCCCAGGCGTTCCAGCGAGATGGCGTCGTCGTAGTCCTTGGCGTCTTCCGGATCGATCGTGATGATGGTCAGGCCGGTCAGGTCCTCGCGTCCGGCTGTCTCAGCTTCGGCGTCGAAAGACCGCACCGCCGCCCGGGCCTCGGCCAGGGTCTCGTCCGCAAACTCGTCAGCGAGGTGGAACTGCCGGACTATGCTCAACAAATCGACGCCCGGACGGCCACTCTTGCCCAGTCGCTCGACGATCACGCCCTTGGCCGGCCGGCCTTCGGCGGGATACTGCACGATCTCCACGACGACCTGGTCGCCGGACCGGGCCGATTTGGCCCCCGCGTCGCCGATCAGGATGGGCACGTGGAGGGTGTTCCCGTTGGGCCGGACGAACCAGATGCCCCCTTCTTTGCGGAGCTGCCCGACGAATCGGCTGTGGCCGCGTTCGATCACGCGGGTGATTCGCCCGCCGAAGGCCATCTTGCCGTCACGCTTGCCCCGCTGCTGGACCCGGCAGAGGACCTTGTCGCCGGTGATCGCGTCCAATGAGGCCCCGGCGGCGATGTAGAGGTCGCCATGGGTGGTGGGCTCATCCGGCACTACGAACCCGAAACCTCTCGGGTTGGCCCGGAAGGTACCCACGACCTCGCCGTGGGGATGGGGCAACATGACCGCCGAGCTGGTGCCCAGCACGACCCGCCCGACGCGTCGCAAGGCATCGACGGCGTCGTGAAAGTCCCCGTATTCGGCCTCGGCGATGCCCATGGCTCTGGCCAGCCCTTGGGCCTCGAGGGGTCGATACTTTGGTTGGCGCACGAAGTCGAGAATGCGATCTGAAAACCTTTTCGACACTGGGGTCCTCCTGCTTGCCCTTTAGCCCTTGGGCGGTGACCATGACGGATCGCCAGAGCAGCCGCACGAATGAGGGATTGACGCCATGGAAGACATAGTCGCCCACGCCCGGGAATTGGGCAAGAAGATAGCCGCCCATCCAAGATGCGCCCAGTTCATGGAGGCGGTGCGGGCCGTCGCCCAAGACAAGGAGGCCCAGCAGCTCCTCAAGGACTACCAGGATCACACCCGCAAGATCCAGGAGCTGGAGGCTGCGGGAAAGCCTCTGGAAGTCGCCGACAAGCGGCAGCTGGCCGATTCCCAGGCCCTGGTCGCCGGCAACGAGAAGCTCAAGGTCATGCTGAGACACCAGGCTGACTACGTGGAGATGATGAACCGCATCAACGGGGCCATCGACGAAGCAACCGGGGAACTCATGCCGAAGGAGTAGCCAGGTTCGCTTGATTACGCGGCCGAATCGGAACATGAGCCATGGGGCCGGGCCGCCACATCCATATCCCAACACATTGCCGATCAGCTAATCGCGAGCCGATCGCTCCGCGACACCCGAGGGCGAGGTCGAAGGCCTGCCCTGCCGCTCACGAAGGCAGGCCAGCGCGGGTTCCTCAATCTCCCTCAGCTTCGCGTCCCACGTCTCGACCAGCATGGCGTCCTGCCGGGCGACCGACTGCTCGGCAGAATTCGTTTGGAGTGCGTGGTCGCAGGACCGCACAAACTCGGCCGCTCCCGAGCCGATGGACACTAGTCCACGGTAGCGCTGCACCTCCGGCAGCGGCGTCGATACCACCGGCAGGCCGGCCGCCAGGTATTCCCGCAACTTGATGGGGTTGACCGCCCGGGTGAGGGTGTTGATCCGAAAAGGGATAAGCCCGACGTCGAATCCCTTGGCGTAAGCCGGCAATTGAGAGTATGGCCGTCGGCCCAGCAGGTGCACATTCGGCAGGCCGGAGATGGCCGAGACATCGGTGGCCACTTCGCCAAGCAGGGCGATGGACCAGTCCGGCCGGGCCCGGGCGGTACTCGCCAGTAATTCGAGGTCCAGCCAGTCCTGGATCAGCCCCCAGAAGCCCAAGATCGGCCGGGGCAGTTCGGCGAGGTCCGGCGGGACGCTCAGCTCGGCCGAGCCGGCCCGGGCGAAATGCTGATAGTCCACTCCGTGGGTGACCAGCCGTACGTTTTGGTTCAGGTGTCGCTTGGCCTCGAGCAGGGCCTGCGAGGTGGTGATGAGCAGATCGGCCCGACGCCCCAGGCGTTCCTCGGCGGCTAGTGTTTCAGCAGCGTCGTAGTCGGAGAAGGCGGCGAAGTCGTCCACGCAGTAGTAGATGAGGAGTTCCTCGCCCAGGAGCCCGCACATGTAGTCCACGTCCGGGGCGAACGACCAAACCTGCACGGGCCGGTCGGGGAGATCCCCGAGAGCGCTTCTGATCTGCCGCGTCAGGATGCGGCGATTCAAGGCCGCGGCCGTGCGATTGCCTGGTAAGGGCACCACCAACGGGGAGAGAACGGTGATGCGATCGGTGACCTGCCGCGGACCCTCGGCGAACTGCCGGACCTTGGCCAGGATCCTGCCGGCGTCCGCCCCCGTGAGTCGCGGCCTCCGCGAGGCGTGGTAGTTCACCCAGAGGACGTGGTTCCGCCGGGAGAGCAGCCGCATCAGGTGATGCTTGCTGGTCGGATCGTAGAACCAGTTGCTGGCGAAGCAGACGATGTTGCGACCTTCGATCACTTCGCGTCTCGGTCCTCCGATGGGGGCTCAGGGATGTCCGACCGCCGCCTCCACGGTGGCGGTGCGTCGCTCTAGGGTGGGCCTCCGGGCTGACCGGGCCCGGCTCCGATCTGCTATAGGAGCGACTCGAATACATCGACGCATTCCCGCCCTACCTGTTGCCAACCGCGCCGGCCGCCGGCCCGGGCGATAGCCGCCCGATCCCATCGCTGCGACAACGCCCCGCAGACCGCCTCCGCCAGAGAATCTCGATCGCCCAGGGGCACCAGCCGCCCCAAGGTAGGCCCGGTGACGATCTCCCGGTTGCCCCCCACGTCGGTGGCCACCACCGGGCATCCGCAGGCCAGGGCCTCGGCGATGGCGTTGCACCAGCCCTCTGAGCGGCTGGCCAGCACGAACAGATCGGCCGCATTCAGCAGGGTGGCCACCCTCCCCGGCTCCAACCGACCGGCCATGGTCACGACCGCGGTGGCGCCTGCGGGAGCCGCGGGCCGGCCTCCCACAAGGGCCTGGGAACACTCTCGCCCCGGCTCCACCGCTGATGCGGGGACCGCTCCCTGACGGTCGCGGCTCTGATCGTCCGCTGGACCCAATCCTGCCGCCTCGATTTGCCGGCGCAAACGCCGGGCGTATCCCGGTTCCCCGGCCTCCCCCCCCACCAGGAGCAGGCGGACGTCCCCAATCCGCCGACGCACCTCCGGCCAGATCTCCACCAGCCGATCGAATCCCTTGAGGGCCTGCAAATGCCCCACGGAGACGACGTACTTGGCGTCATCCGACCAGCCCAAGGCCGCCCGGGCCTCTGGTGACGGCTGCCGACCATCCCCGCCCGCAGCGAACCGATGAAACACCAGGCCATCCACACCGTTGGGAATCACCCGAACCCCCAGGCTGCGTCCAGCAACGTCATCCGCCAGGTCGGCCAGCGACCGCGAGACGGCAATCAGACCATCCGCCCCCAGCAACATCTCCCGGATCTGCCGGCGCTTGGAGTGGTTGGCGATCTGGCTGACCAGCTTGCCACGGATGGTGCAGACCATCGGCACCCCCAACTTGCGGGCCACCCGCCAGGCCCCCACGCCGTCCGGCCACACGAAATGGGCGTCAATCAGTCTGGGCCGCGCTGCCCCCGTAGCCAGAGATAGTCCCTGCCGAAATGCCCGATCGTAGAATCGGCCGTCCAGGGCCTTCAGCAGGCCGGGCAGGTAGAACATCGGCGGCCGCCAGACGGGGGGCTCCTCATCCGAGCCGCCGACGGAGCTGTGCCAGACTCCTCCCCGCAATGGAAAC
>CAZFMS010000220.1:0-7474 GCA_964520125.1 uncultured Planctomycetaceae bacterium
GAATCCCGACGGCGACATGGATGCCAACGGCCTATCCGACGGCGACGACATATCCGTGTTCATCGACCTCATGATGGCGGGCTCCACCCAGCAGGACGACCTCTGCTCCGGCGACTTCAGCGAGAACGGAGTGATCGACACCGCCGACGTCCCCGGCATGGTCTCGGCCCTACTGGCCCCCTGATCTCCAATGCGGTGAAGTTTGGGGTCTTTCTTGGCCGTAAAGGGCGTGGTCCAGATGCGCCGAGCGCGGGGTGCCGCCTCAATACCCACATCCGGAACAAACCCCGGATCGACAAGACCTCCCGGTCATCTCCATGGGTCGTTTCCAGGCGACTGCCCGGCCGGTTACCCCACTACCCGAGGCCGAGTTCGATAACTCGACGGTCATCTCGGCCAATCCCCATGGCCCCAGCTTCTCCCTGCGTCGCCGCTATCTCCCTGTGGCACCGGCGTCTCGCTGGTGGATGCTCGGCAAACAGTATTTGCCGCCCGCTGGCGACGCCCGAAATACGGACGCAAAATGGTCCTCCGGAGGATGCGTCAAGAACGACACCCGACCCATAGCGCCGGTCTTTGGCCAGTCAGATTGCCTGCCCTCCCCGGTCGTTCTATAATTCGTACCTTGTCACCCTATCCCAAGAGACCCAATCGACTTCGATCAGCGCGGTGGGGGAGATGATCAAACAGGACGCCGACACCCCCAAGCCCGCCGGTCGCCAGGCCCGCCCTCGACACCCCATCGATATCGAGAACGCCAAACTGCCGCCGGAGCTGGCCAAATCTCGCTACGGCAAGTGGCGGGCCCTGTCTCTCATCCTGGTCTACGTGGCCATGATCGTCCACATCGCCCATTGGCAGGTCAAGGGCCAGACCATGGCCCCGCTGGAGCTGTCCGAGATCATGAAGGCCCTGGAGTTGGGCGTGATCAGCCCCGGGGTCATCTTCATCGGCATCATGCTGATCGGCAGCGCGGTCTTGGGGCGTTTCTTCTGCTCCTGGGGCTGCCACATGCTGGCCCTCCAGGATCTGTCACACTGGATTCTGAAGAAACTGCGGATTCGCCCGATCGCCGTCCGCTCCCGCGTCTTGCTTCTCGTGCCGTTCCTCACCGCGGGATACATGTTCTTCTGGCCCCAGATCAAACGCATCTCCGAGGGGCGGGTGCTCCCCGAGGCCTCCGCCCGGATGGTCACCACCAATTTCTGGCGCGACCTGCCCGGGCCCCTGGTGATCGCCCTCACCGCCTTGACCTGCGGATTCTTGATCGTCTATATGTTCGGCGGCCGAGGCTTCTGCACCTATGGCTGTCCCTACGGAGTACTGTTCGGCTTCATGGATCGATTCGCCCCCGGGAAGATCCGCGCCCACACCGGATGCGAGCAGTGCGGCAGTTGCACTGCCATCTGCTCCTCCGGGGTACGCGTCCACGAAGAGGTCCGGGCCTACGGCATGGTGGTCGATCCTCGCTGCATGAAAGACCTCGATTGCGTCAGCGTCTGCCCCAACGACGTCCTCCATTACCGATTCGGCCGTCCCACCATCAGCCGACCGCGAGCGATAGCCGGGTATGGACTCTCGATCCTCGAAGAGATCGCCCTGGTTGTCCTCTTTGTCCCGGCCTGGTTCGCCTGGCGAGTCCTGCTGGGCAACTTCCCTATCCTCATAACCTTGATCCTGTCGGCCGCCACCGCCTATCTGGCTATTGTGCTGGCCCGACTGGTGCGCCGCCTGACCACCACCCGTCCCCGAGACGACCATCTCCCGGCGGTGCAATACGACTTCTCCATGCCGGAAGAAATCGCCATGCTGGCCGTCTTCGGCCTGGCCCTGTTCACCTGGCGCGGCCTCTATGATCGTCTACCCTTCCTCATGTCGATCGCCCTGTCCGCCATCACCGCCTATACCGTGATTACCTGCCTGCGGATCTTTCGCCGCCCCCAGTTGAAGCTGAACCGCTATCGCCTGAGAGTCGACGGCCGCCTCACCAGAGCCGGTCGAGTGTTCGTCGTGCTTTCCGCCGTCTTCCTGGTCTTTGCCGGTCATAGTTGTTTCATTCAGTACCACAAGTGGCGAGGGATAGGCTTCTTCGCCGCCGCCGAGGCCGTGGGGGGCCGTGACGACGCCGCCAAGACCGCCCGGCTCCAGGCCATGGAAAAAAGCGCCGCCCATTTCCAAATCTGCTACCGATACGGTCTGTTCTCCACCACCGATCTGGAATTCAAGCTAGGCACCCTCATGCTCGGCCTCGGCCGTCCCGACCAGGCCGAGGACTACCTGAAAATGGCCGTGGAGCGCAGCCCGATGTATCCCGAGGCCCGAGTCAAACTCGCCGAAGCCCTGGAATCCAACGGCAAGCCCGGCGAAGCCGCCAATCACCTGGCCTACGCCCTGCAGCTCTATTCGCCGCACGAAGAATACCAGTCGCGATACAGCCACCTCTATGCCCTGGCCCACGTTCGACTCGGTCGCCTGTTGGTCCAACAAGCCCTCCTCCGGCCTGATCCGTCCGCGCTCCAGGCCCGGCTGAAGACCGCCCAGCACCACTACGACATGGCCCTTGAACTGGAGGACAACGCCGAGGCCCACGTCGGGCTTGGTTTCCTGGCGGCCTACCGCGGCGGCGCGGATGGGCTGGAGGATGCCGCGGAGCATTACCGCGCCGCCATCCAGCTCGATCCCCAGGCCGCAGAGGCCTTGGCCAACCTGGGTGACGTATATGTCGCCCTGGGTGATGCCGAGAAGGCCGCCGGGCGCCATCAACAGTTTGTCGCCCATTACGAGCAGGCCATCGACCAATATCGCCGGGGCCTGGAGATCGACCACCAGCTCGAGAGGGCCCACTTCAAGCTCGGCTACCTGAACCTCCAGCTCTCCAGGTTGCCCGCCGCCATTGAACATCTCGACATCGCCGTGCAGCGTGCCCCCCGCGACGTGGCGGTTCTCAAGCGCTATGGCCAAGCCCTCCTGCTATTCGGCCGCGCCCAGGAGGCCCGCGAGCAATTCAGCAAGGCCAATGAACTCTCGAAGGGCAACCAGCCGAGATGATTCGATGGCCGAGCCCCCGCGGGTCGGCGTCTGCGCTAGGCCGTTTTTCTCGCGCCACGGTGATCGCCCAAAACGCGGAACATGATCCGGCAAGTGGCTTAGATTGGATTGGACGGCGCCCCCCAGCAACGGCGTGTATCTCATCACCCGGCCGGCGCTGACTCCTGCAACTTCGTACTTGCGGCCTTACCCTGTAAGCCGTGCGTGCTCCGTAGCGGGCCGTCTGGGGCGGCCTGCTGGACATCCCGGCTCGGAGTCCCGAGGCCCAGGACCGACCACCGGTGCCTCTTCCACTCCCCGTTCTCCAATCGTGCCACTGCCGCGTCACTCATCATGAAGAGCGCCTGGCGAATGGCTTGATGATCACGCCCCGCGACTCTGATGGCCTCCAGCAAGTGGTTGGTCGCCTCGAAGGTAAAACGAGCCTCGGGAGAAACACGTCGTTCGGCCACTACCGAAGAGCGCTGCCGATCGTAGGATTCGATGAACTCGGCGGTCGCTGCATGGTCCCGGCGGTGATCGCACGGATAGGTGGCCAGCACCACCCCGGGATACTCCCCGGCCAGCTCGGCAAACTCGTCGATCACCATTTGGTCACTGCCCACGAACAGCGGGGTCATCTTTTCCTTGTGCAGCAGCCGCAACATCCCCGCCGATGTCTCGGCGTCGCACCAGGTCAGGACCGCGTCCGGCCGGGCCTTTCGCAGGGCCCGCAACTGGGGTTCGAGGTTCCTCGCGGAGGGATTAAGGAACAGGTCGGCCACCGGCGGAAGCCCGCGATGATGGGCGTGGCGGCTCCACCAATCCAAGTGCACCTGGGCAAGCCCACCTTGGGAACGCAGCACCGCCACGCGCCGGCAACCCAGAACGTCGACGACATAGTCGAACAATAGCTCATGCTGACGAGGATCGACCGCCCTGCACCGAAAGACCCAGGGGTTGATCAATTCGTCTATGGTGGCCCGCGTCCCGGCGGAATTTACCACCGGCGCCTCGGTGAGCAACGCCGAGATCGAGGTGATCCGGCTGTTCGGGCTCAGGCGGGCCACGATTCCCGAGACTCGGTCCCCATACACCTGGGCGGGAAACCCATCCTCCGGCGCCCCCCAGCCGTAGCGATCATAGCCTCGCGGAAAAGCGACCAACTCAAACGGAACTCCGTCGCGATATCCCCCCCGCTCGTTGGCCTGCATGACCGCCAGCAGGAGCACGAAACGGTCGGTAAAAGTCCTGGATGCCGATAGCTGCGGGCCGGTCCCTGCAAGGGTGATTAGCTTGGCCATGGGAGAAATCGCCGCGATCGGCACGGGGCCGGGCTCTCCAGATTCTCCCTCCGCCATCTTCCGCATGGTTGACACCGGCGTTGACCGGTCGCCGGACGCTATCGCCTCGGCAACATCTTCCGCCCCATCCGATTGCAGATCCTCCCAGTTTGTCAGAACCGTGCCCAGCGCCAGGCCGGCGGTGGTGCCAACCCAAACATCGCTTCCCTGGAAGGCTATGCACCGCACTTGGTTGTCGGGGAAGCAGGAGGCCAGGGCGCGGGAGCCAAGGACCCGGCCCTGGCGACTGACCTGGACCATCCCCCCGTCACCGTTCTGCCGCCGGGAGTAGGAGACCCAGGTCCCCGTCGCCCAATCATCGAGCACCCGCAAACCCGCCTGGGTTCCCAGCCACGCCTCCGAGTCGTTACGGGCGGCCAGACAATAAGCCACGTCGTTGCGCGTCATCGGCTTGCCGAAACTCTGCACCTCCCAGTTCCCTGAGCGACCATCAAGTCGCCGGAGACCACCCAACGCCAACGACCACACCGATCGTCCCGCCGCCGCGATCGCCAAGGTAACATCATCCGGCGCCTCTTGGCTCGCCGGGTCGTTTACTTGCTGCAGCCTGGAGCCCTTGACCTGCGCCCAGGCGTCCTGGGCCATGTCCAACCGCCGGACCGGTCCGCACCATTCCCCCGCATAGAGGTATTCCGCCCCGCTTGGGTCCGAGCACAACGTAGCGAACACTGTTTGGGGCTGGTCCGCCCTTTGCTCGAAGTACAACTCCCACGTATTCGCCAGGGGATCAAAACGACTGATCCCGCCGTTGGTGGCCACCCAGACCAGGCCGTCTTTCGCCACCACGTCGAACACCAGGTCGCCGGCCAGCCCGCTGTTACGCTGATCGAAAAGGTCGAAACGCCCGCCACTAAAACGGACCAACCCTCCACCCCAGGTCCCCAGCCACAATTCCCGCGTCCGCCCGTCCTCCGCGATCGCCGAGACCGCCGGCCAAGGCAGGCCTTCTTCCTGGGTCCAACTTGTCCACCGGCCACCATCGCGTCGGGCAAGTCCGCTATCCGTGCCTACCCATACTCTCGCCCCCGACACGTGGACGGCCCGGATCCGGTCATGCGGCAACCCGTCATCGGTGGTGAAGGTCCGCCAGCTTGTGTACACCGGCGTCGGTAGCACAGTCAGGGTGTGAGCCCTTTCTCGGTCATCGCCGGCCTGCGCGGGGCAAACCGTGGCCGCAACAAAAGGGACAACCAAAGATGCCCAGAGCAGTGGCCGGATTTGTCGGTAATACATCATCATCCTACAAGGACTTCAAATAGGCGATCAGATCGTTGAACTGTTGCCGGGTCATGTCATTGGCCATGCCGTGCTGTTCCTTCAGGTTGTAGCGCGTCCATATCTCCTCCAGAGTAGCCGCGGCGCCGTTGTGCATGTACGGGGCACCACTGTAGATGTTGTTCAGGTGGGGGACATCAAAGATCCTTCGCCCGGTGCCGGTATCCGCGAAGTAGTAGGCCCCCAGCATGCCGAACTCCTCCGCGTCATAGATCCGCTTTATCTCGACCTCCACCGTGGTATCGAACCACATCTCGGTGCCCACCCCGAACTGCTGCCGAGATGTCTTGTACGGCGTGTTATGACACGTGATGCACCGGCCCCGTGGGGGTATCGGTTGGCCCAGCGAGTCCACCGTCCGCTCGAAAACGGCCTTGCCCCGACGCTGAGCAAGAGTCAGGCCGTCCGGGTGGCGATACGGATTCGGCGGCCGCTCGATCGTACACTCATACCGCACCAGGGCCTCCAACTCCGCCGGTGTGAACGGGGCCAGCCTGGTGAAGAACACCGCCAGCCGCGGCCCGCACTGGAAGCCCAAAGTCGGGTTGGTGCCCTCCCACTTGAACGGCGAGGTATCCAGAATCCCCTGCAGCGTCCGGTTGTCCACCGGGCTGAGACCGATGCCGTCGGCTTCGATGTCGAAACCCAGCCCGTTGTGATGTCCGTCCGGATGGCAGCTCCGACAGGAAAACTGCTGACCGAACGTGATCTGGGCGCTGTGAAACAGCCGCTCTCCCCAGCGAATCTGGGTGACCTCCTCGGGCCCGCCAAGGTCGATCCGCCCCACCGCGGTGTATCCTTCGGCCTCGAGCACGGTCACCGAATCATCCAGCGAGTCGGCCACGTAGGCGAACCGTCCGTCCGGTGAATAGACAATGCCCCGCGGATTCCGGCCCACCGGGATTCGCTTGACCACGTACTTCTCGCTCATCCCCAGGTGATTGGGCAGCAGGTCCCGCCGCTCTTGGTCCGTGGCCCCGGTGATCGTCTCCAACAGCCGGGCCACGTCCACCAACGCCACCTGATCGAGCCCGCCGCTGCTCACCAGGGCGAACCGCCCGTCCGGACTCACCGCCACGTCCGTCGGATCGGGGAAGCCCGCATTGGGCTCGTCCAGCAACACTTGGTCAACCCGGCCGTCCGGCCAGAGCACGCCCAGTCCGTTGGTGATCACCCAGCCCTGGGCCAGCCGGGTCATCGGCACCATCGTCTTCGACCGCATCAAGGTGAACAAAGCCGCGTTGGTCCCCGGCACCAGGGCGATACCCTGCATCATGTTGGCCTCTTCGACCAGGGCGCGATGGTCCACCGCGCGGGGCCGGGCCCCGACAACCGTTACCTCCGACTGCGGCGGATCGCGATACCGCCCCAGATTCGGCCGAACATTGGTCACCAGCAGGGCACCGTCGTTCGGCCGCAGCGCCGCCGACCACGGTCCCCGACCAGCCACCAATCGATTAACCTCCTTCAAGCGGACGCCGGCCCGGCCCGCTTCGGCGGAGAGGATTGAAATCGAGTCGTCTCCGGAATTCAGCACATAGACCAGCCGCCCGCTCTTATCGGTCAACACCCCGTGCGGCTCGTGCCCCACTCGAAACTCGGGGGCCGCCGTCCAGCTCGCCGTGTCGATCACCGTCAGGCTGTCCGCCAACCGGTTGGTCACGTACAGCGTCCGACCGTCCGGGCTGACCGCCACATCGTGCGGCCGCCGTCCCACGGCGATTTCATTCACTACTCGACGAGCCCCCGTGTCGACGACCATCAAGCTGTCGCTGTGCTCACAGACAACATATAGTTGCGCCCCATCC
>CAZFMS010000221.1:0-7472 GCA_964520125.1 uncultured Planctomycetaceae bacterium
TGTCGGAGTTCAATCCACATGCCCCGATCGCTTCCCGGATGAGGGCTCGGCTGTCGGCATCGTCGAGGATCGAGAAGTTGGGGTTTATCTCGATATCCGCGGCGAGGGTGTATTCCCGAAGTAGCCGGGCGCAGAGCGAATGAAAGGTGCACATCCACATCCCACGGCCGACGCCCAGGGCCAGGATCCGCTCGCGCATCTCTCCGGCCGCCTTGTTGGTGAAGGTGATGGCCAGGATCTGTTCCGGACGGGCCACGGTACTGGCCAGGTAGGCGGCCCGGCGGGTGATTACCCGGGTCTTGCCGGAGCCGGCCCCGGCCAGAACCAGCAGCGGGCCGTCGGTGTGGCTGACCGCGGCTCGCTGGGCATCGGTGAGCCGCTCGAGTAGGGAGTTTGGTATCATCGAGCTATGTATAGATTATTGTCCTCGGGGTGTCTAATCGGGCACCGGCAGAGAGCGTGGGCACGTGGCTCGGGCGTCTCATCGGTCAGTTCCACCGGCCAGAGGCCGGTGCCGCAGGAGAGCCCCGTATCACAAGAGAGGCCGGTGCCGCGGGATGCTCGATACGGCTTCCCGACGGCGTGGTGCGTTTTCTTTCGGCCGGCGGAGTAGTCTGCGGGGCGGGGCGGTCATAGAATGTACAACCGAGGTCGAGGATCGAGAGAATCCCACCGCAAGGGTGCGCGCGCCGGCGGGGCGCGGGCCACAGGCCAGTGAGTTTGCTCTATGCCGGTCAAGTTAGCAATGGACGCGAGTTGGTTACTTCGGAGCTGGAAGGTGTACCTCACGGCCTTGACCTGGGCGCTTGCCGGCGGGTTGGCCGCGGCGCCGGCGCGGGGTCAGGACACGGCCGAGCTGAGGACGAGACCGGGGACTCGGCCGGTTGAATTGTGGCCCCCTGCCGAGAACCGAGTGCCCCAGAGGGACCTCGGCCGGCGGATCGTCATCGGAGACTGGACCTACCGGGCCGTGAAGTCGTCACAGCCGCGCGATGGTGTCCCGTGGGAATTGATCGTCACGCCATCCGCCGAGAGTACCGCGGGTTGGCGCAAGGGCT
Organism: uncultured Planctomycetaceae bacterium; assembly: GCA_964520125.1. GTDB lineage: Bacteria > Planctomycetota > Phycisphaerae > UBA1845 > UTPLA1 > JAFGQA01. The sequence continues at coordinate 1,059 of CAZFMS010000221.1, forward strand.
CGGCGGGATTGCAGAGCCTGGGCCTGGCCGGCGTGGGCCGCAAGGTTGTGGTCATACCCCGCAAGGGACAGGAGACTGCTGAGGAACCGGACTCCGTGCCGGTCGTGGTCGTACCGGATATCCTGTGGAAACAGTGGATGGCCCCTGAATTGCAGGACGTAGTGGGGATCCATTTTCACGAGTTTGTCACCGACGACGTGGCCAGAATCTTGTACACCGTCCATAAGGTGCCGGCGGACGGCCCCGACGGCGCCCCGCCCGGTCCGGGAGGCCGACCCGGTCGGGCAGGCACCCGTCTCGAGGGGACACTGCTGGCCCCGGTGACCTTCAATCTGGATCAAACGATCTCCGCCCGCCAGGACCCGCTCGACAAGGGGCTGGCCGACCGTCGGGCCCAACACGAGGCCGGCCACGCCCAGATATCCCAGGAGGTTTTTACGGCGGTGCTTCGCGGCCCGCAGGATTGGGATCCCCAGCGTTGCACCGGTCGGCGGTCGCGGCTGGAGTATTACTGGAAGCGCGAGCGGATCGGCCGGTCCTGGGACGGCTATCGCAACGGCGTGGGCAAGATGCTGACCTTGCGAACCTCCGTCGCGTTGGTGCCCCCGACGCGCTGGTCGATCCTCTTGCCGATTCCGCCGGAGCGCCTCACGCAGAAACACATCCAGGCGTTCAACGACGCCATCATCCTGTTGGGTCCGTGGTTTGGAGAGGTGGACCACCGGGCTCAGCAGAGCTACCACGCCCGGCACGGTTCGTTCGAGTAGCCGGAGCCGTTGGATCGAGCACGGATATCAAGTTCTTACTCAAAAAGCGGTTGCCAATTGCGGCGTCGTGTGGTCTGATCAGCGACGTGGAGGGGGTGTGAGAGTGAGGGTGGCCCATGGCTCGCGACCAGGACGCTGTCTTTCGAGAGGCTGACCGGCCCGATGTCGCCCTGATCACCAACCATGGGTATGCCGGGGTGGAGGTGCCCGTCGGCGGGGCCCCGGACACCGGCGGGCAGGTCGTGTATGTCAACGCCCTGGCCGGGGCCCTCGAGGCCCGGGGCTATCGGGTGACGATATTCGCTCGCGGGGGGTTTCCGCATTTCGAGAGCGACCGGATGCGCGGTGAGACGCAGTACCTGAGCGATCACGCCAGGTACGTGTTCGTCCCCGGCGGCGGCGATGAATTCATCCGCAAGGAGGACATCGCGGTGGCCCTGGACGAAGAGGTGGACTGGCTCGACGCCTTCGTGCGGGAGGAGGCCCGGGCCCGAGACTGTCCGCCCTGGGAGGTCTACGAATTCATCAGCACGCATTACTGGGACGCGGCGGTGATGGCGGTGCGGCTCATCGGGCGCTGGCGAAACGACGTGGCCGCCGCAGCGCTGACCGACCTGCTGACCGGTTCGGTGCCGGCCGAGACGCTGGATAGGGTTAATGCCGAGCGTCATTGGCGTGAGTTGGGCGAGGCCCCGGCCTATCATCTGGGCGATTTGCTGATCGAGGGAGAAGGCTCCGCGGCTACCCCGCTGATGCAACGAGTACAGGGCGCCGCCGGGCGGTGGGTCGAGGCCTCGTGGCAGGCCCGCGACGCCGACGCCGGCATTATTGTCGCCGCGGTGGAACGAGCCCTGGCCGATGCCGAGGCCGGCCGGACTTGCCCGACTGGTGAGGTGCAGGGGGCGACCCCACCGGCCCTTCGACGATTGATAGCCGCAGAGGCGACCGGGTCGGCCATCCTGGGGCTGTGCCGGGGGCGCTCTGAGCGGCTGGAGCGTGAGCTGGAGATGGTCGATCGACACGTCTGGACGCCGCATTCCCTGGGCGCGCTCAAGCAGGAGAACTTCCGGGACCGGCCGCCGGAGGTATGTCGGGACCTCGAGTTCTGCCAGCGACGCAGCCACGAACAGACCGTCTGCGCCCGGACCAGGGCGTTCGCGGCGACTTCCACCGAGATAGCCGAGCGGCTGCGCACCCACTATCGCGCTTCGAGCGAGCAGATCTTCTACTACCCGCCCGGCGTGGACCGGACCCTGTTTCGAGAGTATACAGACGAAGAAAAATCGGCCGCCTATCGCTACTTGGCCGATCTCAGCGCTATCCCCGCCGAGAAGCTGCGCTCCGGACGAATAGTGTTCGAGACCAGTCGGATGGATCCGACAAAACGCAAGGACCTGCTACTTGATGCCTTCGTAGGTGTCACCCAAGCGATGGGCGACGCCTACCTGTTCATCGGCGGCGGTCCGGAGAATGATCTGTTCCGCGCTCTTCTCGCCCGGCGCGTCGGGCACCCGGAGCTGAGCGGCCGGGCGTTTCTGACCGGTTTCATTCCGGACGAGCACATCGGGCCGCTGTTCTCGATTGCCCAGGTCTATGCCTCCGCCTCGGAGATGGAGGGCTTCGGCATGTCGGCATCGCAGGCCGCCGCGGCCGGGACGGCGCTGGTGTCGTCTGATCTGGTTCCCTTCGCCGTGCAGTACGTTCCGGACGCGGCCCTGATTGTGCCGGCCGGGGACGTTGCCGGCTTCACCGACGCTATCCTGCGGCTATTGCAAGATGACGCCGGCCGCCGGAGACGTGCTGCACAGCTTGTCGAAAAGGTGAAGATGCTCGATTGGGAAACGCAGACGGTGGCGCTCCTCGGTTTCCTGCGTCGCCGGGGAATCAACGTGGCCCCCGGGAGGACGACGACGTGATCGGCGACAAGATGGTTATCACGGATTATCACCGGGCCGCCGCAGCCAAGGTGCTCGAGGTGGTGGGCAAACGGCGCCCGGCTCATCAAGGCGTGTTGGCCGTCTCCATCGCCGGCGAGTCCGGCAGTGGCAAGACCGAAACCGCCCACTGCCTCAAGGAGGCTCTGGAGGCTGAGGGGCGGGCGTGCCTGGTCCTCTCCCAGGATGACTACTTCCGGCTGCCGCCCAAGTCCAACCACCGCAAACGACTGGAGGATATCACCTGGGTGGGCGTGCAGGAGGTGCGGCTCGATCTGCTCGAGGCCCACATCGCCTCGATCAAGGATCGACCCGACCAGCCCCTGGTGAAGCCCCTCGTCTACTTCGAGGAAGATCGAATAACCAGCGAGACCATCCCGCCGGCAGAATGGGACGTGCTGATCGTCGAAGGCACGTATACGACGCTGCTCGCCAACGTCGATATCAGGGCGTTCATCGACCGCGACTATCGGCAGACCAAGAAGGCCCGCCTGGCCCGAGGCCGCGATCCGGACGTTGATTTCCTCGAGCGCGTTCTGCAGATCGAGCACCAGGAGATTGCCCGGCACAAGACTCGAGCCGATGTGATCATCGATCCGCCGGTCGAGGAGCGGGACGCCGGCACATAGTCCACGAACGGTAGATTCTTGGAGAGCCCCGACCAGCCTGGGGGGTCGGCCCCGACCTATCCGGCCTTCCGAGCGCATTGCAGGTGAAGGTCTTGCATACCGCATCGGTCAATCCGGCGTCGGTCAATCAGAAGGCCGTCATGACGCCTCGGAAGGCCATCCTCAACATCGCGAGTCGTGCAGGACCCACGGCCGGTAGCTTCTCATCGGGTCGGTTTCGTAGGCGCGTAAGATAATGTCTCCACGGTGGTTAAGGCAGCAAACGATTTGGTGAGGATCGAGCATCCGGCCTGTGAGAACACCGTCTTTGGCTGCGGGGACGGAGTTCCGTAATGTGACCGAGGTTCCGCGTGCGGGCTCAGATTACTATCAAACACTGACGCGGGTGTTTGGGACATGTTCTTTCTTGGCCGCGCCCACATTGGGGCTTGACCGGGTGGTGTTCTTATCGTCGCCTCCAAGCGGCCTCCCGGTACTCCGCGATGAACGATCCCGGCCCTGCCACACCGTCTCAGAATCGCGTCACTGATGCCGATGCCGGCGGGCCCATTGTCATTCGCGGCAGTGTCCCCAGGCCCCTCAGACCAGGCAGGAGCCGCCATTGACCCAGGGTTGGTATTGAAGCTCCCAGGCCGGCCAGGCGTCTGGCGTCCCGCCCCCCCCGAAGGCCGATTGGCCAACCGCGGACGCCCGCGCCCCCGTGGCGGCTCACATCAATGCGGATCGCCGTTCCCCGGCCTGACGGAACCTGTGACCAGCCACCGCCGCGGCCTTGACAAGGCTCGCATCGCTGCCTAGCCTGATATGCCATTGTTGCGGGGTAGAGCAGTAGGTAGCTCGTCGGGCTCATAACCCGGAGGTCGCAGGTTCGAGTCCTGCCCCCGCTATTAGGATCTGGAGCATCTGGTTCGTAACTCCCTCGTCCAAAATGAGTTAGATGAATTGGATGGTCGCGGGTTCGGAGTGGGTTCATATCGAGGTCGCAGGCTGGAAGAGGACCCCCGCTATGAGGACTTGGAGGAAAATCTCTCCAAGTCCTTTTCTTCTCATATGTTCGGTTGATTTTCAGGTCGCGGGTTCGGAGCGGTCGAGGTCGCAGATTCGAAACGGCTGCGCTGTTCCAAGAACCCCGATTGACACCGTCGCTTGGTCATGACGTTCCCGAGGCGGTTCACCCTCGAAACGCGATCGCCTGCGGCGACGATTCGTGCATCGCCCGCATCTTGGCTGAGCGACTCCAGCTCGACGCGGAAGGCACACGGTACGCCGTTGAGCTTAGCTGGTAAGGCCTATCTTCGCCGCGGTGACGCGACGCCGCACGCTGGCGATTGCCTTGTCGCTCCGCGGCAGCGCGTGCTTATTCTCGCGCTAGTACGGCGCAGTACACGTAGCCCCCAATGCGTGGTAGCCCGTTGACATAGCCTTCCCGATACCGTTCAACTTGCATGGGGATTCCGTCCAACAGAGTTGGAACGCTTACGCACAAAGAACAGCCGAACACCTTGCGGTGGAAAGAACTCAATCGTGTTTGCCAACGGTGGATGCGCCTCTCTGGTGACACTCCGTGCTCGATCAGAATGTACCGGCCACCGGACTTCAGCACGCGACTGATCTCCCGCAGAAGCACCGCGGGATCGCGTACCGCGCACAGTACGAATGTTGCGACAACTGTGCCATAGGTCCCCGTTGGGGTCCGAAGCAACCTACCCCTATCCAGTAGTACGCGGCGGAGTCGATGCTTCGACACACCCGCACGCCGAGTAGCTCGTCGTAACATTGCGTCGTCTGGTTCGGCGACAGCAATACTCGTCAACCATTCCGGGTAATGTGAAAGATTCGCACCCGATCCAGCGCCGATTTCTAGGACAGGCGTCTCGGTGACATGCGACAACCATTCACTCCGAAGCCCCCCGAGCTTGTTGGAGTACATGCGCCGGTTCACAATGCGCGACCTAATATGTCGAGACCACCAGTTCATCTGCATCCACTACATGTCACGACCTCTCTTCGCGTGTTCTCGCATCACGGCGACAGGGTCGCGACCTGGCGAATGTCCGTGAGAACTTCGTCGAACTTTGTCTTGACGAGTTCCTCGGGAGGATCCGTGGAATCGTCAATCGCCCGGATCGCGTGCGAAAGCAGTTGCCCAGCCATCGACCGGATCCCCCTAATGCTAATGGTATGTAACGATGATGAGCCGACCTCGTCGAATACGTGCTTTCCAAACGCCCGGCTGATGCGATCAAGTGCTTTCTCCTCAAGAAGGCGTCTCAGTTTCGCGTCGATCAAGAGTGCTGCCGCCCCCTTGTTTTCCTTGGCTGGCTCATACTCTTCCTCTGAAGGAATCCAGTAAATCTCCTGATGATAGAACTCCTCAAGACGGCCGATCCAGAAGAACTTGAACAGCCGTGACAGAGCTTCCTTCTGCTGCCTGCAAACCCACCTTGTGAGGTCATGTAGCTTTTTCGGGCTCGACTCTCTGGCTAGCTGTATGCGTAACTGCGCGGCATTTAATGGATGGTGGATCTGAGCAAGGTTCGTCATGCGCGTCCAAAAATCCCGAGGCGGAACAAGGCCGATCGACCGCGGCCCCGACACGTCGCGGCTGCTCGCGAACACCCAAAGCACGTCGACCAAGCTTTCTGCTGCATCGACTTTCTCGGTCTCATCCGATCCGCATGGATAGTAGGTGCCAGTCTCCAGCACGCGCAGAAGGGCGGCTCGCATACCTGGCTTCTTCTCCGGATAGTGGGCTTCATCCACAAAGACCGCAGATTCGCTTGCCTTATGGATCAGGCCAAGCTCAACAGTCCCGTCCTCCTTCTTCCGCCCGAAAAGTCGCTGTCGTGTAGCATCATCCTCGCTCTCGGCGAGCGAAAGCGTCTGAATGTTATCCCGCTTACGTCCAGCCCCGAACGGAAGGGACTTCGCATAGTTCTCCTTTCCCGATCCGGGCGGACCGCAGACCAGCACGGTCTTGGCGGACCGATCCTGCCATATTTGCGAGATTACGCGCATATCCTCTTCAACGAGACGATTCGCGAGGACGACCTCCGGCGAGCGAACGGACGTCGGTTCCGTGGG
>CAZFMS010000222.1:0-7413 GCA_964520125.1 uncultured Planctomycetaceae bacterium
GACCGGGACCAAGGGGGCCTCGGCCAGCATGGCGATCGAGGCCGGGCCGGTCGGCAGATAGACTTCTCGCCCCAACAGCCGCACCGGTACGCCCTTGTCGGACTTCTGGGCGATGTCCGGCGTCATCACCAGGGCGGCCCCTTTCCTGAGGGCCTCGACGCAGGCCGCGGCCCGGCTGGCGGGATCGGCGGCGTTGGCCGGCTCCAGGATCACGTTCAGGCCGGTCGCCTCACACCAGGCCCGCTTGAGTTCTCTCTTGTGTCGGTCTTCCGACCAGCGCAGGTAGACGCAGATGGGTATCTCCTGGTTGAGTCGGGCCAGGGTGAGCAGGTAGTTGCAGACGTGCGGGGGCACCACGATCGCCCCGCGACCGAGGTCCAGGGCCCGGCGAAGGTGGGAGATCGAGTCGTCCACGTCGATCAAGGACCGGGCCAAGGTCCCCACGGCCCCGTCGGACCGGGCCAGGCGGAAGATCCGCAAGCCGTTGGATAGGTGCCCGGCAACCTGGGTGAAGTACTCCCGAAAGACTGTCCGATCGTACACTCCGGCGCTGCCCATGTTCCGGGCCACCACCCGCGACAAGACGGGGATCCGGGGCCCGACGGCGGCCAACCAACGTTCGAGTCCATTCAAGACCGGTGGCGGCATGGTTGGCGCGATCCTCCCGGCGACTTGTATCGTTTTCGCGGCCAACCACCTTCGTATTGTGCGCCAGGACACGATCTACTCCACCAGGCCACCGGAGGCGAAAATCGGCGGAACCCCGGGGCATCGTTGGAGTCAGCTTGGCCGAGGGACGCCAGGTGGGGAGCCTACCGCACCTCGCTCGGCTGATACAGGGAGAGCCGGCTTGCTGGTCCTGCGCGATGGCCGTCGTTCGGCGGCTGGGGGCCGACGCTGCCGGGCGTACCGTGGGCCGCTACCATCCGGACAGGTATGAGTCGGTGGTTGGTGCAGTGCGTGAGGGGCCCGATCTGCCGCGGTTTCTACCCGCATATGCGTCTGCTAGACTGCCTGCTCTTCGAGGTCTGCGACCGGAGCCGGGTGCCCGAGCAGCCGGTCCCTTGCAGGAACGGGCTAGTTGCCTGAGGAGGAATTGTCCGATGCCCCGTGCAGAAAACCCATCTTCAACCGTCGATCCGCAGTCCGCGACGATGCGGGGAGACCGCAGTGAGTCACATCCCTTCTCGGTGCACGACATGTTGGCCATGAAGCGGATCTCCGATCCGCGGGTGTCGCCGGACGGGCGGCGGATCGTATTCGTGCTGACCTCGTTTGATGTTCAGGAGAGCAAGTCCACGGCGGACTTGTGGCTGGTGGGGACGGACGGCTCGGGGCTGCGGCGGCTGACGTCGCACTCGGCCAAGGATGGTAATCCGCGTTGGTCCGCGGATGGGAAGGCCGTGTGGTTCATCAGCACGCGGGGCGATGGTAGTGCCCAGTCCAAGGCCGGGGGCTCTTCGGGTCAGTCGCAGGTCTGGCGGATTGCCGTGGACGGGGGGGAGGCCGAGCGGGTTACGGACGCCCCGTTGGACGCGGGCAATCTGGTTATCTCTCCGGACGGCTCACACATTGCCTTCACCCTGGAGGTCTTCCTCGATTGTCCGGCCCCGGCGGAGACCAAGAAGCGACTCGAGGAACTCGAGAAGCGCAAGGCGACCGGTCAGATTCACGAGCGCTTGCTCATCCGGCACTGGGACACCTGGAAGGACGGCCGGCGTTCGCATTTGTTCGTCATGTCGGTCGGAGGAGACGGGGCCCCCGAGGTCGCGGCGGGGCGGTTCCATGCCATCGACGTGATGAAGGACATGGACGCCGACGTGCCTTCCAAGCCGTTTGGCGGCACCGAGGAGATCACCTTCACCCCCGACGGGAGAGCCCTCGTCTTCGCAGCCAAGGACGTCGGCCTGCAGGAGGCCTGGTCGACGAACTTCAATCTGTACGTTGCTACCATCGACGGGTCGGCGGGACCCCGATGCCTGACCACCGGGGAGGCCTGGGATACCAACCCGGTGTTTTCCCCGGATGGGGCGACGCTGGCCTGGCTGGCCATGTCGAGACCGGGTTTCGAGGCCGACCGCCGGCGCATCGTATTGCGGCCGTGGCCGGCAGATGGCAAAGAGCCCTCGCCCTCGGCCGAAGAGTGCGGCAAAGAGGATCGCATCCTGACCGAATCCTGGGACCGCTCCGCCGACACGATCGTCTGGGCCCCGGATGGCCGGACGGTTTACACAACGGCGGGGAACATCGGGCAACGTTCGCTATTCGCCGTGGAGGTGGCCGCCGGCCAGGTTCGGAACGTGGTGGAGGCCGGCAACGTCGTCGGCCCGGCGGTGGCCGGCAACCACATCGTCTTCGGATGTGCGGACCTCCGTAGCCCGGTGGAGCTGCATTCAGTCAAGCCCGACGGCTCCGGCGTACGGGTGGTCACCCGCATAAACGCCGAGCAGGTGGCGGCCGTGCGAATGGGTGAGCCGGAACAGTTTTCATTTGCCGGGGCGGGCGACGAGACGGTGTATGCCTATGTGGTCCGGCCGGTGGACTTCGAGGCCTCCCGGAAGTACCCGGTGGCGTTCCTGATCCACGGCGGTCCGCAGGGCTCGTTCGGCAACACCTTTCATTATCGCTGGAATCCGCAGGCCTATGCCGGGGCGGGCTACGCGGTGGTGATGGTTGATTTCCACGGTTCGACCGGCTACGGCCAGGCGTTTACCGATTCGATTCGTGACGACTGGGGGGGCAAGCCGCTGGTCGATCTGCAAAAGGGCCTGGCCGCGGCCCTGGAGCGATATCCGTGGATGGACGGTGACCGGGTGGCGGCACTGGGGGCGTCCTACGGCGGTTACTTGATTAACTGGATCGCCGGAAAGTGGCCCGATCGCTTTCGCTGCCTGGTCAACCACGACGGCAACCTCGACGAGCGGATGGCCTACTACGACACCGAGGAGCTGTGGTTCCCGGAATGGGAGCGTCGGGGCACGCCCTGGGACAACCCCGAGGCCTACACCAGACACAACCCCATCGACTGGGTGAAGAACTGGAAGACCCCCATGCTGGTCATTCATGGAGCCAAGGACTACAGAGTGGTCGACGCTCAGGGAATCTCCACCTTCACCGCCTTACAGCGGCGGGGAATTCCCAGCAAACTGCTCTACTTCCCCGACGAGAACCATTGGGTCCTCAAACCGGCCAACAGCGTCTTGTGGCACGAGACGGTGATCGGGTGGTTGGACAAATGGACCAAAGAGTAGCAGGCTCGATCAGGTTTGGTGGGGTCCTGGGCTTGCGGCTTCAACGTTGCGACGAGGCAGTAACATCCGCGGTCCGGCCGGGGTGGCACGATGAAGTTCGCCCGCAGAAAATCAGCCCCCCGGGTGGTCGACGGCAAGGTCCAGCGTAAGAACCGCGCCGCGGAATCGCCGAGTTATTACAACACGCCGCAGGACATACCAGTCTTGGATCGGCGCAGGCCCGGCCCGGGCTATCGACACCTGATCAGGAAGAAGCACTTGGTTGGCTTTATCAGCATCCTGCCCGATTGGGCGGAGCTGTCCCAGGGGCTCCGTGTAGTCGTGCTGGCGCCGGGCGAAGACAATACTGCCGGCTGGTACGACCAAGATGTCGTCGCGATCTGTGCTTGGAACCGCGAACTTTGGCTGGAATACGAGAGGTCTTTCTACCTCGAGCATCGGGACGTTTTCCAGCGTCTCGAGGTGCCTGTGGAGAAGAAGGGCCGTTACTACCTGGGCAAATGGACGGAATCCACTGCTCGGGCCTACCAGTTGCTTCACATCCTGCTGCACGAGTTGGGCCACCACCATGATAGAATGACCACCAAGTCGAAGCGCAGATCAGCCCGGGGCGAAGGATATGCCGAAGAGTACGCCCTGAAGTACGAGAAGGTGATCTGGCACCGTTACTTCGAGGTGTTTGGGTTCGATTGAAGGTTGGACTCTGGCATCCGTCGGAGAGGTCCTTCAGCGGACGGAGTGGCCGGCCAGCGCGGGCGGTGGGGCTTCCGACCGGCCATGAAGGAGGCCCAGGCCTGGCTGGCCGAGTTTGGCGAGGAGGGTCCGGACTCAGGCTCGCAGGTCGGGGCCGGAAAGCAGCCGGGGGCGCCCGGTCGCCTGAGAAGCGGTCTCGCCAGTGCCCAACAGGTGAGGCCGAGTCTTTGCTCCGGGCGCGGTTTGCCGGGCGGATTGGCCCGCCGGGAGGATTGGCAGGACGGGGGAATCGGGTAGAATTGCCGGGCCCGGCGCTTCGACTCGTCGGACGGTCCACTTTTGAGGTCTCCATAGATGCCCGAGCCCCGGCGGAACGTCGTTGCCTTCATCAGTTCGTATATTCCGCGCCATTGCGGGATTGCCACCTTCACCAACGACCTGGCCACCGCCGTCGCCGAAGACACGGGTGGTGAGTCGTTGGACGGTAATGGCCGCGTCCACATCGTGGCGGTCAACGATCGGCCGCAGGGTTACAGCTATGGGCCGGAGGTTCGGCTGGAGATCCAGCAGCACGTCCGCGAGGATTACCGCAATGCGGCGGAGATTCTCAACACCAGCAAGATAGACGTCGTCTCGCTGCAGCACGAGTTCGGGTTGTTCGGCGGCGAGTATGGCGAGTATGTGATCGATCTGATTGACCGGCTCAAGGTCCCCATGGTCACCACGCTGCACACCATCTTGGCCGATTTGCCGCAGAAGAAACTGAGTATCCTGCGCCATATCTGCGAGAAGAGCACCGCCGTGGTGGTCATGGCCGAACGTGCCGTGACCATCCTGCACGAGCAGTACGGCGTTCCGCGGGACCGGATCAGGATGATCCATCACGGGGTGCCGGACGTGGCCTTCCGAGAGACCGAGCCGTTCAAGGATCGCTTCCATCTGAGTGGGCGGCCGACGATCCTGACCTTCGGCCTGCTGAGCCCGCCCAAGGGCATCGAGTTCATGCTCGACGCCCTGGCCAACATCGTGCCGGAGCACCCGGACGTGGCCTACGTCATTCTCGGGGCGACCCATCCCGCGGTGAAGCGCGAATCCGGCGAGTCCTACCGGCTGTCGCTGGAGACCCGGGCCGTTGATTTGGGGATCCAGAAGAACGTGGTCTTCCACAACCGCTACGTCACCCACCCCGACTTGATCGAATACCTGCAGGCCGCGGACATCTACGTCACGCCTTATCCGGCCAAGGAGCAGATCACCTCGGGTTCGCTGGCCTACGCGTTGGCCTGCGGCAAGGCCATTGTCTCCACCTCGTACTGGCATGCCCAGGAACTGCTGGCCGACGGGCGGGGTATTCTGGTCGAGCCCGGTGACGTCGACGGCCTGGCCACGGTGATCAGAGAACTGCTGAGCGACCGGGACAAGCACGCCAAACTCCGCCAGGCGGCCTATGAAGCGCGTGGGCCGATGCTCTGGCAGTCCGTTGGTCATCGCTACGCGGAGTTACTCGAAGAGGCCCGCCGGAGCTATGCCGAGGCCCACCGCGCGGTGCCTGCCGAGCGGAAGGTCCTGATGCGGATGTCGTTGCCGGACGTGCGGCTGGACCACTTCCTGGAAATGACCGACGACACCGGACTGCTCAGAAACGCCATCTTCGCCACGCCGGACCGCCGACAGGGCTACTGTACGGACGACAACGCCCGGGCCCTGATCGTCTCGACCATGGCCTGGTCGCTCTTCCAGGATGAGCGCGTGTTGTCGTGTATGCAAGTCCATTTGTCCTTCCTCCACCATGCCCAGACCATCGAGGGCGGCCGATTTCGTAACTTCCTCTCCTACGACCGCCGCTGGCTGGAGCCCGACGGGAGCGACGATTGTCAGGGTCGGGTGGCCTGGGCCCTGGGACACTTGGTGGCCCACGCTCCTAACCTTCCCGCCCGGCAACTGGCCGAGCACCTCTTCCAGGCGGTGCTTCCGGCGATCGCCGCGATCAACTCGCCGCGGCCCTGGGCGTTCGCGATTCTGGGTCTGCACTACTACCTGAGGATCCACCAGGACCAGGAGACCGCCCGAGACCTGCTGGAGGATCTGGCCGATCGTTTGGAAGGGGTCTTTTCCAAGTATGAATCCCAGGACTGGCCCTGGTATGACGACCAGATCACTTACGACAACGGACGCCTGCCGCAGGCCTTGATCATCGCCGGGTTCATGCTCGACCGGAAGGATCTGATCGAGCGCGGGCTCCGCGTGCTCCGTTGGCTGCTGGCGGTTCAGACGACCGACAGTGGCCATCTCTCGGTCATCGGGGACGACGGCTGGTTCCGTCGGGGGGTGCAACGGCCGGTCTTCAACCAGCAGCCGGTGGAGCCGGCCTCGCTTATCGGGGCCTGCAAGGCGGCCCATAGGGTGTCCGGCGATCCGGCCTGGCTGCACGAAATGCGCCGCTGCTTCGAGTGGTATTTGGGGCGTAACGATCTGGGCACGGCGATGGTCGATTTCAGGACCTGGGGCTGCTACGATAGCCTTAAACAGGCGGGGTTGAACTTCAACCAGGGTGGCGAGGCGGCGGTCTCCTGGCTGCTGTCGCTGCTGATCATGCACGAGATGCAGACCGGCGATCCGCCGATGGTGGGATAGAGTCGAGATGGTGCTCCCCGCGGGGGAGCAGGGCCTGAACTTACCATCCAGGGCCATTAGGAATCGGTCGATAAGGGTACGTGCCCGCGGAGGCCTTTCCTCACGGGGGCGCGTTCCGCCACGGATGCTTCATGCCGAGAGTTCGGAGGGGTTCTGTACCATGCCGCCGCAAAGTGAAGATCCTCGTCGCCGCTTGCTCAAACGACATCCCAGCAACCCGCTGCTCTCGGCCTTCGACTGGCCGTACTTCGTCAACACGGTGTTCAATGCCGGGGCCGTGCTGCTGCCGTCCGGCGAGACGCTCTTGCTCTGCCGAGCCGAGGAGTGTTCCGGACGATCCCACCTGTGCGTGGCCCGGTCGGACGACGGGATCAACAATTGGCGGATCGATCCTGAGCCGACCTTGCTGCCGGATATCGAGAACTACCCGGAAGAGCGCTGGGGCATCGAGGACCCCCGGGTCGTCTGGGTGCCCGAACTGGGCAAGTACGCCATCACCTACACCTGCTACTCGCATTCCGGCCCGGGAGTCTCGCTGGCCCTGACCGAGGATTTCCGCAAGTTCGAGCGCTTCGGCACGGTGATGCCGCCGGAGGACAAGGACGCCGCCCTGTTGCCGCGCCGCTTTGGCGGAAGATGGGCGATGTTGCACCGGCCCATGCCCGGCTCCGGCAGGGCCAATGTCTGGATCTCGTTCTCACCCGATCTGAAGCACTGGGGCGATCACACTGTCGTCCTCCGGGCCAGGCGCGGGCCGTGGTGGGATGCCCGGAAGATCGGCCTGTCTCCACCACCGATCGAGACCAAGGAGGGGTGGCTGATGATGTATCACGGG
>CAZFMS010000223.1:0-7398 GCA_964520125.1 uncultured Planctomycetaceae bacterium
CCTCGGCATGGATGACGCTCCCTCCCAGGAACTCGACGATCGAGCCGCGGTCGACCGAGAAGGTCAGGGTCGAGCCGGAGTCGATGGGGAAAACGAGTCCGGAGCCGTCACTGCGGGGATCGGGCGCCGCCGGCGAGGCCACCTCGAGCCCCAGCCCATGCAGGGAGTCCCGGTCCAACGAGACGGTGGTGCTTCCCTGGCGCACCGTCCAGATCTCCTCGGCGGTGGAGGAGGCGGACAGCCCGAGAAACACGACGGTCACGACGGCCGCCAGCCCAACGGTGCGGCAACATGGCATGATAATTCCCTTCCTCAGCGGTAAGTTGCGGGACCGAGCGGCATCACCCTGACGGCCAAATCTGGGCGAGCGCAGAGCGTGCATGAACCATACGACCCCTCCAGGCAGGAATGAGACTAGATACTCTCTTTTCTCTAGTAGCCTCTGTCCTCCTTGCCGCCGGCATTAATTTATACCACTTTGGGATCGCATAAACAACCGCCGGCAGGCACGAAGTGGGGCGCAGCAAGGTGTTATCGGTCCTTTGTGGAGAAATGACCGGGCATGGATGATCCGGACCATATCGACCCCCACCCGGGCGGCTCCGCGCAACTTAGGGGCTGCTCAGCAGTGAATCGACCAACAACTGCACATCGCTGCCATTCAGCACGCCGTCGCCGTTCATGTCGCAGAAAGTATCGACGTCGCAGTCGGGGTGTGTTGCCTCATAGGTTTGGCGATCCGTGAGAAGGAGGACGAACAGAGAGAGATCAGCCTGGTCGAGGGTTCCATCGCAGTTAGCATCGCCCTCGACGACGAGTTGGTTGTAGTAGACGTAATTCCCCAGGCTGCTGTCCCAGTTGGAGACGGCCATGTCGAGCTTGCTCGAGTAGGTATAGACGACCACGAGTTCCGCTATGGGGGAGACCCCGACACTTACCCAGGCGTGCTCGCGGTTGCAGGTGTACTCCGAGGGTAGCAGCTCGACCCCATCTCGGCTGACGAAGGTAAGCTCCTGGATCGGCTGATGGCCGAGGTAGAACAGCCGCTGATCTTCTGGGGGGGTGAAGGTCTCGGTGATGGGGCGCAGGCCGTTCTTGTCTATGTCTCCGAAGACGATTTTCTCTACTACGCTGGTGCCGCTGGAGTCCCAATCGGATGAGACCCCCAGGCCGCTACCATTGTTGAAGAACAGGCGGGTGCGATCCCACCACGCCCCGGTGGCCAGATCCAGGTGGCCGTCGGCGTTGATGTCGGCCAGGGCTACCGCGGAACCATATCCTTCATAGTAGCTCCAGGTCGGCGTGCTCGTGAAATACCTGCCGGGCAGAGCGGTGTACTGTCGGAAGTAGCCTGCGCCGCTGAACATTTGAGTATTGTCGGTGACGAACAGGTCGCGCAGGCCGTCGCCGGTGACATCACCGGCAGTAGCCATGATGCCGAATTGTCCGCTGTTATCGCTGGTTCGCCAGATCGCCGAGGTCTCCAGGCCGCCGGCCGAGTTTCTGTAGATCCAGTTGTCCGTATTGGCCCCAACGCCGAGGAGGTCGAGTCGGCGGTTTTGGTTGGCGTCCAGCCACATGACGTCCATGTAATCGTTCGAGTCATCGGACTGCCAACTGGCGGTTGCTTCGAGTTGGCCGCCGGAGTTCATGTATACGTAGTTGCGATAGGCGTTGGGGTTGCTGTAGGCCCAACCGGTGGCCACCGCCAGATCCGGCCGGCCGTCGCTGTTGGCGTCGCCGAAGGCTGCACCGAAGGCGTTGCCGTCGATATCCGCGGCCCAATCAGGAGTCGCCGAGAGAGTGCCGGCGTTGTTCAAGTAGAGGCGGGCGATGGGACCGACGGTGTTGAACTCGCCGAGGTAGGCCACCGCGACATCCGGCCATCCGTCGCCGTTGACGTCGGACACGTCGAGGTGTCCGTTGTAGGCAATGTCCGACGATTGCCAGTCAGGCATGGAAGGGAAAGTGCCATCGCCCTGGTTGTAGTAGACGACCAGGCGCTGGATGGCCATGTCGTTGCCATTGGCGACAACAAAGTCGAGCCATCCATCGCGGTCCAGATCGACCAGGGCGGCCCCGGTACTCACTTGGGTGTCGGCGGAGATCCAATCTGGTGTCGGATGATAGACCGACTGGGCGGCAGCGACGGTGGCGAGCGCAATCACGACCAGACCGGAGGACAACGGACATGGCGTCTTCATGGTTGGTGCTCCTCGCCCCTCTTCAGGAGCCGACGGTCCATAGGTGTACGGCGTTGTGAATCGAGCCGCAACGTGGCGGCAACGCCTGTTTGGACAAGACCCATTGTACTGTTCTGGGCATCCGGAATCCACCAGGCGCCGCGGGGGGGGATTGCGCTGACCCTCTTTGACGCGGCGCTTCCGGTCCGTGAGAATATACACTGAAAGGAAGTTGATCATGCACAAGATGGCATCACTACCGGTTTGTTCGCACACTCCGCGTCCCTATACGGGGCCGGGCAGGGAAGAGGTCCTGGCCCTCCGGCAGGAATACCTGTCACCGGCTTTGCTGACCTACTACAAAGATCCGCTGATGATCGTCGAAGGCCACATGCAGTATTTGTGGGATGAGACCGGCAAGCGATACCTGGACGCGATCGCAGGCATAGTGACGGTCTCGGCGGGGCACTGTCACCCGGTGATAGCGGAACGGGTCCGCGAGCAAGTCGACCGGTTGCAGCACACCACCACGATCTATATTCACCCCACGGTGGGGCAATATGCGAAGAAGCTGGCCTCGAAGATGCCGGGCGAGCTGAAGGTAACCTACTTCACCAACAGTGGCAGCGAGGCCAACGACCTGGCCATCTTGACGGCCCGGCAATTCACCGGGCGTTTCGACGTGATCTCGTTGCGCCACGCATATCATGGTGGTTCACAATCCACGATGGCCCTGACCGGGCAGTCTACGTGGAAGTATTCGACGCCGCATTCCTTCGGGGTTCACCACGCGATACCGGGGTACTGCTATCGTTGCCCGCTGGGGCTGAAGTACCCGGAGTGTGACATTAAATGCGCCCGTGACATCGGTGAGGTGATCAACTCCGCCACCGCCGGCCAAGTGGCCTGCTTCATCGCCGAACCGATCCTGGGGGTGGGTGGCACGGTGACCCCGCCGAAAGAATACTTCCAAGTTGCCTATGAGGAAGTCCGCAAGGCGGGCGGCATCTGTATCGCCGACGAGGTCCAGTCCGGTTTTGGACGGACGGGGACGAAGTTCTGGGGATTCGAGAATTGGGACGTCCAGCCGGACGCGGTCACCATGGCCAAGGGAATCGGGAACGGCACCGCCCTGGGGGCCCTGACCACCACGCCGGAGATTGCCCGGGCCCTCGTGGGTAAGCTCCACTTCAACACGTTCGGCGGCAACCCGGTACAGGCCACCTACGGCCTGGCCACGCTCGAAGTAATCGAGGCGGTCGGCCTGCAAGCCAACGCCCTGAAGGTGGGCGGCCGCTTAAAGGCCGGGTTGGAGGCCTTGATGGACAAGCATCCCCTCATCGGCGAGGTCCGCGGCATGGGGCTCATGCTCGGTGTTGAATTGGTGCGCGATCGGCAGACTAAGGAGCCGGCCTTCGCCGAGGCGGCACTGATACTGGAAGAAACGCGGCAGCGCGGATTACTATTGGGCAAGGGTGGGTTCTACGGCAACGTCCTGCGGATCAAGCCGCCGATGTGTCTTACGGCGGCGGACGCGGACTTCATGTTGGCCTGCCTCGACCAGGTCCTCAGTGCGCTGGCCAAGCGTCGCGGGCCCGTCACCTGACGCCGGGGGCCGGGCAGGGCGGCATCGACGGGCGACCTTACTCCTCTTCCTCGGATTCTTCGTCTTCGGTCTCGGTGTGCTTCCAGGATTCGCCTTCCTCTTGTTCCTCGATCTCCTGCTCCATGTGGCGGAACATTTTTTCCTGGAGCGGCTGCATGCGTTTATAAATCGCCAGGGTAGCCTCGTAGGCCGCAATCATCCGATCCATTTTCATCGTCAACTCGCTGCTGCGCAAGAGCTGCCATTTCATCAGGCACTCCGGCTCCTTGATGTTGTGGAATGGATCGCACGTAAAGGACACCCGCCCGTCGGGTCCCTTAACCAGGTGCTGACAATCACTACACTGAATCATTACGCTGCCCCACCGCGGGGCCCATCCAACAAATCGGGTAATTACCCTTTAGTCGAATTCCTCGGCGCACGGTCTATTCTGATCGATCTGCTACCAGAAGTAGTCGCCAACCGCCGACACCCTTTGATGGAAGCGCTCTGTGTCGCGCTCCCACTTTTCCTCGAGCATGCGCGCGTTTCTCTCGGCGTATTCCGATCTCCTGGCCTCGCTTCTGGCGACAGAATGGGACAAGCTCTGCAGGCGATCCCGCCGCATCTGCAAGCGGGCTACTGATTGACGATCACCACAGCCCGCCAGAGCGACCACGAGACACGCCAACGTTATCATCACCGACAACCTGCCGCCCGTCATGATCTTCTCCTTCGAGTAACTTTCACCGCCGCGGCCCGGAGTCGCCCTTGCCGCGGCTTATCGTCCATCCCGATTCTAGCAGCCCGCCCCCCGGCCATACCGATCTTCAGCTTCCATCGGGCGTGGTGCTTTCTGGTGCTGAGATGCCATCGGTATGATTACCGGACACATGTGTTCGCCCTGGCGAGTATCGGCTACTTGGTCGGCCTGGTCGAGAACACACCAGCCATTAACGCGAGATATTACGGAAACATATCACGTAAGTCCTGTTTAGCCGACGCGGCCACGGCTATCGCCACTCGCCGATCCCACCGCCTCCTGAACTGGAAGACCCATCGTCCCCCTGGCGGCCACAGCGGACCGTTGATCACCACCAGACCGCAAACAGCGACGCACAATCGAAAGTGAGTGCCGTTTGCATCTGGGACCTACCGCGACATGGCACCCCAACCAGACAAGGCTGTAACTTGTTACTAGACCATGATTTATAGTCCACAGTGCCGTGATGATCTCTGGAATGGCTGATGAGGGGGATGATGCTCGATGCGTCGGTAGTTCCACGTGGAACATGCATTCGTCCCCACGGTTTCGCAGAATACTGCTTGTGTGATGGTCCACCGCAGCATCCAAAGTGCGCTGGCAGATACGTTTGCCATGTGGGAGCCCCCTGCCGCCCCTGCATGATCTATCACCAGGAGGCCTGGGCCTCTGGCTTGTGGCGGCCAACAAACGACGCCGAGGGCTACCAGATCGCGAGCAGGGCGTCGATTACCGGGAGCGAGCAACTGTGGCTCGGATCAATAGGTTCCACGTGGAACATTGCGGCCGGCTGATCGGCAGTTGAGCCCCCTGCCGGAAGCGATTAGGATGCCGAGCCATTAGTTCTGCTCGATAGCAGCCCCCAAGAGGGCTGCGGAGGTTTGCTATGACCAAAGGACCACGACGACTCGGCAGGGGCCTATCCTCGCTCGTGTCGACGGACTTGTCTCGCCAAGATGGCAGCGCCGCCAGCACCTTGGATCCCAAGACATCGACCCTTGAAGGACTCCGGCAACATGGGGCGGCAAGCCGCCTGATGTCCTTGCCGGTCGAGAAGATCAGACAGAACCCCATGCAGCCGCGTCGTAACTTCGATGAGCGGGAACTGGAGGCCTTGGCCGAATCGCTCCGCAGCAAGGGTGCCCTGCAGCCAATCGTCGTTCGGCCTGCCGCCGGTGGGTACGAGTTAGTGGCGGGAGAGCGCCGCTTGCGAGCCGCCAAGATGGCCGGACTGGACGAGATACCGACCATCATCCGTTCAGTGCCAGACGACGAGCTTCTGGAGTTGGCCCTGATAGAGAACATGCACCGGGCAGACTTGAATCCGATCGAGCGGGGCCGGGCATACCAAGTTCTCCATGAGCGATATGACTTGTCACATGATGAGATCGCCCGGCGCTTGGGTGATGATAGAAGCACGGTCACCAACTACATACGACTGCTGGGGCTGCCCGACGAGACCATGGGGATGGTCTCGTCCGGCGAACTGTCGGCCGGACATGCCAAGGTTTTGTTGGGAGTATTGGATCGTAATATCCAAATATCACTCAGCCAACGGGTAGTGCGAGAGGGTTGGTCAGTTCGGCAGTTGGAGGCCGCGGCGGCCGGGGCCAAGCGTCGCGACGGGATCGCCGCCAAGGAGCGGGAGATTCGGCCGGCGGTCAAGGACATGCAGGAGAAGCTGATCGAGGCTTTGGGGACTCAGGTAACCATCCGTGAGGGTAGGCGGCGGCATACTGGCAGAATCGTGATAGAGTACTACAGTCTCGATGATTTCGAGCGGATCGTCGGCCTCCTCGGCATCCCGGAGCAGGCCCTGTAGGTATATTTGGGTAGCCCAGCCAAGAACGGATCGGTATCCGGTCTGGGCCGCTCGCTCTGATTGATGGGGGGAAGTGGGCACTATAGCCCTTTCCGGACATTAGCAGGGGATTGTGGCGGAGCACCATAGAGTGAGTGTTCAAGACGGAAGTCTGAAATCGCCTGTGCAGGAGCAGCGGGGCAGCGTCGTTGGCCACGTGTTGGTCGCGTCCTGCGCGTGTCTGCTCACCGTGGCCATCGTCGGGTCAGCGGTGTTCTTGGCCTTCCGGGCTTATGATCGACATCGATGGGGCACCCAGGTCCGGAATGCAATCGCTTCCTTGCAACACCGAACTGACCAGGAGCTTGCGGAGATGGCGGCCCAGGTAAAGGCCAGCCCCAAGTTGACGCGCCTGGTCCTCCCGGAAGTATTGCGTACGCTGCGGGATTCCAAGTCAGAGCAGCAGCAATGCTCGGCGATCCGAATCCTGCGGGCATTCGTAGAAGACAAGAGCGTAGAGAGGGCCCTGTTCAGGCTGCGCCGGGATGGCCGAGAGAGTGTGGCCGCCGCCGCGGTGGAGGCCCTGGCCGGCATGCAGCCGCCGGAGCGGGCCGCGGCTGCTCTTGGCCGTTGTCTTGTTCCGTTGGAGGCGGACCCGGTCGTGGACTCGGTCATAGACGAGGCCTGTGCCGGCCTGTTCAGTCTCGGCAAAGTAGGTCGCCTGGAGATTGAGGAACGACTTGGGTTGTTGTCCGCGGATCGGCGAGTTTGGCTGGTTGGTTTTGTGAGTAGGCAAGGTGGTTCGCACTGCCGGGCGTGGCTGGAGATGCTGCGGCGGGACGGCGAGGATCGGGTCCGAGAGGCTGCAGGCCGGGCCCTACATCTGGTTGGCGGGGAAAGCGGGGAGGCCACCCGGGGCGACGACGAAGATAATGACCGCCGAAATTGGGATGGCATTGTGGAGTCTTCCCGGGGCGGTTCTCGCGGAGTTTGAGGTGCAGGGTTTCTTCAATTCATTCATGGGGCGATGGTCATACTTGGGCCTGTTCCTGGTGCTCATGATGGC
>CAZFMS010000224.1:0-7371 GCA_964520125.1 uncultured Planctomycetaceae bacterium
TTGAGGGCTTTTTACCGAAGAAATCAAAGCCCAGGTCTCCGCTTTCGTCAAGGTAGAGATAGAGCATTTACACGCTTCTTGCCTTTCTAAGCCTGTTTTTCACAAGCTTCACATCGCTATTATCTGTGATTTTCCTGGGTATCATGAGATTCTCTGCACCTTACTGATGGCTTCATCTATTGTCAGACCGCTCGTGCAATTAATAAAAAAAGCCTTTTCTATATTATCACGGGCCACATTCAGGAAGTTTACGTCTTCAAATTCAGACTGATATTTTCTAATAAATTTCTGAAGCGCTTTTATTACCTGAGTGAAATTTGAAAAATTCTGTATAGCAATATTTTTCAAGACACTAATAACTATGCTGTCAAGTCGATTGAACACAGATTGCTGAATTTCTTTTTTATGGCTATAAGAGAATTTCAAGAGATCAAAGAGTACGGGGAGAGCTGCAACAGTCGTTATCTTGTGGAGCAGATTCCCGTCGCGCATATCAGTTTCAATTTTCTTGGTCTTCTTTATAAGATCAGCATAATATTTTATTGCTTTCATATTTTGTTTTCCAATTAATAAGTTGCTTGCCTCTAAAGCAAGGCTTTCATCTTGAGATGACAACTTATCTGCCAACTTTTCCTCGCACTTTTCGCTATTGCGCATCATGTAAATTTCAGCAGCCTTGCTGAATAATTTAAGTTCAATAGTGTCCAGTAATTTCTCCAAAAATAGCGTAGAATTGGGAAAATCTGCAATAACTTCCAGCGCTAATAATCTATTATGACGCCCGCCGGCCGAGGGGAACCGACAACGCATTCTGCAGGGGAGCCCGCCGCCTGGGCTGCCGTGAGATGGTGACCTTCCGCGGAAGCGTCAAGACAACGGGCGGCACGGCATTGGCATGGTGAAGTCGAGCATCGACGCGGGGCATCGAGGTCATGCTATGGGCCGGAGCGCCGCTCCGCAATCCCATCCGATCCCCGATGCCGCGGGATCAACTGGGGGCCTCGAGGCGCACTTTCCGGTGGATGATCCTGATGTCGAAGTGGGCTCGAGAGCTTCCGACGATCTGAGTGACCCAGGCCCCGAAGCCGATCTTCTCACCGCCTTCGGCCGCGGTGCCGCAGCTCATTCTGCCAGAAGGTCTAGAAAAAACGGAGGCCCCCGCGGACACCGCAAGAACGCCGCCAGGTCGGGTCAACTCTCCCCGAATTCCTGATTCAGCCTCCGCTGGAGGTTCCGGTACCGGCGGCTGACCTCCCGCCGCGGTTCCAGGCGGAGAATCTCGGCCAGCGCCTCGCGGGCCTCGCCCCAACACTGCGCCGCAATGGCGGCCTCGGCCTGCTCGAACAGCTTCTCGATGCGCTGCTCTTTCGGCTCTTGCCGGCCGCCCTCGTCCTGCACATAAGTGGTCACCGCCTGCACCAGGAGAATACTCCCCACCGCGCCCCCGCCCACCAAGGCCACGATGAAGACGTACTTGAAAGCCAAAGTTCCACAGACCAC
Organism: uncultured Planctomycetaceae bacterium; assembly: GCA_964520125.1. Lineage (GTDB taxonomy): Bacteria > Planctomycetota > Phycisphaerae > UBA1845 > UTPLA1 > JAFGQA01. The sequence continues at coordinate 1,501 of CAZFMS010000224.1, forward strand.
CCCATAGGCGTCCGCGAGTTTGCTGAAAACCGTCTCCTTGCGCGGCGTGCTGCCGGCCAGCTCGGTCTTCTTCTTGTCCTTCTTGTCCTTCTTGCCCTTGCCGGTGAGCTGGTCGTAGCTCTCGATGAGCTTGTCCTGTTCCTGGCGGTAGGCGGCGTCTTCCTCGGCGCTCAATTGTTTTTGCTTCTGGGCCTTCTCGACGCGGAGGACGGCCTGGTCGGTATCATGCTTCGGGCCCACCGGCTTGCCCGCCGAGGACCCGACCACCTCGTTGCCGATTCGCAGGGGTCCCTGGCACTGCGGACAGCGGACCGTCTTGCCGGCCAAACGGGCCTTGACCTTGAACTTCTTGCCACACCGGCAGTTGACGGCTATGGACATCACCAAACTCCGATCGCTGGCCGGCCCTCCAGACCGTCCCTACTGGGCCAGGAATGTCCTCGCGGACTCTCCAAATTATTGAGGGCGCGCCGGACAAATGCAAGATTCAATCGCGGCAACGACAGCGAAGTCCGATACCCTCCGCCGCAGCACCGGCCCAGTGGACACCGCCCAGGCCGCAGCCCGATAGCCGAGCTTGACCGGACGAACTGGCGGCTTACTATCGCCCACATGGACATGCCGCCCGGCACAACCATGGCCAGTGCAGCCCGCCGTCACCGCAGGCGTCCGACCGGTCGTCGACGGGCCATGACCCTCATCGAGACGGCCGTCGTGGTCATCGCCGTCGGGGCGGGTTTGTTTCTGCTGGTGGGCTGGATGAACTCCCTGCAACACGAGGCCAAGCGGGACTTGGCCGTTCGCCTGCTGGCCGACCTTGATTTGGCCCTGGCCCGGTATCATCGGGAGACGGGCAGCTACCCGACATCGCATGGTCCCAATTCGGCTATCCAGGCGACCATCGATCTGCTCGATCACGACAAGACTCGGCCTATCCTCCGGGCCCTGCCGCCCTCACTCTGGCAAGGAGGGGGCAAGCGTAATCTGGTCGATCCCTGGGGCACGCCGCTGCAATACTATTCCGAGGCCTCCGGTTCACCCTGGGTAAAAGCCAACAACAACCGTCCCGTCTTCGTGTCGGCCGGCTCGGACGGGAAGTTCGGAGATACCGATGCCGCGGCCCTGGGAGACAACCTGCGGAGCGACGATCCCGGCCCCAACGGATTCCGCCTGCACCACGCCCTTCGTGAAGCGATGACCGGCCAGGAGCGACCCGATGGCCAAGCGATTGATTGACCAAGTAGAAGTCAGCGGACGCCGCGTGCTGATGCGCGTCGATTTCAACGTTCCCCTGGAAGGCGGCCGAGTCGGTGATGACCGACGGGTGGTGCAGGCCTTGGAGTCGATCCGCTCGGTGGTCGATCGGGGAGGCTCGCTCATCTTGATGAGTCACCTGGGCCGACCCCAGGGCCGACCCGACCCGAAACTCAGCCTTCGCCCGGTCGCCGACCACCTGGGCAAGATACTCGGCCGGCCGGTCGCCTTCTCCGCGGACTGCATCGGTGAGCAGGCCGACCGTGCCTCCGCGGCCTTGAAGCCCGGCGACGTCCTCCTGCTGGAAAACCTACGTTTCCACGCCGAAGAAAACCTCATCGACCAGGCCAAGAAGAACCCCGATAAGAAACCCACGCCCCAGCAAGCCTCACAGATTGACGCCTTCGCCACCGCCCTGACCGGCCGCGCCGATCTCTACTGCAACAACGCCTTCGGCACCTGTCATCGCCAACACGTGAGCATGTACGACGTGCCCCTCAAGCTCGGGCCCGGCAAGCGAGTCTGCGGGCACCTGGTGCAGAAGGAGCTGAGATTCCTGGGAGAGGCCCTGACCGAGCCCCGCCGGCCGTTCGTCGCCATCCTCGGCGGGGCCAAGGTCAGCGACAAGATCGGGGTCATCGAGAACCTGCTGCCCAAGGTCGACCTGATCCTCATCGGCGGGGCCATGGCCTACACCTTCTTCGCCGCCACCGATGTCCCGGTCGGCAACAGTCGGTGCGAACGCGACAAGCTGGACCTGGCCCGGCAGCTTCTGGACCAGGCCAAAGCCAAGATCCGCCTGCCGAGCGACAGCATCTGTGCAACGGCGCTGGAGGCGAACATCGACACCACCGTATCGTCAGCCGGCGTTGACGATGGCCTGCTCGGGCTGGACATCGGCCCGGCCACCATCAAGGCCTACGGAGATGCGATTCGATCGGCCCGGACCATCGTCTGGAACGGCCCCATGGGCGTGTTCGAGACGCCGCCGTTTGACCGCGGGACGAAGGCCGTCGCCCTGGCCCTGGCCGAGGCCACCGACCACGGGGCAACGACCATCATAGGTGGCGGCGACTCCGCCGCCGCGGTGGACGCCGCCGGCCTGGCCGAGCGGATGACCCACATTTCCACCGGCGGCGGCGCCAGTCTAGAATTCCTGGAGGGCCGGCCCTTTGCGACCATCGACATCCTCGACGAGGTCTGATCCACTGGCGCGGGGGTCGACAGGATCGAGTAATCTGTCCACGAACATTCCGGGCCACTAGGCGTGCAACGCGGCCCACAGGCGATCGCGAGAGTCGGCCCAATGACCCTGGTCAAACGATCTTCGGCTGGCAGGAAATGACTGAGCTAATCCTCATCCCGGCCGCTCAAACCGACTGGCGGGCCCAGGGCCGGCTGGCCGGGGATACCGACCTGCCCCTCAACGAGCACGGGCAACGCCAGGCGGTCACCTTCGGCCAGGCCGTCGCCGACCTGCACCCCGCGGCGGTCCATTGCGGTCCGGAGAAGGCCACCAAGCAGACCGCGACCATCGTCGCCCACGAGCTGAGCCTCAAGGCCAAGACCTCGCCAGAGCTGCGAGAGATGGACCTGGGCCATTGGGAAGGCCTCAGCGAGGACGACTTCCGCGAGCGCTTCGCCAAGGTCTATCGCCAGTGGCGCAGCGCCCCCGCCTCGGTCAAGCCGCCGGAGGGCGAGGCGGTTGCCGACGCCGCCGAGCGGCTCCAAAAAGGCGTGCAGAAGATCCTCAAGCGCCATCAGGACCAGACCGTCGTGCTGACCCTGGGCCTATTCGCTTACGCCATCCTCCGCTGCCGGCTCAGCGACGGCGGCTACGAGCGATTCTGGGAGTACGTAAACGACGACGGCCAGTGGTGCACCGTCCAGTTGGAAGAGCTGCCTGGCACCGACTCATCCGCCTCCGACGCCGATTAACCCCCCCTCCAAGCCTCAGTCACCCCATTGAGGCAAACACCCGTTTTAGACTTCCTCCTCAGAGATGCCCTTCGCGCAACTGCTCCAGGGGGTAAAAAGTCCCCCGCCAGCGGATGCCGCCGCGCCACAGGGTCAGGATCATCGACCGTCCGATGGCCAGGGCCAGCGTGAGCGCGGCTATGGGAAACGCCAGTCCCACCAGGCGGGAGAATCCGTGGGCCCGGGCCCCGATAGCCAACGATCCCATCTGACTGAGCAGCCAGGCGGCGTAGGCGATCCTCGTCCAACCCGGCGCCAAGACCGCGCCCACCGCCGGCAGCAAGCTGAGCAGAGTCAGCACTATCACCCCCGCGGTCGCCCTCGGTACGCTGTAAGCCGCACCGCAAAAAGCGTTCTTCTCCAGCCCCCGGACGACGCCACCCAGCCCGACCTGCCAGCGCACCGCGACCTGGAGTCGCCCGCTCATCACGTCGGAGACGTACCCCCCCTGTTTGAGCAGCTTGCCCAGCGTGATGTCGTCGGCGACTTCCATCCGCAGTCGCTGGTGCGTGCCCACCGCCTGGTAGGCCCGCCGACGCACCAGATTGAACGCCCCTATCCCGCAGAACGCCTGCGGCTTGAGCGGGTTCCGCGTGTGCCAGGTCTGCAGCGAAACCGCGATCAGCATCCCGAAGAAGCAACAGGCCGCCCGCTCCCAGTATCCCGTGGATTCCAAGGCGGGGAACAGGGCCAGATGGTCCAGGCCCTCCGCTTCGGCATGGGTCACCGCCCGGCGAACGCAATCCGACTCGAAGAAGACGTCCCCGTCGGTGAACAGCAGCCAGTCGCCGGTGGCCCGCTCGGCCCCGACGGCATTGGCGTGGTTCTTCCCCAACCAGCCCGCGGGCAGCTCCTTGATGTGCTCCACGCCGACCCGCGGACTAGCCGCCGCGACCTGATCCATGATCGCCCCGGTCCCGTCGCTCGATCGGTCATTAATCGCCACGATCTCCAGATCCGGATAATCCTGCCCAACCAAAGATTCCAGGCATCTGCGAATGGCCCCTTCCTCGTCGCACGCCGGCACGATGACTGACACTCGCGGCAGACGACCCATCTGCGAGACGCCATTGGTCCGGACTCTCGACAGACACCGCCCGTGCCACATCGTGCGGCACACCGGCCAGGCCTTGACCAGCCACCCCCCCAGCCCCGCCAAGCCAATCCCCAACGCTGCCCACTCATAGCCCATGCCCTAGAACCTACCCGCCAACATGCCGGACCTGCAAGAACACCGGAGCCGCCCGGGCCGGCCTTGACCGCCCCACTGCACGCGTTATCTTCTGTTCAGTTGGTTTCCTGCCGGCCGACGGGAACGCATCGACTCCTGGCGGTGCGGCCTGCTGACCGCCCTGAAGGGTCGGCAACGCCGTCCGGCCGGCAACCAGGCGCCAATCGCCCCGGCGCGTCGGTTTGCTGGTCACGGACCAGCTTGTGCCGCATGGGAGTACGAATCATGACTGAGCGCGTTCGTGAAATCCTGAGTTGGTATCGCAGCGAGAATCCCGGGACCTTGACCAACCTGGCCCGGATGTTGAATCATGGTCGGCTGGGGGGGACCGGGCGGATGGTGATCTTGCCGGTCGACCAGGGCTGGGAGCACGGCCCGGCGCGGAGCTTCGCCCCCAACGATGCCGGCTATGATCCCCACTACCATTTCAAGATGGCCATCGAGGCCGGACTGAACGCCTACGCCGCCCCGCTGGGCTTCCTCGAGGCCGGGGCCGCGGACTTCGCCGGCGAGGTCCCGCTGATCCTCAAGGCCAACAACCACGACTCCCTGGCCGACGAGCAGGATTCCTGGCAGGCCTTGACCGCCACCGTCGGCGACGCCCTCCGCCTGGGCTGCTGCGCCGTCGGGTTGACCATCTATCCCGGATCGGCCCTGCGGCAGGAGATGTACGAGAACCTGCGGGACTACACCGAAGAGGCCAAGGCCGCCGGCCTGGCCGTCGTGGTCTGGAGCTATCCCCGCGGCAGCTCGCTGAGCAAGTCCGGAGAGACGGCCATCGACGTGGCCGGCTATGCCGCCCAGATCGCCTGCCAGTTGGGGGCCAACATCGTCAAGGTCAAGCTCCCCTCCGACTACCTCGAACAGGACGCCGCCCGAAAGGTCTACGAAAAGCAGAATATCCCCATCGCCACCGCCGCCGAGCGCGTGCGCCACGTCGTCCAGTGTGCCTTCAACGGCCGGCGGATCGTCATCTTCAGCGGCGGAGCCAAGAAGGACCGTGATCAGGACGTCTTCGAGGAGATCAAGGCCATCCGCGATGGCGGTGGCTTCGGCTCGATCATCGGCCGAAACACCTTCCAACGGAAACACAGCGAGGCCCTCGAGTTCCTCGATACGATCATCAAGATCTACTCCGAGTAGGCCGCGCCAGATGGTGCGCGGCCAGTTGCCCGAAGCCCCGGCACGCGCCGGCCAGGCCTTAGAGTTGTTCCCGCATCGGCAAACGGTCAGAGCCGCGACCGTCAGGGTGAACGATCAGAGCCGCAACCGCCAGGGTGAACGACCAGAGCCGCGACCGCCAGGGAGCGGTGCCTCACGAGAACATCACCTGGAACCCCACCCTGACCTTGCCGAGTCCACTTCTGCCCGCTAACATGTGCCCTGGGGAGTGTAGCTCACTTGGTAGA
>CAZFMS010000225.1:0-7354 GCA_964520125.1 uncultured Planctomycetaceae bacterium
ACCACCACCAAGATCTACGAATGCCTGGGCAGCGGCCGGATCGTGCTCGGCGCGGTCCCCCTGGAGGGCGCCGCCGCCGCCGTGCTTGGTCGTTTCGACGGGGTGTGGCTTTGCGCTCCCGACGACGTCGAGGGCCTGGCCCAGGCGATCACCCGCCTCTATCACTCTTGGCTGGCCGGTACCCCGCCGGTGCAGCGCTCGCCGGAAGGCCTGCGTCGAATCACCCGCCCCTATCAGGCCGGCCAGTTGGCCGCATGCCTGGATCAGGTAGCGCGGCCGTTCAGGCGGCGCACGGGGGGGAGCGGATGAAGGCCATCTTGACCAGGGCGAGTTTCGATACCTGGCCGGGGCGGGCCCTGCGCCAGTTGCGGCGGCGATACAACGACCACTGCGTCACCATCCTGACTTATCACAGCGTCGCCAAGACCAGGAGCGTCCTGACCGAGGGGACCAAGCTCCGGCATCTTCCGGCGGACTTTGAACAGCAGATTGATTGGCTCATCGAGTATTACAACCCGGTCAGCTTGGGGTCCTTGATCTCGACAATCCAGCGCGGCCAGCGCCCTCGCCGGGCGGTGGTGATCACCTTCGATGACGGCTACGCCGATACGTTCCGCCAGGCATTACCCATCCTGTGCCGGCGTCGAATCCCGATGACGGTGTTCCCGGTCACCTCGGTCATTGGAAACCAGGACCTGATGTGGCAGCACAAGCTCGCCTGGTTGGAGGCCGGCGGCTACTCGGCCAAGGTCGAGGATGCCCTGGCCGCCGAGGGATTCCCCCGACGGGACGAGGAGGAGCCGCTGTCCGAATTCTCCCGCCGCTGCTACCGGTCCGATCTGCCCGAGATCCTCGAGGCGGTGTTGCGTACCACCGGCCGTAGCGGCCAGCGGCTGGCAGCAGTGCTGCGGCCCTATCTGGAGCCCCGGGAGATCGCCGAGGCCGAGCCCGAGCTGGTCGAGTTCGGCAACCACACCCACACCCATCCGATCCTCTCCGCCCTGACCGCCGAGGGTCAGCGGGATGAGATCCAAACCGCTCGTGACGCGCTCTGGTCCATGACCGGCACCGCCCCCGTGGCCCTGGCCTATCCGTTCGGCCTGAAGCAGCACTATGACGCGGCCTCGATCAGGATTGCCCGAGAGACCGGCCACGGCGCGGCCTTGGACATGCGCCGCCGGATCAACGCCTGGCCCGTCGATCCGTTCGAGCTGAGCCGCAAGCCGGCCCCCTCCGGCTCGCCGATCGAGTTCGAGAAGATGATAGAAGACTGGCCGGCCGATGCCGGCGCACGACGAGCGTCGGAGTGTGTTTGAGGCCCCGGCGCAAGGGCCCGCGACGATACCCGCTTTGATGCCGGTGTTGCGATAGTGGTCGTAATCTCTTTGAGTCAACAGGAACATGTCCCGGCGTAATCTGCTATTGGTGAGCTACCAGTTTCCGCCGATCGGCGGCAGCGGCGTACAGCGGGCCCTGAAGCTGGCTCGCTACCTGCCGCGGGCCGGGTGGCGACCCCACGTCTTGACCGCGGATCACGCCCACTACCCACTGATCGACTCCACCCTGGCAGCCGGCCTTGGTGACCAGGCGGTTGTGCACCGAGTGTGCGGGCTGGAACCGGCCGGGCTGGCCCGGAGGATCAGTCGTCAGTTGGGGCGGCCGGGGGCCTGGTCGGATCGGCCGGGCAGCTTCGAGGATCGCCTGTATTGGCGGCTGGATCGGCTGGGGGGCAGGCTCAACCTGCCGGAGACCGAGATGCTCTGGGCCCCGGCGGCAATCAGGCTGGGGCGCCGGCTGATCAGGGATCGGGCCTTAGAGGCCGTGGTGACCACCTCGCCGCCCTACGCCGCCCACCTGGTGGGGCTGGCGTTGAAACGACGGCTACGACTGCCCTGGATCGCGGACTTGCGAGACCCTATCCTGGACAATTTCTCCTACCATCCCCAGTCCCGGCTGGCCGATCGATTCTGGCGCTGGCTGGAACGGACCATCCTGCACCACGCCGACCACGTGGTGGTCACCTGCCCCGAACTGGGTGACCGCCTCCGACAGCGCTATCCGGATCTCGGCGCCGGGCGCATCTCCACGATCACCAACGGGTTTGATCCCGCGGACTGCCCGGGATTGGGGGATATCACCCATACTCCGCGATCGGAGAATGCCCGCTTCAGGCTGGCATACGTGGGGGCGTTCTACAATCAGCAGACCATAGGACCGATCCTGGAGGCGATCCGCGGCTTGCGGGCAGCGCGGCAGGATATCGCCGAGGACCTGGAGTTTCGCCTCATCGGGAGCCTGTCGGCATCGCAGCGGCGGCTGGTGCACAGCGCTGACGCGGCGTTTCTCAACCAACTCGGCTACCTCCCCCATCAGCAGGCCGTCGCCGAGATGACCCGGGCCGACGCCCTCTTGCTGGTGACCCCGTCCAATGAAGGCGGTCGATTTTGCATTCCCGCCAAGACCTTCGAATACCTGGCCTTCGGCGGGCACCTAATCGCCTTGATCCACCAAGGTACGGCCTTGGAAGGCATCCTGGCCAAGGCGGGGAACGTATCGCTGGTCCATCAGCATGACTCCTCGGCCTTGGCCCGGACTGTGGAACGTTGCTACGACGCCTGGCGCGCCGGCACGCTCGACCGGCCGAGAGATCGAGGCGTCGTGGAGCAGTTTCGGCGCGACCGCCTGGCGACTCGCTTCGCCCAGGTGGTCGAGCGTTGCACGGACGGCTCTCCGATCCTACGGGTGCGCCGGGACGACCTGCTTCTCGAGGAGGCGGTGGCGTGAAGATCCTCTGGCACATGCCCACCTTACGCCGGTCCGGCTGCGGGTTGTCGGTCCGGGCCGTCCAGTTGGCCAAACGCCTGCGGGCCTTCGGGCACACGATCACTTTCGTGGTCTGCCGGCCCAAGACGGACATCACCGACGGCCAGATGGAAGGGATGCCCGTGGTTCTGCTGGACATCATCGGGCGGCCTCCCGTCCACTGGTGCTTGCAAGCCAAGGCCCGCAGCGCTGCGGCGGGCTTGGTGGTTGGCATGTTGGACGCGGACCACGACCTGATGATCTCCTGTCAGCCGGAAGTCGTCTCCGCCTATGCGGCCACCAGGAAGCGTCGGCCGTTGTTGTACGTCTGTGGGGGAACCACCCTTCTGCACGATCGCGCCGACCAGGCTCGGCAGAGGTCGCGGTCAATCCCCCGACGCTGGCCCGGGGCGATTGATCGGCACTTGAAGCACGGCAACGAAAAGCGCGGCTTCACCGCGGCGGATGCGGTGGTCTTCGACAGCCGACATACCTGCGACCTGGTCACCGCCGCCTACGGCTTGGATGAGATGCGATGCCACCCGATCCACGGTGGCCTGGATGATGAGCACTTCCGACCGCCGGACGCCCACCAGCGACGTGCGGCCCGGGAGGGCCTGGGCATCGGCCCTGAAGACATCGTGGTGGCCTGGACCGGACGGTTCTCACCAGAAAAAAATCTCGAACTGCTGCTGCGGACGCTGCCCGATTGTCAAAGTATGCCGGCCAGAGTGCTGCTGGTGGGTGACGGGCCGATGCGTTCCGCACTAGTCGAACTCACCGGCCGGTTGGGTCTCGATGGAATCGTGCAGTTTCCGGGGCGACAGTCCGACGTTCTCCCATTCCTGTGGGCGGCCGACGTCTTTGCCTTTCCTTCGCGGGGCGAGTCGTTTGGAGGGGCCTTGGTCGAGGCGATGGGGTGCGGGCTGGCCTGCGTGGCCTCGAGGCCCGACGGCCGCGAGGTTCGCAATGCGAATTGCGAGATAATAGATCAGGGTCGGTCCGGCCTCCTGGTTGACCGGCCCCATCCCCGGGCGTTTGCCGCGGCGCTGGATTTGCTGGCCCGGGACGCCGGCCTCCGTCAACGGCTGGGCGCGGCGGCCCACCAGCGGGCCAACAGGCTCTTTACCTGGTCCGCGGGTGCCCGCCGGCTCAACGCCCTGATCTCGGAACTGGTCCGGCCGGGTCTACGATCCGATATTCACTCCGGCGGGATCGAAGCCAGTACGCCAGTCGCCGCGGAAACAGTCCGGTAATCGAGGACGGCCATGCGCTTCCTGTTGTATGTCGCAATCCTGGTGGTCATCCTGCCCTTTGTCCTGACGCGGCCGTTTTTCGGGCTCTGCGTGTACTACGTCGTATCCTTGCTGCAGCCCAAGCTGCTCTGCTGGCACGGTGGCTTTCAGGATGCCATGTTGGTGGGGGTGCCGTTGGTCATCGGCGCGGTGGCCTTCGGGGTCAAGAGAATCGCGGTCGAGCCGGAGACCGACCGGAAGACGGGCCAGATAATCGGGGTGCGGGAGAAGCTGGTTCGCAACCAGTTTTTCGAGCCTGCCTGGCCGATCGTCCTCTTCGTTCTCTTGGTCGCCTACATCTCCATCACCCGGCTATTCGTGCCCTATCCCCTGTCGCATACCTCTTATCAGTTACGCGGCCTGTGCAAGGTGCTTCTGGTAGTGGTGCTGCTGACCGGCCTGGCCTCAGACTTGCGCCGGTTCCGGATTCTCTACATTGTCGTTGCCTTGGCCACGTCGTTCTGGGCGATCAAGGGCGGGTTCAAGGTCATTCTACTCGGCCCCCATCAAGTTTACGGCCGGACCTACGACAACAACTTCTTCGCCCTGGTCAGCGTGATGACGCTGCCGATGATCTTCTACTTCAGCCTGTCGGTCAGGCACGGGCGCTGGCGTCCTTTGCTCCTGTTCTGTGCGGCTATGGTCTGTCTGGGAATCATCGGCTCCCGTTCTCGGGCGGGGTTCGTGGCCTTCGCCTTTGTCCTGCTCTGTATGGCCTGGAGCAGTCGGTACCGCCTGCGGACTATCTTCGCCGTGGTAGTCGTAGCCACAGTGGCGATGTCCATGTCCGGGAGCGAGATCAAGGAGCGCATTGACTCGATCATGGCCTATCGTGAGGACCTGTCGGCTAGCTCGCGCTTCTATACCTGGCGGGTCGCCCGGGACCTGTTGGAAGAGAGCCCCCTGATCGGGGTCGGCTTCAACAACTTCGAGATGGCCAAGGACCGCAAGCTCGGGGTTCGCAAGGCGGCCCACAACATCTATCTCCAGAACGCCGCAGAACTGGGCCAGTTGGGGCATCCGATATGGCTGGCCATCCTCCTCGGCACCCTCATCAGCTTGTACCGGTTCATGCGTTGGTCGCGGAGAATGCCCGCGGACATGCGCTGGGCATACTATTGGTCCCGCGGCCTACTCCTCGGGTTGTCGGCCTTTTGCATCCACGGCATGTTCCACAATGAGGAGTACCTGGAATTGATGTTCGTCATCGTCGGCCTGAACATCGCCTTGCAGGCCACCACCCGACGGGAGTTGCGCCATCGCCGGCTGTACGCCCTCGCCGAGGAAGCCCGCAAGAGCAGCCAGCCCCCCAAGCGCCAGCGCCGATTCAAGCCTTCCGGACCTCACGGCGGCCTGCTGAGCGAGCGGCCCGGGCGGTTGCGCCCCTTGCCCATCGGGCGAAACCTCGGCGGCCGTTCTCTGGGGCGATTGCCACGGCCGCCGGCTACCCCGACCACCAGCCCAACACCCGCCTGAACTCGTCGTAGTACAACCATCCGCCGATCGTCGTTCCTACGACACAGGCGAGGACCAGGCCGATCTTGATCAGCAGGATCGAGCGTTCGAAGCGGTCCGACGCCGCGGCTTCCGAGGCCAGCCGCTCGATCAGGCGGCAGCGGTCGGCGATGCTGCCGTGGCGCCAACTGGGGGCATCTCTGGGGATTCCGTTGAGATCGGCGATTTTTTCCAGAGTCTGGCCGAAGAGACTCGCCGCGCTGCTGCAGATTCCCGGTGCCTTCTTCGGACCGTGAACCGGACACCAACTGGTGCACGTCTTGATGTCGAGGGTAATACAGCGGACGCCGTACAAGTCGGCCTGGCGCTCGAACTTGCGGGAAAGCCACCCGAATCCGAAGAGCCAGACAGCTAGCAAGGCTCCCAGAGAGAACAACTGCAGCAGGCTGACATCGGTTACCAGCCTGCTCCGGGCCAGCAGCTCGAAGACCCCGCCGGCAATGTACATGGAAAGCAGGGCAAACAGGACGAAGAACTGCAGATGCCAGTGGTGGACGTGTCCCGCCTCGTGCCCGAAGACGGCCTCGATTTCTTCTTCGTCCATCGTCTCCAAAAGTGCATCGGAGATCAGGATGTATCGCAAGGGAGCGAAGAAGCCCATCACCGCCGCGTTGATGGCCATCCCGTGGGTGTGCCAGAGCAGGATCTCCCGGTAGCGCAGACCGATCCGTTGGCAGGTTCGGACGAAGCGGTCGCGCAGCGGACCGGCGGGCAGCGGCTCGGTCGCCCAGATGTGCCGGAGCATGAGGGGGGCGAAGGTCAGGACGAAGATCGAGGTCAAGCCGAGGATGGAATCGGCGGCCCATTGATGTTCGGCAAAGATCGGCAGAACAGCGTCGCGGTGTCGCCCCGGTTCCCCCTTGAGCCATTCAGTGACGAACTTGGCGATCACGATCATCGACATGGGCACCACGATGATCAGAATCTGATGGCGGAGCTTGTCCAGCAGGTAGACCCCCAGGGAGCTGTCCACCGGAGGGCGACGGAGTTTGGCGGTGTCCAGGGCCGCGGTGGCATCGTTGTCCGGCCGGGTCGAGACGGGCTCGTGTTCCGAGAGTCCGGCGGCCACCCTTCGGAGGCTTACGTCAACGGGGTAGAACACGCTCCAGACGATGGCCAGCGAACCGAAGAACGGAGCCAGGATCAACAGGTCTCCAGCCAGCGGAATCGCTCCGAGGTGCCAGCCGGTGCGGACCAGGGGTGCCCACGGGGTGAGGATGATCGTTCCCACCAGGGCGGCGGCGATGAAGGCCAGCAGGATACGCTGGGACCTGGCGAAGGCGTTGGCCGCCCGTTCGTGGCCTTCGGCCGTGTCATCCAGGCGGGCGACCGTCAGGCGGCTGGCCGCGAGGGAGGCCAGGGCGATGAACAGGATTTGGCCTGCTACGACCGCCAGGGTGCCGATCAAGGGCCTGCCCTGGGTGAGGACGGGGCCCGACAGGAGATTGCACAGGTCCGGCGGGAGATCGTCGCTCAGCACCAGTGCAAAGGCCATGATGATTATGAAGTGCATCGCAACCGGGTCGCCTGTAGGACGGTAGATAACAGATACCTGGCGGATTCTAGAGGGGTTGTGCCTCCTCACCAACCTCCGCAACAATCGGCCGAGGCAATAATAGGATCCTGGCGACGTTTGACTATTTGAGATATACTCCGTGATTCTGTTCCCTACGAGCCCCGTCTCGTGAGGTAGCCTTAGACTGGATAGTGGCTTACAGGCCGAATGCGGCCGGGAGAATACC
>CAZFMS010000226.1:0-7305 GCA_964520125.1 uncultured Planctomycetaceae bacterium
CTCTACGGCGAGTGCGTCGCCCAGGCAGGCGGCGGCAAATCGGGTGATGATGAGCAATGTTGGTGGAGCGAGTTCGCGCATCGAGTTCTGAATCGCGGTGGTCAGACTTTCGCGGAGGGTGTGGATTTCATCGAAGAGCGGCCGCCAATCGCTGCCCGAGCTGTCGGGCCGGACAAGATCGGCGAGCCGCACTGCCAGACGCTCGTATTCCTCGTCGTCCAGGGCTGATCGCAAGGGGTGATGCTCGAGGTGGACCAACTCGTGGTGCAGCAATTCGTAGAGATAACGATCGCGGAGAGCGGTCTGATCGGCAGAGAGAGGATGGTCAACAGCCGATTGAATTAGATGATTTAGATGATTGGTGCCGTCGTAGTCATGGGTGAAGGCTCGGCCGGCGTAGTGGGCCCGGCCCAGGACCACGATCGGTCGTTCGAGCATGAGGGCTTCGACTCCGGCGGAGGAGTTGTTGGTGACCACGGCGGCGGCGCGGGCGATGGTTTGGAGGGTATCGGCATCCCGGGAGATGATTAGGTCGTTGACGCGGAGCAGGGGGGCGTAGCGGGCCCGGCCGCGGCAGGGGTCGCAGAGGGGATGGAGCTTGAGGGCCAGCGGCAGGTCGGCGGGCATGGCCCGGGCGACGGCTTGGACCATCGCTTGCTGGTTGTCGAAGTGCGGGGCGTAGTAGTACAACTGGGTGTCGTCGTCGACCTGGAGGGGGAGGAAGACGAACCGGCGGGCGGCGGAGGCGGACTTGACGGCTGCTCGGAATCGGCGTCGGGCACTTTGCAGTCGGGCGGCTTCCCAAGGGGTGAGCGGCCGGCCGAGCTGATCCGGGCGGCGGAACTGGGCCGCGGCGTTGCACCCGCCCCGGGAAACGGCCACCGTCATGGGGGCCTGCCGCAGGGGTCCGAGTTCCAGGCAGATCACGTCGATTCCGGCCTGGGCGGCTGCCGAGGCGGCGGCCTCTACAAACACGTGGTCGCGGCCGTTCCAGAGGACTACCGCCTTGGGCTTTGATCTGGTGAAGTACTCCCACCAGAAGGCCAGGGCGGATCGGGCGGCTTCGATGCGTTGCTGCGGGGGCCATCCGGCGCGCCAGGCGTCATAGGCGCCGACGTCCTCGGGCACGGGTTCGGAGGAGACGGACGGGCCGGGCGGTTGGCCGGCGACTGCCAGGGACCCTCCCCAATCGTCGCGAGTGTCTTCGGCAACCTCATCTGACGGTGCGGCGAAGCTACAAACCAGGCCGCGGCGGTCCAGCATGCGGCCGATGCCGGCGAACAACCTGGCTTGTTCGCGGGTGACCGGAGCGAAGGTGAGGTCTTGGGCGGCGGGGTCCATTCCATATCCGCGGCGGGCGACGGGCGGGTCTTGGTGAGGTCGGCGCGCACCGTTACTCCGGGCCGATGGCCACTCATGTTATCGTGTGAGGGCGAAGGGGAACTTGAGCAGATCGGGTGGCGGACCCGCGTTGGCAGTGCTGGCATTGGGGAGTTGGCGGCCAGCGAGTCGACCAGCGCGCTTGGGACCCTGAGGCCCCATTGGGGGGCGGTGGATCTAGGGGTTCAAACCCGAGGCGCCGGCGGAACCGGCGGCCACGGCCCAATCAACGCCCGCTGATAGGCTGATTACACCGATAGATAGAAGGGTGTGCAGCCCGAGGCCCGGAGGATTTCCTGGCGGCCTTAAGGTCGCGAGGCTAGGGATAGTACGTGGATTCCAGCCCGTCTTCAGCCGTGATCGATCGCCCGGCAGGGGGGAAGACCCTGCAAGAACTCTACCAGCAGGGCGAGCATTATCAGGTGGTGAACGCCGCCCTGGTCCACTTGGATTCCGATCCTGACTCTGCGGAGGCGGCTCTCTATGCCTTTCGTTCGTACACGGCCCGGGGATTGATCGGTCCGGCGTTGGAGATGTTGGAGGCCGGCGGGAGTCCGTTGGCGTCGTTGCCCGAGTTTCGCGGGCTGCGGGGCGAGCTAGCCAAGATGCCGTCCGGGCGGATCGAGTGGAGCACTCTGCGGCAGCGTTTCGAGGCGAATCTGGCGGCGATATACGCTCGACATCCGGCATTGCGGCAGCACGACGAGGCCTTTCGGGGTATCCCGCGGACCTTGGAACTCTATCGGGCGCTGGACGGCAATTGGCAGGTGTCGACGGTGCGGTCGCCGGGTCGGCGTCGGTGGCTGCCGGACCTATGCGACGCCAACGGTCTGGTCGCCCGGACGCGGCCGCCCCACGACCCCGACCAGTCCCTCTGCAGTCCATACATCATCACCGGCGATCGCTTCGGTCTCTGGTTTGATCTTATCCATGGGGCGACGGAGAAGATGTTTCTGACGTTCAGGCCGCGGGTGTATGTGGTCGAGCCGGATATCCGCCTTCTCGGGGTGATGCTGCACACTTCGGAGAGTGTTGACCGGCTGTGCGACGAGCGCACGTCGATTATGGTCGGGCCGGATTGCGTCGAGGTGCTCATAGAGTTGCTGGAGCAGGATTCGCGGCGGGCGTTACCCGAGTACGTGGTCGGGGGGCCTTGCCGGGACAAGAGTTTTCGGCGGCGGCTGGTGGAGGCGATTCGGCCTTTGACGAAGGTTCGTCAGCGGCAGGCCCGGGCAGCGACGGCGGCGGTGCAGAAACAATACGATGCCTTGCCGGCGGGGCATTGGGCGGAGCGTTTCGGTCAGTCCTCCGGCAAGGGTCTCCGGGTGCTCGGTCTGACCAGCCGCTTTACCACGGTCTTGCAGTACAGCATGCGCGATCTGAAGGGGGCGTTCGAGAGGCTCGGTCATGAGTTCCGCCTGCTCCTGGAGGACAACGACTACGATCTCCTTCCTCAGGCCGGCACCGCCGAAGTGATCGGGTCATTCAAGCCCGATCTGGTGGTGTTGATTGATCATTTGTGGGAGGAGCACTCGCAGGTGGTGCCGGCCAACGTTCCTTTTCTCTGCTGGATCCAGGACCGGCTCCCGCACTTGTTCAGAAAGGAGGCCGGCCGGGGGGTTAGGCCGATGGAGTTCGTCATCGGTTACGGGTTTCCGGAGTGTCTGACCGAGTTCGATTATCCTGCCGATCGCTTTTTGCCATGCGTTATTCCGACCTGCCCCGAGCAGTTGCTGGATCCCGACGAAGGCCCCGAGGACCTGGAGCAGTACCGTTGTGACGTGATGTACGCGACCAACGCATACGAGACGCCGGGTGAACTTCACCAGCGTCACCGTCAACAATACTCGGGGGATGGTCGGGCGTTTGTGGATGCGGCATTTGAGACGCTGATGGGGCTGGTGGGGCGGCCGGGGTTCTGTGGTGATTACGACTGGTCGGGGCTGGTCGAGGGTGTCGAACGAGAGACGGGCCTCACGGTGAACGACCACGGGGTACGTCGGGAGATCGGGGGGATGCTGCGTTTTATCGCCCACCAGTGGCTGCGCGAGGCGTCCATTCGGGCGGCGGTGCGTTGGGCGGAGGAGACCGGTGGGCGGTTTAATCTCTATGGACAGGGCTGGGAGGGGCGGAGTGAATTTGCCCGGTTTGCCCGTGGTCCGGTGGAGCACGGCCGGCCGCTGGGGCGGGCTTTTCGGGCGGCGAAGATCAGCCTGCACGCGGGCTGCAACTCGGCGTTGCACCAGCGGGTGCTCGACGGTCTCTGTGCGGGGGGGTTCTTCCTGGTTCAGGAGAAGCCCTCCGATTTGGCTCACGGTCTGAATCAGGTGATCTACCGGCATGTGCGGGACAAGGGTTTGACCCCGCCGTTCATGCTCCGGCCCGCCGATCTGCCCGAACCCTACGCCGCCGAGTACCGACGCTTCCTGACTGTTCGGGGCAGTGACCCGGAGACGGGGGTGGTGGCGTGTCGGGAGATGATGCTCAACTTGGAGGCCCAATGCGATTGGAAGTGCCGGCCCAATGCCTCCGGCATCTGGCCGCGGTACGGGGAGATCGTCTACCGCGACGCCGACCATTTGATGGAGCGTATTGACTACTTCCTGCAGCATGATGAGGAACGTCGGGGGCTGGCCGCGGAGATGCGGCGGGCGGTCCTCGAACATTTCACCTACGACGCCTTGGTCGGGTCGGTCGTGGAGTTCATGGGGCGGTCCTTGACCGGCGAGGGGCGATCGCCGGTGGAGATGTGAGACGATGCGGCTGGTGCTCTACAAACCTTTGATCCGCGCGCAATACCTGTCGGAGTATCGGTATTACCTGGGGTTCGGCTATCTCAAGGCCTACCTGGCGGAGCAGATGCCGGGAGTCGACGTGCGGGTGGTTTACCGGGAGGACGACATTCGGACCGCCCGGCCGGACGTGGTGGGCATCTCCACGGTGACGGAGATGTGGCCCCTGGTCCTCGGGCTGTACCGGCGTCTGGCCGAGTGGTTCGAGGGGCCGGTGCTGTTCGGCGGGGCTCACATCACGGCCTTGCCCGGGCTGCTGCCCAAGGGCAACACGGTGGCGTTTCTGGGCGAAGCGGAGGTTTCGTTGACCCGGGTTTTGGAGCGTCTGGCAGGACGCCCGGACGGATTGCGGGGTGGGGATCGGGGATCGTCTCGGTGTGGGCCGGTGGCCGGCACGGCGAGGTGGGAGGGAGACCGGCTCGTCTGCGGTCCTGCGGCAGAGTTGGTGGATATCAATGCGCTGCCGCCACCGGCGGACGCACCCGAGGGCGTCTTTCCGCTGACTACCGTTCGCGGCTGTCCGTATCGCTGTACGCACTGCGTCGAGCGGACCACCCAGGGTCGGCCGCGGCAAATGACCGCCGAGCGTCTCGCCGCATTGGTCACCGAGCGGTACGAACAACATGGCACGACGGTTTTCGAGTTGCTCGACGACATCTTCCTGGTCTCGGCCAAGCGGTTGCGGACTTTCGTGGATCTACTGGAGGCCCGTGGTCTGATCGACCGGCTGGAGTTTGTCCGGGTCTCGTTGATGGCTCATCTGATCACGGAGGACGTAGCCCGGACACTTGCCCGGATGAACCTGCGGATGGCGGGCATGGGGGTCGAGTCGGCGGATCCCGAGATTCTGCGGCGCTTCAAGAATGGGGTGGTCACGCACGAGCATCTGGAGCGGGCGATCGCCGCATGCACGAAGTACGGGGTGAGCATCGGGTCGTCGATGGTGCTGGGCTATCCCGGTGAGACCGAGCGGCAGATGCGCAACACGATCGATTTCTACGCCGAGAAGGTGCATCGGACGGCCTTCGAGTTCTGGGAGCCGTACGTGTGTCAGCCGCTGCCGGGCAGCGTCCTGTGGAATCAGGGGCTGGAGGCCGGGCGGGTCTCGTTGGGCATGGATTTCTCGACTTTACGGATCGACGCCGACATGGCCTGTTTCGACAGCGACTGGCACTACGACAACGAGGAGGCCTTGCCGCGGGCCAGGTTCCTCGAGGTCCTGCGTGAGTATGACCTTGTTCGGGAGGGCTTCTTCGTGCGGGACGTGGACACTATCAACGCGGCGCCGAAGACCGACGTGTTCGTGCGGCAGTGTGTGCCCGAGAACGTCGCCCAGCGGATGACCATGCAGACCTTGAAGGCTTGGTCGGCGGCGGACGGGCGGCCCATCGCGGTGTTCGGGGCGGGCAAGCACACCCGCAAGGTCCTGTCGGCTTTGATGGAATCCCCGGTCGAGATCTTGGCGATCGTCGACGAGAGTCCCGACCGAATCGGCCTGCGGCTGGGCCGTTGGCCGGTGGTCTCGGCGGAGAAGATGAGGGAGCTGCCGATCGGGGCGGTTCTGGTTTCGTCGGACATGCGGCAGGAGGAGCTGGCCGGTCGGGTGCGTCCGCTGGTTGAAGGGTGGTGCAAGATGCTGACGGTTTACCGGCCGGAGGCGTTGAGCCGGAGAAAGGACACTGGTGACCGACCCGCCGAATCGGCGCCGGCGACTGCGGCCGGGACCTTCGCCTAGAGGGCGACTTGTTTTGTCGAGAGCGCAATGCTGAAGATCGGGTTCATTCAGGCATCCGGCAACGACGCGCGCAGCTACGGCATCCCTTTGGCCTTTGGTTATTTGATCTCGGCGCTGCGGAGCGAGGGGGGGCGGCCTTTCGACTATCGGATCACCGCCGAGCCGTACGACTTGATCGAGTATGAGCCGGACCTGATCGGCATCGGATCAGTCACCAGCACCTTCTGGCAGGTGGAGGAGTTCGCGGAGTTGTTCCGCACCAGGCTGCCGCGGGCGAAGCTGGTCCTCGGGGGGCACCACATCAGCGCATTGCCGCACCGGCTTCCGCGGGCTATTGACGTGGGGGTCCTGGGGGAGGGTGAAGATGCGTTCGTGGATCTGGTGCGGCGCTTCAGGCCGGGGCTCGGGTGGCCGGCGGAGGAGTGCGGGGAGATACCGGGCATTTGCTTCCACGGGGCGGGCGGAGGCGTCGAGCATACCGACCGACGGGCCCTGCGGCAGGACCTCGACACCCTGGCGATGCCGGTGCGCAGGACCGACAGTAGACAGCTCGGTCATACGGAGGACGCGGCGGCGGACGAAGCGGTGATCTTCACCTCTCGGGGGTGTCCCTTTCGCTGCGCGTATTGTTCGACGCAGCGGTATTGGGAGAGTTACCGGCGTTTCAGCGCGGCCTATGTTGTTCGCGAGCTGCAACATATCGTGGAGAGCGCCCCGCAGGTTCGGTCGGTTTACATTCTCGACGACCTGTACGTGGCGGACCGGCGGCGTCTGCGGGAGATGGCCCGGCTGGTGGATGCTGCCGGGCTGAATGAGCGGCTGACGTTTCACGGCTTCGTGCGGTCCAACCTGGTGGACGAGGAACTGTGCGGCCTGCTGAAGCAGATGAATGTCCGGGCGATTCGTTTCGGAGCCGAGTCGGGCAGTGACGCGGTGTTGCAGCGGATGGAACGGGGCGGCAAATGTACGGTCGCTACGCACCAGCGGGCCATTGACCTGGCTCACCGGCACGGCATGGCCTGCGGGGCGAGCTTCATGTTGGGCTATCCGGGCGAGACCCACCAAGACCTGCAAGCGACCTTCGACTTCATCCGTCGAAACGAAGGCCGGATGTTCGTCGAGGGTTTTTACCTGACCGTGCCTCTGCCGGGGACCGAGCTGTGGGGCTGGGCCTTGCAGCAGGGGTATGTCAACGAGACCATGGACTGGCGGCGCCTGAACCTCTCCTTCGACAATCCGGATTTCGACTGGGACAACTTTCTCTACCTTAATGAGGAGGCGCTGCCCCGTCGGGAATTCGTGGGCGCGGTCCTGGACAGCGGCATCCTTCCAGAGGCCGTGGCGGACCGGGGGAGGAGTCCGCGGAATAGCGATCTTGCCGGGGAGACGATCGTGAAG
>CAZFMS010000227.1:0-7302 GCA_964520125.1 uncultured Planctomycetaceae bacterium
GAGGGCACGGTGGCCAACATCCCCCCTCAAGGAGGCCGCAAGCATCCCGAGCAGCAGTACATCCAGATGGACACCACCCAAATCCTGTTCATCTGTGCGGGCACCTTCTCCGGCCTGGAGGAGATCATCAAACGCCGCACCGGTGGGAAGAACATCGGCTTCGGGAGCGAGGAGGCCGGCAGCGCGGACTCCGCGGCCGAGCGCGGCGAGCTTCTCCACCAGGTGGCCCCGGAAGACCTGATCGAATTCGGCATGATCCCGGAGTTCGTGGGCCGGCTGCCCGTGGTAGCCACCCTGGGGCCGCTGGACGAGAAGGCCCTGGTCAGCGTGCTCACCGAGCCGCGCAACGCCCTGTGTCGGCAGTACGCCAAGATGTTCGAGTTGGCCCAAAGCGACCTGGAGTTCACCGACGCCGCCCTGAATGAGATCGCCCGGCTGGCCCTGGAGCGAAACACCGGGGCCCGAGCACTTCGCGGGGTGATCGAGGAACTGATGATGGACATCATCTTCGATCTGCCCGAGCCGGAGATGCAGGGCCGATACGTGATCACCGACGAGGTGGTCCGAGGCGAAAAGCGGGCCCTCCCGTCGCCCAAGCGGCGCCGCAAGGAATCAGCCTAGCCGTTTCTCGACTACCCCAGGCACTCCCGATCGGCCGGCCCGACATCCGATCCAAAGGCCGGACCCGCCGCCGGCGATACACCATCTTCGGCTTGGCCTGGGTTCCGAGTTATGCGACCCCGGCGGATCGCCACCGATAATTCCCCCGCTCGGAATACCACCCGGACCACTGGAAAGAAACAAATGATCGCCCGGTCCCGCCCGACCGATGTTGGGCGCGCCAGCGTCGGATTGTGGTCGGGTCCCGGAGAATGCCCGCTGGACCCCAGGGAGTCGTTGCCGTGCACACTACAACAGCAGGCCCGGTCATGATGATCTGTCCCAACTTGAAGTGCCGCAAGGTGCTGCAGGTGCCCGGACAGTACCGCGGACAGCAGGTCAAGTGCCACTACTGCACCACCACCTTCTCCGTCCCGGTGGCCAAGAACGACAATCAACCCGCCCTGAAGAAACCCACCGAGAAGAAGCCTTCCGAAGGCAAAGCAGAAGAGAAGTAGGGCGGGACGCACTCCTCACACCGCTCGATGCAATCACGCTGCTCGAAGCAATCACGCCGCTCGAAAAGCTAACCCCGCTCGAGACGATCACCGCCCGAAAAGCAATCAGCCGATCCAGACGTGTTGATCCGCATTCTGCAGCCGCGTAACATCCGACTTGTTACGCGGCCCTGCGGGCCGGTGGCCGCCGGGTGTTGATGAGAGCGCCGTCGTCCGTCAAGTGCAGGATCGGCCGGCGCATGGTTCGGGCATCTCGGGAGGAACGTCATGCGCGTTGTGGGACAGATTGGATTGATCGCTGTTTGTCTGGTGGTCTGCGGATGGGGGTGCGGCCCGCAAGCCTCGCCCGACCACGTCGCCTCGGCGGGACATGGAGGACATAAAGGTCATGGGATCAAGGATGTCGACGCCTACATCGCCATGCTGGAGAGTCAGGAACGGGCCCAGTGGCAAAAACCGGACCAAGTGATCTCCGCCCTGGGGCTGAAGGCCGGCGAGCAGGTGGCGGACGTGGGGGCCGGTTCGGGTTACTTCACGATTCCATTGGCCAGAGCCGTGGGGGCGAACGGGGCCGTGTGGGCCGTGGATGTAGAGCAGAAGATGCTCGATCACCTCGCCCAGAGGGCCCGGGCGGAGAAGCTCGACAACGTCCGCACGGTGCTGGCCCCGCAGGACGATCCGCTATTGCCCGCCGGCCGCATGGACACGATTCTGATGGTCAACACCTATCACCACTTCCCCGACCGGGCGGCCTATGCCAAGAAGCTGCGGGCGGCCCTGGCCCCCGGCGGGCGGGTGGTCAACATCGACTTCCGCCCCAAGCCGCGGGAGGAGCGGGGCTTCGGCCCCCGCCTGGAAGTGCAGCTGGCTCGCGAAACCGTCGACGCCGAGATGGCCGAAGCGGGGCTGAAGCCGGTCCGGGCGCACGACTTTCTGCCGGAACAATACTTCGTCGAATACCAGGCGGAGTAGCCCGGGGAACGTGCAGCTTTCATCCCGAGGTCGCCGGGCGCCGTCGATGGGTCTTGGGGGCCGCCGGAACAAACTCCGGCCAGGCTCCCAGCTGAGCCGCGGCGGAGCGGTCGTCGATCAGCAGCCAGCCCCCGGGACGAACCGCAGCGGCGATGCGGGCCATCCCTCCCCGGGGGTCTTCCAGGCGGCAGACCACGTTGAAGGCCACCACCACGTCCGCGGTGGCCGGCAGCGGCTGAAACGAAATGTCAACACAATGGCACTCGGCGTGCGGCAGATCGCGGGTCACCGCATCCAGAACGCGCTGCGACCGATCCACCACCAGCAAGCGGTGGGGCATGGACAAGGCGGAGTCGAGTTCGCCAGGCTCCAGGGAGAGCAGGGGCATGACCGAGAGCCGACGGAGGACCTGATCGCCGTAGCGGGCGGCGTCGCCGATCAACGTGCGGAGCCGGGAGGGGTTCGGCCGGGCGGCGTCGTTGAGAAATGGGGCCGTCACCCGGGTGACCCCGCCGGGGCCGACGATCTCGACCAGCGGATCGGTCACCCCTTCGTCCCGGAGCAGTTCGTCCAGGTTCTTGAAATAGGCCAGATGCCGATTGGGCCAGGAGGTTGATCCCAAGGGGTCGAGCACGGGTCCCTCCGCCGGCCGCCCGACTTGGGGTTGAACCCAGGTGCGCCGGAACTGCCTCTCGAAGAGGCCTCGCCGCGGGCCTTCACGGGATCATCGTAAACTTGGCGACGTTGCTGTTGATCTTGCCGCCGATCACGTCTTCCACTTCCACCTTGAGGACATACTCATCCGGGCCAAGGGTCTTGGGGATGGTCAACGGCCCGATGGTCAGGTAGAAATCCCGGCGGCGCTGCCGGGCCAGGTCCTCGATGTTGGCGTCGTGGGTACTCCATAGCTCCTCACCGGACTTGTTCAGCAGGGATTGCCGGACGGACAAGAGCGTGCGATACATGCCCGACGCGGTCTTCTCGGAGCGGAAGTTATCCACCTCGATGTAGAGCAGGACCCGGTTCTTCTGGCCGGCCTGGAAAACAGCCGGCTCAATGGGTGTGTAGCGGCCGAAGCCGTCAATGGCCGTACACAACGCGACCCGGGGAATCCGCAGGTCCGCCCGAACGCGGATGATGTTGCCCAGTTCCTCGATCTTCTCCAACTGATTGTTGGCGTTGATCGCCGGATCACGCCCGGAGTTGGATTGAGCCGCTTTCAGGGCTCGGAAATGAGCCTGGATGGTCTCCTGAATCTCCGCGTTGGCCCCCTCGATCGGGGCCAGGGCCTGGTCCTCCTGACCGGCCAGCATGTACATCATCCGCATCTTGTACTGGGCTTCCAGATCGTTCGGCTCCTTGGCCACCCGCTCTTCCAGTTCTTTCAGCCGCTGCTCGAAGGTGTCCACCTGTTGGACCGGCGCCGGCGCCGCGGTGTTGGCCGTGGAACGAGGCTTATCGGCGGGGCCGTCCAGCGCGGCCGGCTGCTCGGACTGTTTCACTGCCGGCTGCACGGCCACTTGTTCAGGTCCGGAGGAAATCCGGATCTTCTCCAGCACCGGAGCCTTGGCTGGCTTCTCCTGCTCCTCCGCCGCCGATGACTCGGGCAGCGCTGCCCGGACGTCCGTACCGGATGCGGCTGCGGTGTTGGGCAGAACACCGGGCCTGGCCGGGTCATCATCCCGCCCGGTGTCCGTCGGTGCCGCGGCGACGTCTGTCGTCGATGCCGCGGCTCCGCTCGGGACGCGGTCGGACCGGGCCACCGCGGGAGGACTCTCACTTGGGGCGATTGACCCCGTATCATCGGCCGCCGGCTGGGGCTCGATCCGGACCGGGCGAACGGCGGGTTCTCCCGCGGCCGGCCCCGGACTCCTCGAACCCGGATCACCAACCCGAGCGGCCGGGCTGGCCGCTGGTTCCGCCGCGGGCTCTCCTTGCTGGGGGCGACGCTGGGTAACCTTGCGGATGCGCTTCCCGTCCCGGCGATCATCTTGGCGTTGGATCTTGGCGTTGAAGTCGTTCGATTGGTACCCTTTCCGGCCGGTGGGCTCCATGGTATCGACGTATTGCCGGACCTTGGCGTCGACCTGGTCGGCTTGTTCGTCGTTGGAGCCTTGATCCCGGCGAGTCTGCTCCTTGCGGGGCTGCCTCTGGGCGACCTTCGACTGATCCGTCCGCCGGCCGGCCCGGGTCACCGGCCTCTGCTGTTTCTTCGTGCCGCTGGTCTTCCACCAATCCCAGTCCCAAGTCTGTTCCGAACAACCACTCAGAGCGATCACCGCAATGAGTGCCGCCAGACAACTTCTTGTACGAATAGTTACGACCGGCATTGCTGTCTCCTTGACCATCGCCGCGGCATCCTCAACTCCTCCCCCTCAGGCCGAGCACAACTGGACGATCAGCTTCTCCACCGAGGAACGCACCGTTCCCAGGCCGCTCTTGGAACCGGTGTCGATGCGCAACAGTTGTACCAGATGATCCCGCCATTGGCCCAATGAAAAACGGTCCAATTGTTGTTTCAGTCCCGCCGGATCGGTCCAGATTCTGGTCTTCTGCTTCGCCTGAGCGACCGTTAAACCCTGTGCTACCAAGCGTTTCGCTTCGATCAGCTGGCGAAAGCCGTAGGCCAGGCCGCCCACCGATCGGTAGGGCGCCGCACGGTCGGTGGCCAGGACCTGATCCCACAGAGCCAGGGCCCGGGGGGCGTCCCGGCGGGCGATGGCGTCGGTGATGCCGAATACCTTCTCCACCCGCGAGGCCCCCACCAGGCTCTCCACGTCGGCGATCCCGATGGACGTGCGCGGGGCCACGAACGTCGCCAGCTTGGCCAACTCCATGTCCACTATGCCCAGTTCGTCACCGACCAGATCGGCCAGGCGGTGGGCAGCCGTGTTGTGGAGCTGACATTGATGGGCCCGGCGGGCATGATTGGTAATCCACGAGACCAGATCATTTCGTCTCTTCGGGGGATCGCAAGGGAGATTTCGCCCGATCTCGGCCACCAGCTTGTGGAGTCGCGTTGTGCTCCGCCACTGCTCACAGACCAGCACCAGGACGCCGGTCGGACTGGGGGATTGCAAGTACTTCTCCAAGGCGGCGCGATGGGTGGTCACGAACGCGTCCGCCTGGCGGACGCACACCAGCCGCACCGGGGCCAGCAGCGAGGGAGTCCGGCACTCATCCAACACCTCGGCCAACTCGGCGGATCGGCCGTCGAACTCGGCCAATGCCATGCTCTGGCGATCTCCGCCCAGGACGACTTCGATCACTTCGTCGAGGGTTTGCAGCCGAAGGAAGTTGTCGCTGCCGAAAATGGCGTAGACCGGGATCGGTTGTCCGTCTTTCTTGGACTTCACTACCGCCACCATGGTGATTGATCCGTCGGTCCCGCTTGGCTGCTCAGCCTCCGGCGCCGGGCGACAGCAGGGCCGACCGCTGATGACTTACCGGCGCCGTCGCCTGGTAGATGGCCAACCGTTTGGCGGACCGTTCCTTCACCCGGTCAGAGGCATGCTCGATAGAGGTAGCCTTGACCCACGCGTTTCGGGCGTCCTGCCGATCGCCCATGAACATCGTGACGTCTCCCAGGTACATCCAGGCCTCCGCGTCTTCGGGCTCCAGCAGCAACAGCCGGTGCAGCGTCTCGCGGGACGATCGGTAGTTCCGGCGCGTGGCCTGCACCAGGGCCAGGCTCTTCAACGCCGCCCGATGACGGGGATCCTTCTCCAGCAGCGTCTGGAAGGTACTCTCCGCGGCCTGGTGCCGGCCCTGCAGGCACAGCGACCCGCCGAGATCATTAAGCGCCTCCAACAAGTCCGGATCGAGCTTCAACGCCTCCTGATACCGCAAGATGGCTACCGCCTGCTCACCGCGAAGCCGGTGCCACGTGCCCAGATCATACAGCTTTCTGGCCCGCCGGACAGCCTGCTCATCGGCAACTTCGAAGGCGGCGGGTGGTTCACTGTATCGCCGGCCGATGCCGTCCGCCATCCTGGCAGTGGGATTCGAGAGGCTCTGCTTCCCAGGGTACGAGTCGCCACTCTCCCGGTTCCCCGCATTGCCCATGGTGAGTTGCATCGTTTGGGGATCGACGCTCATCCGATCGGCGATGTACCGGCCGGTATTGCCGGCCCGATCGGCCGCCGAGACCTTCAACTCGATCCGTCCACTGATCGACTCCGGCACCGTCCAACGGTAGGAACCACCCGCCTCCAGCAAATCCGCTATCAGCCGGTAGGTCTTGGTCTGGGCAGAGCGATAGTGCAGCTTCACCGGGCGGTTGGGGAGGTTCCCGTCCTGGGCGCTCCATCGAATGTGAACGTCGCGGTTGTCCTGAAAGTGGGCGTCGGGACGAAGGGTCAAAACCTGAACATCCGGTGCCCGGCGGTCAACGCGCACCCACTTCTGCGGAGCGGTCTCGGGTTCGGGCGGAGGGGCCGAGACCCCCGCCGCGTTGCGCAGCACGATGTAGAACCCGTAGAAACCATCCGACTCGGCATCGAAGACGATCGGACCATCGATGCCGGCGCTCGGTGAATCGCCACCGCCGTAACGCCCTTGGTCAAGCAGCCAGTTGCGGCCGGCCGGACCGCTCCGGGGTGCGGCCCCATCTTGGGCCGGGACCACGCAATACCAGAGGTCGACTCCGGTGATGGGTCCGGAGCCGGAGGAGGTGTCGAGCCAGAACAGGATGCGCGAGGATGCCACCGATTCCACCTCGTCGGTGAGGATGGCTGAGCCGGGAGGCCGGCCCTGGTCTTCCCCCGCCTCGAGCCGGCCGACCTGGGACCCGAACAAGACCGCGGCTCCGGCCAAGACCAAGAGATAAGTTCTGGATGGATCGAGCATCATTGAAGCCTGTGTTCTGCGTGGAGTGCACGCCCGAGTCATTCAGCGCGTCCCCGCCGGGGGGCATCGCCCGGCCGGTTCCCGCTCCCCGATGGCCATCAACTCGTCGCCGAGCCGCCCGCGGGGCGCGGACCCTGTCTGCATCACCCCAATAGTCGTTATCGGACATATCGACGGCCTCGCTCAGACCACTTGAACGCCTTGCCCGATCGGCCGTCCCCAGGCCCAGAACGCACTTTGACCCATCTGATTCGCTGAGGCCCCGGGGTCCTCTCGTCGTGGGGCGTCCGAAATAATCCATCACCGCCATGCTGGCAAGCGATGCCGCGACAGATGATCGAGCCTGCCAGTACTGGAACCTCAC
>CAZFMS010000228.1:0-7275 GCA_964520125.1 uncultured Planctomycetaceae bacterium
TGGGTTCCTCGCGATACCCTGCTCAGCTTCGAGGAGATTGTGGCCGTCGCGGAAGCGGCGGTGGGGCACGGCATCAGCGCCTTCAAGATCACCGGCGGCGAGCCGCTGGTCCGCCGGGACCTGCCCCGGCTGCTGACCATGCTCAAGGCCTTGCCCGGGGAGATCGACCTTTCGATGACCACCAACGGCTCCCTCCTGGAGCAGCGGGCGGGCGAATTGCACGATGCCGGCTTGGGGCGTCTGACCATCAGCCTGGACACGCTGGACGGTGGCAAGTTTCGCGAGATCACCCAGGGAGCGGATATCGATCGAGTCTGGCAGGGCATACGGGCGGCGGAAAAAGCCGGCTTCGGTCCTCCCAAGATCAACTGCGTGGCCATTCGGGGGATCAACGATGGCGAATTCGCCGATTTCGCCGCCCTGACTCGGGACACCGCCCTTACCGTTCGCTTCATCGAGTACATGCCCCTGGGCCGAAACGCGTTGGCTGGAGAATACGAAGATCGCTTCATCAGCGAGTTGGAGATCCGTGAAAGGATTACGCGGCGTCTGGGGCCGCTGGAGCGGGGGGGCAAGGACACGGGATGCGGCCCGGCCTCGGTCTGGCGGCTGGAGGGCGCGGCTGGCAAGATCGGGTTCATCAGCGCCATGTCCGAGCCTTTCTGTCAGTCCTGTAACCGCCTCCGCCTGACCGCCGAGGGCCGGCTGAGGAGCTGCCTATTCGACGGCGGAGAGGTCGAGCTGCGCCCCATCGTCCGCCCTGCCGGTCCGACTGGGCGTCGAAAGATCGGCCGCGACCTGCACGACGCATTCCTCAAGTGTGTGGCCTTCAAACCCCAGGTCCACGGATCGAGCGGCAACCATCAGATGTCGCGGCTGGGTGGTTAGCCTAGTCGGGTTGCGCCCTATCATCATCGAGTAGGGAGCGTCACCAAGCCCGTAGCGGGAGTGGGTCATTAGAGCCATTCACGATTGCCTGTGACGCAGCCGATCGTGAGGTTTCTCCAAGGCCAGGCCGCGCGGGCTGAAGCCCGCGGCTCTTCCAGGACACCCGCAAGCGTGAAATGCTCCTGTGCCCTGAATCGGTCGCGGCTTGTGGGGCTAGACTACTTGAAGACTCCCGAGACGTCGGTGGGGACGGAGTCGGTCAGGCGTTGGCAGCCGTCCTCGGTGACGGCGACGACGTCCTCGATGCGAATGCCGAACCGGCCGGGCAGGTAGACGCCGGGTTCGACAGTGATGCACATGTGCGGCTCGAGGCGCTGCTGGTTTCCCCGGACGAGATAGGGCGGCTCGTGTACGTCGAGGCCGATGCCGTGGCCGGTACGGTGGATGAAGTAGTCGCCCAGCCCGGCCTGCTGGATGACCGCCCGGGCGGCCTGATCAACTGAGGCACAGGTCGCGCCTGGCCTGACGGCCTCGATCGCGGCCCTTTGGGCGTCCCGCACGACGGCGTAGGCCCGCCGGATCTCACCGTCCGGTCGGCCGACGGCGAAGGTCCGGGTCATGTCGGCCAGGTAGCCTTCTTTTTGACAGACGAAATCCACGATTACGGCGTCGCCGTCTTGGAAGGTCCGGGCACCGGCTGACCGATGGGGCACTGAGGCGGTCTCGCCGCCCTGGATCAGGTCTCCCAACGGCGAGAGGCCGGCTTTGCGCAGTTGGCCGAGGACCTCCCGGCTGAGGTCGCGTTCGGAGATCCCGGGCCGTAGCTTCTTGGCGACGAGAGGGTATATCTGGGAGGTATCCCGGCCGGCGGCGCGGATGGCCTCGATCTCCTCCGGGCTCTTGATGATGCGGATGGCCTCGATGACCCCGGGATCCGGGCGAAGCGACGCCCCGGGTAGAACGTCTCGCAGCCGATTCTCGGTCTCCGTCCAGGTGTAGCCGTCGAGCAGGATAACGCCCGAGGTAATGCCCAGCAGGCCGGCCGCCCGGGTGACCGCGGCGTAGGGGTCTTCGTGTTCCTCCCAGGTGAGCAGCTCGGTACCGGGAGGCAGGCCATCGGCCAAGGGGGCCTCGAAGGCGGGGACCACCACCGCGGCTCGACCGTCGGGATTGACCAGCCCGCAGACCAGTCGGTCGCTGGGGGCCAGGGGCACGCCGCAGAACGCCAGGATGTTGGTGTTCCGGAATACGAAGAGGCCATCGACGGATTGGGCCGTGAGCAGGTCGGAGGCCCGCTCGAGATGTTGTCGGACCAGCTCTGCGGAGATTGCAGGCTGGTTGAGTTCGACTGCCATGTCCCACCTTCCGGCGACGGCCGATCGCTCTATCGGTCCCGGTAGCACTATGTATTTTAACGTTATCAGCGTGTCCCGCCAAGCTCTTTTCGACGGCGAAACGAGAAAAGGGTCCCCCGGTCGGGTCTCCGAGTGAGGGGTTAGGAGACCGCGTCGGCTTCGCCGATGATCCAGAAGCGGTTCTTGCCGGCCTTTTTGGCATGGAGTAGGGCCTGGTCGGCGGCTTCGATGAGTTCGCCGGCGGTCCGGGCGTCCCAGGGGTAGTGGGCGATGCCGCCGCTGATGGTCAGGCAGCCGGTCGCCTCGGGACCCAGGCGGGTGAAGGTGTGTTTCTGGAGGGCCTGACGAAACCGGTGGACCACGTCGAGCACGTCCTGGGGATGGCGGGAGCCGACGGTTCGGGGGCCCTCGGGGTCCCAGAAGACCACCACGAACTCGTCGCCGCCGTAGCGGGCTACCAGGTCGGAGTCCCGGCTGCACTGCACGAAGAGGTGGCCGATGTCGCAGAGGATTTCGTCGCCGGCGTCGTGCCCGTAGGCGTCGTTGTAGCGCTTGAAGTCGTCGATATCGAAGATGAGGGCGGAGACCGTGGAGCGGTTCTTCACGGCCAGATCGAGCTTCTCCTGGAGGAAGCCGAGCAGATGGCGGCGGTTGGGCAGGCTGGTGAGGTCGTCGGTCAGGGCGAGGCGCTGCCAGTCGCCGGCCCGGCGGGCGCCCTCCAACATGCGGGCGAACAACACGCCGTAATGGCGGAGCTTGGCGGTGTCCTCGTGGGTGAATCCTCCGGCGCGACTGTGGCCCACCCGAATCTGTCCTATGCGCTGCTCGTTATCGGCGATGGGCTCGACCAATACGGCGCCGGAAGGGTCGTCGCCGATCGGGCCCGCTCGACCGGTGCGGCCTTCGAGTATTATGGTCGCGCTGGAAGTGTTAAGGGCGGTGCAGACCAGGGCGGCCATGGCGTCCAGGGCGCCTGCCTCTCCGGCGACCAGGCGGGGAAGAACGTCGGCCAGCCGGGCAAGTTCCTCCACCGAAGGCACGGGGGCTACGACTGGTGCTTCGATCCACCGCTGCTGGGTTAGCCGTGACAGGATGCCCAAGGCTCGTTCGAGTTCGGCCGGCTCGGGGGGGAAGATCAGGTAGTCGTCGGCGCCATGGTCGGTTAGCCGTCGGGCGAGAGGTTCGTGGGCCGGGTCGCAACAGAATACAACCGGGGCGTCGCCGGCCACTGCTTTCAGGGCCCTGATCGCCGCTTCGGGCTTTCGACAAGTGCTGTCGTAGCCAACCAGGACGGCGCGGGTGGGGGCCTGACGGATCTGGGCGATGCCGTCCAGATAGGTGTGGACGCCGTGAATCGGGCGCGGGAAGCACTGCCGGATAATGGGCCCCAGACGGTCCAGATCGGTGACCACCAAGAGGCGGGCTTCATCGCCGGTGTCCCGCGTCATCATGTCACTTCTCCGGCGTCACCGTTGTCGGCGGGCCCCTGATCGTTCTCGCTATCCTCAGTTTCTGCCAGGAGGGCGTCTACTTCTTCCGGAGAAAGTACGCGCCTGGCGGGTTCGGCCGCGGAAGGCGGGGGGGGTTCAGCCGGGGGGTAGTCTGGAGCCGGTTCAGGCTGATCATGTCTAGGAGCGGGTGTTTCGGGGGGGCGACGCGGCGGCATGCGTCGAGTCACCCTGGGGTCGTTGCCGGCCATGCGCTGACGGACCGATTGGTGCAGGGAGGGACCCGAGGAGACGGAATCCGGTCCGCCTGCGGTGGAGAGGTCCGCAGTGGAGGGCTGATCGTCGTCGGCGACCGCCGAGGGAACCGGCTGGGCGGCGATGGAGGCCACCACAGAAGCAACGTCTACGGCTTGCAGGCCTGCGCCGAAGGCCGCCACTCGTTCGGCGGTGCCGTCAAAGGACGGTACGAGGACTTCGACGGACGGATGATAGCGATGGGCGACGCGCACGAAGGACATTTCCTTGTCATCTAGTGGTCGAGCGTCCAGAAGGAGGGTGCGGACCTCCGGGCCGAGGGCCAGCCTGGCTATTGCCGCGTAGACGTCAGGAACGGTTTCCACGGAGGCGCCGGCGTTGGTCAGGGCAGAAGCGCAGTCGCGGACCGACCGATCATCTAGATCGGACACGATCAGGATGATGAGAGTATCGGCAGTGTCCGGCGAGGGCATAGTCCGCCTCTCTCCCAGTGCGGCACGGGTCCAAGACCGGGCTGATGGGCGCGTGAGTCCCACAACCAGCACGCAGAGCAAAGTTCCGTGCCAGGAACCTGATCGGCCTGGGTGATCTTCGGGCGAGACCGGCCGCGGGGTCTGCGCGATCCGGTCGGATCCGGGCCACCGAAGGGTGATGAGTCCGCAACCGAGGCCTCCTGGGCGGGCCCGTTAGGTAGGTGCCCGGATCGATTGCGGTTGGAGGTCGATTTCCACCCTGTTCGGAGCTAGACCAGGGCCCCGTGCTTACCCATTCGAGTCTAGGGGTAATTGTTTTTGGAGTCAAAACTTGCACGCCGCGAGCCGACCCGTAATATCCCGTCGCATGGACGCTTCAACATCTCATACTCGGACCCGTCGGATTTGGCGCGAATCGCTACGGCTGGGCGTGCTGTCGGTGGCTCTGGCGTCGCCGCTGGGAATGACCGGGGCGGCGGTCGGCGAGCCCGGCAGGAGCCTTCGGTCGAGGCTCGACCGCATCCTGACGAACCATAATCAGTCGAAGGCGGTGCTGGGGGCCCGGGTGATCGCCCTGCCCGACGGGCAGGTCTTATACGACCGGAACGGCACGAAAGCGATGCTGCCGGCGAGCAACATGAAGCCGGTAGTGATGTCGGCGGCCATCGACCAGCTGGGGGCGGACTTCCAGTTCAAGACGGTCCTGGCCGTCCGCGGGATAGACCTGGTGGTGATCGGTGAGGGAGACCCGACGTTCGGCGACGAGCGGCTGGCCCGGCGGCGCGGCCAGACCATCACGGCGACTTTTCGGTCCTGGGCGGAAACGCTGAAGGCCACCGGCGTGAGGCAGATACCGGGCGACGTGGTGATCGACGATTCGATATTCGATGATCAATTCGTGCACCCTAGCTGGCCGGCCGACCAACTGCAGAAGTGGTATGAGGCGCCGATCGGGGGATTGAACTTCAACGCGAACTGCACGGCGGTCAGGGTCCGTCCAACGTCTCCCGGCAAGCCGGCGGACGTGTCACTGGTGCCCGGCGGTAGCTGGTTGAAGCTGGCCAACAAGACGGTGAGCGGTACGAAGAACGTGGCCACGATCAACCGACAGTGGGACAGCGACACGATCGTGGTCAGCGGTATGGTGGCGAAAGAGGGGGTGCTGGGCCCGGTGACGGTTCGAGACCCGGGTCTCTATTTCGGGGACGTGCTGAAGACGGTCCTGTCGGAGGAGGGGATTCAGGTGGTGGGTGGGGTGGTCCGGGAGAGGGTGCGGCTGGAGAACGGAAGCATCCCGGCGGGCTGCCACATCGTGGCGGTGCATCGAGCACCGCTGGCCGATGCCCTGTCGCGGGCCGGCAAGGAGAGCTTGGGCATGATGGCCGAGGCCCTGATGAAGCTGTTGGGCAGCAAGCGGTCCGGTGTCGGGTCCTGGGAAAGTGGGCGACAGGCGGTCGATGAGTTCCTGGACCGGGTCGGGGTATCGCCGAGTCAGGTGAAAGTGGTAGAAGGCAGCGGCCTGTCGCGGTCCGATCGACTCAGTGCCGCGGCGGCGACGCAAGTCTTCCGCTACATGTACAACGCGTCCGATGGGAACTTCGAGGCGCTGCGTGATTCACTGGCCTGCGCCGGCATCGACGGAACGATGAAGAAGCGGTGCCGCTGGCCCGACACCAAGGGGCGCATCTTCGCCAAGACCGGTTATATCAAGGGCGTTCGTACTCTTGCCGGATACATTCACACCACATCAGATCGATGGCTGGCTTTCGCGTTCTTCTACAACCAGGCCGCCAAACCCAACGAGTTGAAGAAGCTCCAGGACGAGGCCTGCCGTCTGCTGGTTCGATGGCCGGACGTCGACTCCTCCAACAGCCGCTCGCCAGGTGCCGGCTGAACCTAGCCGGGCGCACAGGCCCTCGTTCTTTCATTCCCAAAAATAGTAAACTCCGGTGAAGACGGCGGCTGCGGACACCTCAGGAGGGGGATGTTGGTTTCGGCGGCACGACCGGCTAAGAAGGGCCCGATGAACGGGGGAGGGGGTGCGATTCCC
The DNA here is from genome assembly GCA_964520125.1 of uncultured Planctomycetaceae bacterium. Lineage (GTDB taxonomy): Bacteria > Planctomycetota > Phycisphaerae > UBA1845 > UTPLA1 > JAFGQA01. The sequence goes on from CAZFMS010000228.1 coordinate 6,470, forward strand.
GGTGGGCTGGGCGACTGCCCTTGCGTCACACCGGATGTTCGAGTACAATGATCTCTGGGGTCGTGGTACAAGGAAGACGTCGGTGGCGGCGGCGCGACAGTGTTCTTGCGTCGTCGCTTGCCACGCGTGGCCTCGGGGAGGAGACCTTCATGTTGCGAACGAAGCTGACCGTGAGCGCGGCGACGTTGCTGCTGGTGATGTTGACCGGTGGTTCGGCCTTTGGGGAGTATTCCCCGGGCGACTGCCCGTCGCGTGAGAACGGCTGGCGGTGCGGATACGTGTCCCGGATGAAGGCGGAATTCGGTCGTGGCGGTGGCGACCGCGGGCCGGGAGATCCCCAGCCGGGGAACACCTACACCGACGTTCTGCATACCTGGATTGACATCGACGTGGACCCGGCGGCGCGCACGATCTTCGGGCGGGTGACGCTCACGGTGGCCTCGCGGGTCCCGCACCTGTCCGCGATCACCCTGTACCTGGATCCCTACAGTGGGCAGATGGACGTGATCGAGGTCGGTGGAGACGTCACCAGCCCCAGCAGCTTTACGCACGTCGGTGAAGCGGTCACGGTCGATTTGGCCGGCAGCTATAATAACGGACAGGAGTTCACGATCTGGCTGGACTATGGCGGCACGCCCCGGCCCAACGACGGCATCTTTTGGGGAAGTCACTACAACGGCTCGGAAACGGTTGACATCGTAGCGACGCTCAGCGAGACCTGGCACGCCCGCACCTGGTGGGTCGGCAAGGACCACCTGAACGACAAGTGCACGTTCGACATCTGGCTTACGGTGCCGGACACGCAC
>CAZFMS010000229.1:0-7245 GCA_964520125.1 uncultured Planctomycetaceae bacterium
AGGAGTTCCCCCATGCGAATGACGTTGAAGCGGTCGGCCGGGTGCGTCGGGCTGGGTTCTGCTCAGCCTGGCTGGGTTTCATCGACAGCGATGCTGGCGGTCGTCGCCGGCCTGGTTTGTTGTGGATGCGGCGCGAAGGAGGAGGAGGTCAATCAGTCGGTCAGCGACCAGGCCTACAAGATTACCCTGGACCGGGGCGACAACGGGTCCGCCGTTGCCTCCCAGCGCGGAGGCCGGACCGATCGCTCCGCCGGGCCGCGGGACCTGACCTTCGAGATGGCCGGATTCTCGAGACTGGCCGAGAGCAGCGATGCCCAGGAGCAGCGGGCCGCCGCCCTTCAAGCCGCGATCATCGATGCCTTCAGCAAGGCCTTGATAGAGGCCCGGAGGTCGCGGGGGCAGTCGGACGCGGACTTCATCGCCCGGCTCGGTCCGCGATTGACCGTCACCCATTGCTCCACCGGCGACGGCTACGAGGTTCAAGTCGAGTTGATCGCCCGGGGAGCCGAGACGACTTTTGTGATTCGGAACGGGCAAATGCAGCATCCCCCGCGAGATCTGCAGGCCATTCACCGGATCTTCGAGGAAACCAACGGCGAGTTCTCCCTGTTGGGGACGGAATGGTCCCCCGAGGCCGACGTCTGCGTGGCCACCGTCGGCTGCTACCTGCCGGCCAGATTCGAAGAGGCCCTGGCGGGGAACGTGGCCGTCGACGCTGACGACGAGTCCGGGGTTCGTTGAGCATCCTTGCCCTCCCAAGGGCCTTTCAGCTCGGGCCGCGGGGGACGAGGGCGGTACGGGAGGTGCTCGGCTTGGATGTGTTTTCGGCTTCTGCCGGGCCGGTTGACCAGACCCCGGTGAACAAGATCAGCTCGGCCGGGAGCTAATCGGGCCTGGGGAGGTTTCTGCCCTGTCCAGCACCGCGGCGTCGCAGGAACACCTGCTGCCCCGACCGCGTCGGGTGCGGTATCACTCCGGCATCTTTCGACTTTCTGACGACTCGAAGATCGTCTACTCAGGTCCGGACGATGGGCCGGCCGCATCGGCGGCACGATTGCTGCGCGGCCTGGCTGCGCGGGGCGCTGATCTAGGGTGGACCCTCCAACACTCACGCGGGCGAAGGACCGAACGGACCCCGGACCCGGGAACTTCATTCCGCGGTTCCAAACACGGCGCGGTGACGATCGAGCGGGTCGATCGGGAAGGCCGAGGGGGCGGCGAGCAATGGTACTCCTTGCGGATTCGCCCCGCGGGCATCCGACTGCGGGCCGGCACCGCGGCGGGCTTGCGGTATGGCGCGTTGACGCTGGGCCAGTTGATCGGCTCGGGCTGCCGTTCCATCCGGGCAATGGACCTCGAGGATTGGCCCGACTTCGCCGTCCGCGGCGTAATGCTCGACATCAGCCGGGACCAGGTGCCCAAGCTGTCCACTCTCCAGCGCCTGATCGACATGCTGGCGGGATGGAAGATCAACCAGTTGCAGTTGTACACCGAGCACACCTTCGCCTACGCCGGCCACCGGCGGGTGTGGGCCGGCTCTTCGCCGATGACCGGCCATCAGATCGAGCAGCTCGACCGCTACTGTCGCCAGCGCGGCGTCGAACTGGTCCCCAACCAGAACTCGTTTGGACACATGGAGCGCTGGCTGCGGCACCCGCCTTATGCCGGTCTGGCCGAGGCCGACGGACCTTGGAAGACGCCCTGGGGGGACTACCGCAGCACGCCGACGACGCTGAACCCGCTGGACCCCCGCTCGATCCGGCTGGTCCGCTCGCTATATGAGCAGCTACTGCCGCATTTTTCCAGCCGGCTGTTCAACGTCGGAGGTGATGAGACCTGGGAGCTGGGCCAGGGCCGCAGCAAGGACGCCTGCCGCCAAAGGGGCATCGGCCGGGTTTATCTCGACTTTCTACTCGCCCTTCGCCGGGCTGTCCGCGGGCAAGGCCGGCGGATGATGTTCTGGGGTGACATCGTCCAGCGCCATCCCGAGCTGATCGCCGAGCTGCCCAGGGATGTCATCCCGCTGGTTTGGGGCTACGAAGCGGACCACCCGTTCGAGGTCGAGTGCCGCCGGCTGGCGGGCCGAGGCCTGGACTTCTACGTCTGCCCCGGGACCTCGAGTTGGTGCAGCTTCGGCGGGCGAACGGAGAACTGCCTGGCCAACCTGCACCGGGCAGCGGTTAGTGGGAAACGCCACGGTGCTTCGGGCTATCTCATCACCGACTGGGGAGACTTCGGGCATCGCCAGTATCTGCCGGTCAGTTACTGCGGCTTCCTCTTTGGGGCCGCAGTCAGTTGGGGCGTCAAGGCCAACGGCTCGATCGACGTGGCCCGGCAATTGAGTCGGCACGCATTCCAGGACCACACCGGAGCGACCGGCCGGCTGTGGTGCGAGGCGGGCAAGGTGCATCAACTCTCCAAAGTGGCCCTGAAGAACCGGACGGTGCTGTTTGCCGGCATGCAGGCGTCATGGGGACCGCCGGACGGGATCGAGGGACTGACCGAGGAGAGAATCGGGCGGATGGAGCGTCGGGTCGCCGAGCTGGCGGCGCGGGCCGGCACCACCTGGTTCGGGGGCTCGGACGGGGAACTCGTTGGCCGGGAGCTGCAGGCCACGCTGGCGGTATTGGGTCACGCCTGCAGGCGGGCCGCGGCGGCCCTGGCCGTTCGCGATGGCCGCAGTATCCGGCGACGATGCCGACGATTGGCCGCGGAGATGACCGCCATCATCGAGAGGCACCGGGAGCTATGGCTGGCCCGCAACCGGCGCGGTGGCCTGGCCGACAGCCTGAGCCATTACCGCCGAAACCTCCGAGAGTATCGACTGTTTTTGGGCGAGCCTGGGGGATAGGCAGAGCCCGGTCGTCTCGCCCCTGGTGGGAGATGCAGTCGGGCTTACAGAAACCCAACCGGGCGACACTTCGTGCGCTCAGGTTCATCATTGGGAGAATGATACCAGCCGCCGATGGGCCCGGTCAGGGCAGCCAGGAATTTGCGGCCAGCACGGTCAATGTCGGGGAGTTGCCCAGGGCCAGTCGGACGTCGGTGACGATGTTCTTCATTGACGGGACATCGACCTGACCGCAGCAGACGTAGCTGGTGGCATCCTGGTGCCAGACGGCGATGCACAATGCCCGGCCGCCGGCGCCGGGCGCGATCGGGATCAGACGGATCTCGTCACGGTCGGAGACCACCGCCCCCAGATGGTCAAGGTCGTCCCAGCGAGGCACGCTGAAGACCGAGAGACGGGTGGGTGCCGATGCGTCTCCCTTGACGTACAGCAGGTGCCCTCCGTTGACCCCGCCATGATGCTCTTCGGGGGCGTCATCAGGGCTTTCATTGTCATGATGATGGCCGTTGCCGCAGCCGCCGCGCAGGCCGCAGAGATTCGCGGACTCGAACGCAAACCCGTGGTCAGACAGATCCGGGGCCAGGACTTGGATGATGTCGTCGTAGCGTGCGGAGATCACCGCGGCCAGGCCGGGCAGGGCCCGGGGGAGGGCCAGGTTGTGGTGTGACGCAGCACCGTCACAGCACATCGTATGCTTGCTGACGATCATCGAGGCGGCTTCATCCTCTAGACCGGCTAGCACGAACTGGCCCCCGGCAGACTGGTCAGTACCGCCGGGGCGGAGCGCATATTGCCAAGCGACCGTGGCGACCAGGGTGATGCAGGCCGCTACCGCAAAGGGCTTGACCGTCAGAAAGGCCCGCATCCCGCGCGGCCGAGCGGCCGTCTTGCCGGTGGACACTGCCTGACGGACCCGCTCATGCAGGCCCCGGGGCACCTGGACTTTCCCGAGGCTGTCCCCCAGCCTGGTCCGCAGGGCCTGGTGCTGCTCCGCGACGCGGCTGCAATCGCCGCACATCTTGAGGTGATCCAACACCTGGCAGTTGGACTCGACGCCCAGTTGGCCGTCGGCAAAGGCATATAGGAATTTTCGTATGGTCGTGCAGCTCATTTTCTCTCATCCGGCCTCCGCTGGACCCCCCGCTCATCCGCATAACTGCCCAACGTTCTGGTCAACTGCTGCCGGGCCCGGTGCAATCGGCTCATCACCGTGCCCATGGCACACCCCATCACCTGAGCGATTTCCTTATAACTGAGGTCTCCCAAGGCCCAGAGCAGCATCACCGAGCGGTACTCCGGAGCCAGTGATTCCACAGCCGCCTTTAGCTCCTCGTCGAAATCCTCCCAGTCCATCTGCTGCTCGGGCAGCATCGGGATCGGGCTCTGTTCCAACTCCGCGGCAAAGTCGTCGAAGCTGAGGTCTTCCATCAGGGTGGGCGCCTTGCCGGCCTGGCTGCGCCGCGAATAGAAGACGTTGTGCAGGATCTTCAGCAGCCACGGCCGGGCACCGTACTTGCGCAGCTCGAATCGCCCGAACGCCCGATGAGCCCGCAAGAAGGTCTCCTGGACCAGGTCCTCGGCCTCGTGCGAATTGCCGGCCAACCGCACCGCAATACGATAGACTACATCCAGGTGACACAGCGCAACCTCTTCAAACTCGCCGTCAGGCTTGTTTGGTCCGGTTATTCCGGCCTCGGCCGAGTATGTCGGTTTCCCATCCTGCATTTATAAACGGCCCAAACGTGCAGATTATTCCCTGTTCGGTCCGGGTGTCGGAGGCCGGCGGAGAGGCCAACCCAGCCCCCACCCAGCCAAAGTCCGACAATCATCGACCTCTCGCTGTCTGGTCAGACCGAATGGCCTGGGGCCGACCGGACCGTTGAAGCAATCCCGCCCGGCGAATAGCATGCCGGACACGATCGGCAGCCAAAGCCCACCCCCGGGTACGCCCGAGGGGCGGCGTGGCAGCCGGCGGGCGGCGTCCCCCTCCGTTGGTTCTGGGGCGCGTAGGTGGCTTTGATTCTAGCATCGGACCGGCATGGTTGACCAGTATTACGAGGATCGCCTCAAGAAGCTCGAACAGTTGTTGGCCATGGGGCGAGATCCCTACGGCGGACGCTTCGAGGGCGCGGCCATGGCCTCCCAGGCCCGCGCTCGAGCCGAAGCTCTAACCCTGACCCCGGGCCAGATCGACGAATCGGCGTCGCTACGGGTCGCCGGGCGCATCGTTCTGCGGCGGATGATGGGCAAGCTGGCTTTCTTGACGCTCCGTGACTCCACGGGTGACATCCAGATCGGCCTGTCCAAGGCCCGGCTCGGCGACGCCGTCTGGGCGGCGGTCAAGCTGGTGGACCTGGGGGACATCGTCGGGATCGACGGTGTGCTGGGCCGGACCAAGACCAACGAAATCACCGTCTGGGCCGACTCCCTGACCATGCTGTGCAAGAGCCTCCGGCCGCCTCCGGAAAAATGGCACGGCTTGCAGGACGTGGACGCCCGCTATCGGCAGCGGAGCATCGATCTGTTCTCCAATCCTCAGGTGATGCAGACCTTCAAGGCCCGCAGCAGGATCATCGATGGCCTCCGGGATCACATGCGCGGCCGGGGCTTCCTGGAAGTCGAGACTCCGATGCTGCAGCCGATCTACGGCGGGGCCGCGGCCCGACCCTTCACCACCCACCACAACACCCTGGACCTGGACCTGTTCCTGCGCATATCGCCGGAGCTGTACCTCAAGCGTCTGCTGGTCGGGGGCCTGGAGCGGGTCTTCGAGATCAACCGCAATTTCCGCAACGAAGGCATCAGCACCCGGCACAATCCGGAGTTCACCATGCTGGAGTGCTACCAGGCCTACGGCGATCTGACCGACATGATGTCGATCGTCGAGGGGCTGGTGTCGGCCGGTATCGAGGCCGTCGGCGGGGGATGCCGGCGGACCTTCCGCGATCATGAGTTGGATTTCACCCCACCCTGGCCGCGGCGGACCTATACCGATCTGCTGCGCGAACACGCCGGCGTTGATCTGTCAGACCCGGCGGCAGTGCGCCGCCAGGCGGCCGGCATGGGCATCGACGGGGCCAAGATGGATGACGCCGTGACGGCGAACAAGTTGTTCGAGGCGACGGTAGAAGAACATCTGGTGCAGCCGGTGTTCGTCACCGAGTATCCCGCCGCCCTGTGCCCCTTGGCCAGACGCAAGCAGGATGATCCGTCTCTGGCCTGGCGATTCGAGGCCTTCGCCGCCGGCATGGAGTTGGGCAACGCGTATACCGAACAGAACGACCCGGTCATCCAACGCCAGACGCTGAGCGAACAGGTCCAGGGCGAGGGCGAGGAGACCATGCGGGTCATGGATGAGGACTTCCTGACCGCCCTGGAGTACGGCATGCCGCCGGCCGGTGGGCTGGGCGTGGGCATCGACCGGCTGATCATGCTCCTGACCAACTCTCCCAGCATCCGGGACGTGATCCTATTCCCGTTACAACGTCCCCAAGGCAAGGGATAACGCGTGCGCTCGCGCTTCGGCTTGATTCTCTTCACCCTCCTCGCGCCGCTCAGCGTACCGGCGTACGTCCTCTTCCTGGCGGTGACCAACCTGCTCGGCGGGGCCTTCTACATCGTCATCGAAGCCTCGGTCGCCCGACTGATCGGCCGGCCGATCACCTTGACTCCCAGACAGATGGCCCTGTTGGCCGTCCCGGTCCTGGCGGCCGCACCGATCGCCGCGACCGTGCTCCTGCTGCTCTGGTTGGCTGGCCAGCTAGGCCGGGCATTGTGCTGGCTCGGTCATTGGCAAGCGTGTAGCGAACCTCCCAAGCGTTGGACGTTCTTCGCGACGCTGCTTTGGCTTGCCGTCGCATTGTGGGCGTTCTGGACGGTTGCCAAGGCTCCCGATGTCGCAGTTGTTTTACTACTAGGGTGGCCTTCCGGTGCGTACCTATGCCTTTTGGCGGTGCTGTGGATCTTGTGGAGGAGGGCCAAGGTGCGAACTTGGGCGCTCCTCCTTGGCTTGGTTTTTGCGCTGGTCGCGATCTGGACTACGTTGTATTGGCTTGGATTCGCATTGGTGATGTTCTCTCTAGTGGCTAGCAAGGAGCCGTCATTTGCCTTCCTCATTGGGATGTGTCACGCTGCATTCTTGTGCCCCTTGGCGGCGCTGTGGACTTGGTGGCAGGGGGCCAAGGCAAGATCTTGGGGGTTCGTCCTTGGCTTGATTTGGATACTGGCCGCGGTCTGGACCACCATGACCTGCCTCGACGCCGCCACGGGCCTGGGTCTGACCGGCCGGCCGCTGGAAGGGCACGCCGCCTTCGTAGAACACTGGACGCGATTCCGCACCCTGGGCGACATGTCGGCCGACATGCAGGAGCGGCGGCAGGTCCTGATCGCGGATT
>CAZFMS010000230.1:0-7237 GCA_964520125.1 uncultured Planctomycetaceae bacterium
GACGTTTCGACGTTTCGACGTTTCGACGTTTCGACGTTTCTCCCCTCATCCTGCCTCCGTGTTGCGGATGATGACGGCGACGCCTTGGCCGCCGCCGATGCAGGCCGAGGCGCAGCCGTAGCGGACGCTGCGGCGCTGCATTTCATACATCAGGTCGACCAGTAGGCGGCCACCGGTGGCGGCGAGGGGATGGCCGATGGCGATGGCTCCGCCGTTGACGTTGGTTATCTCGCGGTCGAGTCCGGCTTCCTTCTCGACGCCGAGGTATTGGGCGGCGAAGGCCTCGTTGATCTCCCAGAGCCCGACATCTTTCTGTTCGAGGCCGGCCCGGGCCAGGGCTTGTTCGATGGCGGGCACCGGTCCGCGTCCCATGAGCCGGGGCTCGACGCCGCGGATGCCGTAGGCGGTAATCTCGAAGCGCGTGGGCAGGCCGAGCTTCTCGGCCTCGACCCGATCGGCGACCACCAGGGCCGCGGCCCCGTCGCTTATCTCGCTGGCGTTACCGGGAGAGACCAGACCGTTGGGGGTGAAGCCGGGCAGCTTGGCGAGGACGTCCACGGTGGTCTTGCGGACGCATTCGTCGCGGGCCAGGTGGACCGGCCGGCCGGCGGGATCCTTGGTGTCGATGGCGAACATCCCGCCCAGGGCATCGCCGCCGTTGAAGTGGCTGCTGCGATAGGCGAAGCGGGCCCGTTGGTGGGAGAGATCGGCGAACTGGTCACACTCCTGACGGGTGACGCCCATTTTGGTGCCGTACTCGTCGGCGGTGATCATCATGCCGGTCTGGGCCAGATCGTGGTTCAGGCCGGCCAGCATGGCGTCCTCGACCTCTCCGCCTTCGACGAATTCCCAGAAGGCGGCGGCGGAGCGTCGGGGGGAGCGAATGATCTGGGGCACCCGGGACATGGTCTCGGCCCCGAAGCAGAGGATGATCTTGGCGTCGTCGAAGGAGTCGGGCAGGGCAATTTGTTGGAGGGCGTTGATGACGGTCTGGAGCCCGGAGCCGCAGATGCGTTGGACCAGGAGGCCGGGGGTCTCGAGGTTGAGGTGACAGCGCAGGGCCACGTTGCGGGGGAAGTAGAGGTCCTGGGCGCCGGGGGCGGTGTATTGATACACGTTGGCCCCGACGGCGGCGTCGATCTTCTCGCGAGCCACGCCGCTACGGCGGATGGCCTCTTCGGCGGCCAAGACGGCCAGGTCCTCGGCGGAGAAGGTGCTGAGGGTGCCGCACTTGAGCCCGACGGGGGTGCGGGCGGCTCCGGCAATGACCAACCGGGGGGTATTGTCAGCTTTCACAGGCCACCGTCCTTTGTGATGGTTGTTGCACCTCGATGACGGTGGCCGGCGGCTGAGGTGCGAATAGCGCGTCGGTCCGGTCCTTGAAGTTCTTGAGCACGGCCTTGCGGACCAGCTTGCCGGATGGGGTCAGTTCGCCATTGTCCAAAGAGGGCTCGCGATCGGCCAGGACCGCCCGGCGGACCCTTTCGTACTTGATCTCCATCATGGGGTGGATTCTGGCGATCTCGGAGGCGTAGAGTTCGCGCACGGCGGGCTCGTCGAGCAGGTCGTCGGGGGCGAGGCTCCGATCGGCCGCCCAGCGTCGCAGGGTGCCGAAATCCGGGTAGATCAGCACGCCGACATAGTCCTGGCCGCCACCCAGGGCGACGGCCTGACTGATGTAGGGGCACTCGTTGACCAGCAAGGTCTCGATGCGGAGGGGATGGACCTTCTCTCCGGTGGTCAGTTTGAAGGTGCCGTCTTTTCGACCGAAGATTCGGAGGCCTTGCTTGGTGAATTCGCCGAGGTCGCCGGTGTGGAACCAGCCGTCCTCGGAGAGCACATGGGCGGTGGCCTCGGCATCGTGGAGATAGCCGTCCATGACGTTGGGGCCCCGGACCATGATCTCCTGCTCGCTGTCGATGCGGACGGTGACCCCGGGCAAGGGCAGACCCACGTGGCCGCTCTGCCAGGCGCCGTCTTTGGTGGTGGCGGTTACGCAGGGGGAAGTCTCGGTCAGGCCCCAGCCTTCGAGGACGGGGATGTCGTGCCGGCGGTAGGCGGCCTCGACGTGGGCGGGCAGCGAGGCCCCGGCGGTGAAGACCAAGCGGAGGCGGCCGCCGAATACGACCTTGCCGACGGCGCTGTCCTGCTGGGCCCGGGTAACCACCAGGTCGTGCACCCGCGGCACGCTGAAGAAGATGGTGGGGTCAAAGGCCTTCCAGTTTTCGATGAGCCGGTCGATGTCCTTGCCGCGCGAGTCGTCGAGACACAGTTCGCAACGGTTGTAGAGGGTCATGAAGCGCTCGAACAGCCCGCCGAAGCTGTGGTGCCAGGGCAGGTAGTTCATGTAGACGTCGTTCTCGTCTATGTCCCACATGAGGGACATGGCCTTTTGCTGCGACAACAGGTGCCGATGGCCCAGGCGGACTCCCTTGGGGGCCCCGGTGGTTCCGGAGGTGAACATGATGACGCACAGGTCGTCCGGGTGGACGGCGTCGACGGACTCGCGCAGCCGGCGTTGGGATACGCCGCCCTTGGCGAGCAGGGTGGCGAAGTCCTGGGCCCCCCAGCTCTGGCAGGCGGCATTGAAGTCCATGCAGTAGAACTTCTCGATCCAGGGGTATTTGTCGCGCTGGATCTTGTCGAGCTGATGCTGGCCGGAGACGACCAGGAATCGCGGCCGGGCCCGGCCCAGGACGTAATCCACCTGGGGGGACTGGTAGCCGGCGAAGATGGGTACGGTGACCGCTCCGATGGACATGGCGGCCAACTCGGTGAGGAACATCTCCGCCCGGTTTTCGGAGAGCATGGCGATGCGGTCGCCGCGGCGGGTGCCCATGTCGAGCAGGTGGCGGGCGATCTGGAAGGTCTGTTCGGCGAATTGCTTCCAGGTGAGGGCGCAGAGGTCGCCATTGTGGCGGTAGCGCAGGTATACCTTGTCGGGGTCGCGCTGGGCGTTCTCTCTGAGGAGGACGCCGAGGGAAGATGGATAATCGCCCAGGGGCAGCGGATGGCGGTGTTCCTGGCCGAGCTTCTTGATTCCGATCTGCTCGTCGAGCCCCCAGGCGGTGGTCTGGCAATAGGCCAGGCAGGAGTCGCTGAGCAACTCCTTGGTCATCTTGAACCACTCATCGGAAGACTTGGCGGCGTACTCGGTGCTCATGGGGTCAATACCCAATCGGCGTTGGATGAGGCTGGAAGCCGCGAAGTAGACCAGGTTGGTGGCCAGCTCCTTGATGTGCGAGCAGCCCAGCCGGCCGCCGAGGCGGCGGGAGATTTCCTGCAAGACGCCGCGCTCGATGCGCAGTCCGACCAGTCGATCGGCCAGGGGCTCGACCTCTCGGCAGACGGGGAAGGGGGTGCGGATCATCTCCAGCTTGCTGCGCGTGATCTGCTCGTCGGGTAGGTGGATGGTGAACTGGAGCTTGATCAGGTGATCGTTGTCGAGCATGGTGCCGATGAGCACGGCATCGTCGGCGCCGGATTCGTAGAGTTCGATGTTGAAATTGCGTTTGGCAGTCAGCTTCATTTGGGCGGCCCTCGAAGCGGTTCCGTCGGAACCCTGGTCACGATAGCGGATGGCCCGGGCCATGGAGGCCTGGACCTGTCGCCGGAGCGACTTGAGCAACGCCTCGTCCTTCTTGAGCCCGGCGTTGGCGGCGTAGCGAATCAGCGGAGTGAGGATCCACTCCTCGTTGGAGAACATTTTGACGTTGTCCAGGCCATTCGCCAAGGCGTCGCGGAAGGTTTTGAGCGAGCTGGTGACGTGCCCCACGTGGGCCATAATGGTCGCCCGATGGGTGGCCCAGATTTGATGGTATTCGGCTTCGGGGGGATAGGCCCCGGAGGCCTGGCCGACGTCGAACACGGCTCGGGTTATCTGGTTGACGAAATCGGTCTTGGAGGGGTCTTTGCAGAGGTCTCCCATCCGCAGGTCGAGGAGCTGGCCGTCGGGCTTGACGGTGTGGATCAGGCCGCCGACGTTGAGGACGATGGAGATCATGGCCTTGTCGAACTCGATGCGGGTGCCGGAGACGGCCCGGGCGTGCTTGGCCGGATAGTCGTGGTCGGCGAGGACCTCTTCGATGCGTTGGCGCTCGGCCTCTCCCCCGCCGGCGAAGACCAGGGTGCCCTTTCTCTCCAGGGTGTAGATGGTTTGGGGGCCGCTACCCCGCCGCCCTCCGGCCTGGAGGGCGATGCCCCGAACCACGCGTTGCAGGACGGCGTCGCGCATGGGCTCGGTGACTCCGGGGAGGCGTTGCATGAGGATGGACTCGTGGAGCTGTTCCTCGTAGGTGCGGAGAGTCTGCTGGTTGAGGATGCCGTTGGGCATGATCAGCAGGATGGGGACTTCTTTGGGGAGGTCCTCGATCGATCGGAGCCGCCCGCGGTCGGCCAGGTTTTCCAGGAAACGGGTGAGTTCGGCGGTGAAGTCGCCGAGCTGGAGCGGGTTGCAGCAGACCATGAGGACTTCGGGCACGCGGTCCAGGGCGTCGGCTTCGAGGAGATTGGCGAAGATGCGGCCGGCCAGGGGGATGGAGCGCAGTCGGCCGTGGTCATCGAGGCTCAAGGTCCCGGCCTCCTCGAGCGGCCGGGTGATGCCGTCGCCGCTACAGCCGACGAAGCAGTCGGCCGAGGCGTGCATGAAGAAAGCCACGCCCAGGGCGCCGGGTGGGTGAATTCCTAGTTGACCTTCGTGCAGCATCACGCACACCAATCAATCTCACCGCAGAGATCGCGGAGATCGCAGAGGAGAGATTCAAGGGAAGTCATTGACCATTCTCCGTATGCCCTGCTTGAGCATCTTCACATTGAAGTTGATCAGCAGTCCCACCCGACAGCCTGACAGCTTGAGATACGAAAGAAGCTGAGCCTGATGAATGGGCTCCAGTTTCTCGACGGCCTTCAGTTCGACGACCACCAATCCACCAACAAGCAGATCGATGCGATAGCCGCAGTCCACCTGCACACCGCGATAGGTCACCGGCAGACCTTTCTGTCGCTCAAATGTCAGTGCGCGATCGGCTAATTCGTACGCCAAGCAGGCTTCATAAGCCGATTCGAGCAAACCCGGTCCCAATGCTCGATGAACAGCTATCGCCGAGGCGATAACCTGCTCAGTGATCTCATTCAGTTTCTCCCTCATCTCTGCGTTCTCTGCGGGCTCCGCGGTGAATAAGCCCGCCCCATTCACGGAATCACGATCGATCTCAACGACGCGCCCTCCTTCATTACCTCGAAGGCCTTGGGCAGTTCATCGAGGCTGAATCGGTGGGTGACCTGTCGTTGGAGGTCGATTTTGCCTTGCTCGACCAGCCTGATCAGGGGTGGGTAATCGACCGGGCGGCAGCCCAGCGAGCCGATCACTTCGAGTTCCTTGAACATGATCTTGCCGGCGACGATGGAGATGGTCTCGCTGGTGTAGCCCACGATGCACAGCCGGCCGCCGACGCGGACGCTCTCGAAGGCCTGCTCGATGGTGCGGGGGTTGCCGATGACCTCCATGGCGATGTCGGCCCCGCCGCCGGTCAGCTTCTTGATCTGCTTGCTGGGGCGTTCCACTTCGGCGGCATTGATGGTCTGGGCGGCCCCGAACTCGGTGGCCCACTGCAACTTGCGGGGATTGATATCCACGGCGATCACGTAGCCCCCGGCGGCGGCGGCCATCTGCACGGCGTTGATGCCCACCCCGCCGCAGCCGAAGATGGCCACGGTGTCGCCGGGTCGGACCCGGGCCCGGTTCTTGACCGCGTGGTAAGGCGTGGAGATGGCGTCGGCGATGATCGAGGCCTCCTCCAGGGGAATGGACTCCGGCAGATCGAGCACATCCTTGGCCGGCACGGCGAAATACTCGGCATAGGCCCCGTCGAAATGGTTGCCGGGCATCTGCATGTTGGCGCAGATGTTCTCCCGACCCTGGCGGCAGGCCCGGCAGTGGCCGCAAGTCAGGACCGCCGGTATTAGTACCCGCTGTCCTTTCTTGACGTTGGTCACCCGGGCCCCCGCTTCTTCGACGATGCCCGAGGCCTCATGCCCCAGCACGATGGGAGGTTTCTTGAAGGTGGGCACGCCGTGCTCGATGTAGTGCAGATCGGTGTGACACACCCCGCAGGCGGCTACCTTCACGAGGATCTCATCGTCCTTGATCTGCGGAACGGGTATGTCCTCGATCTTCAGGCCGAGGTCTTTGCCGTGGAATACTGCTGCCTTCATGTTCCAGTTCCTTTCGATTCTCACCACAGAGATCGCGGAGACCGCTGAGGAAGGACAAGGTGCGATTCTCATTCTGCGAGCGACTCTGCGGTGCTTTGGAGATCAATCCATCTGGCGCTCTTGATCTTAATCAGTTATTCTCTGCGCTCTCTGCGTTCTCCGCGGTGAACCTATGCGTGTTTCCACGCCGGGGTTCGTTTCTCCATGAATGCGGCGATTCCCTCGTGGGCGTCGGAGAGTTTCATCAATTCGTCCAGGTAGAGCTTCTCGGCCCGATCCAAGTGGGCGAGCATCTGCTCTCGGGCGACCATGGTAGTGGCCCGCTTGGCCAGGCGAACTACGGGCCGGGAGAGTTTGCCTATCTGGGCCAGGTAGGTTTCTACCGCGGCGTCGAACTCGTCGGCGGGGAATACTTGATTGACCAGCCCGATGCGGTGGGCCTCGTCGGCCTTGATGGTGCCGCCCAGGGCGTTCAACTCGACGGCCTTGCGGATGCCGATCTGGAGCGGGAAGGCACAGGCGGCCACCGGCGGGAAAACGCCGACCTGGACCTCCGGCTGGCCGAACTTGGCCCGGTCGGAGGCCAGGACGATGTCACAGAAGGTGGCCAATTCGCAGCCCCCGCCGAGGGCGGCCCCCTGGACGACGGCGATGGTCAGGGCGTCAGTGGAGGCCAACTTGCGAAACAGCCCGTGGAAGAGGTGGATCATCTCCCCGACCTTGTCGGCGGTGTGGTCGGCCACGTCCACTCCGACGCTGAAGGCCTTGCCCGTAGCCCGAAGGACCACGGCGGCCAGATCGGTATTGCCGGCCACGGTCTCCAGGGCCGAGTCCAGATCGGCCATCATGGCCAGGTCGAGGACATTGAGCGGTGGCCGGTCGAGCGTGACCGTAGCCTTATCACGTGCCATATCGGTCACACTACCACACGGTGGTATTAAAGCTACCACCATCGCTCGTGGGTCTCGCCGAGGCCACATCACCAAGTCGCGGCGTTCGGCAGCGTGCAGGAACTCATCGCCAT